>NZ_JBRKIT010000042.1:0-409354 GCF_052983395.1 Sinomicrobium halophytocola
ATAACATTCACCAATAAATAAATAGGCATATGAAATTCCAATGACGTTTTTTAAATCAATTGTTGTGCTTAACTCAAAAATTTTGATTGCGTCTTCGAATCTATCTCTTCGCATTAAATATCTTCCGGTATAAATCAAATCTGAAACTTCGTCTGAAAAATCATATTTTTCTTTTTGATTTGACTTAATGTGCTGATAAAATGAAATTCCGTCCTGAAAATTATCTAATAATTTTCCTCTAATATCAAGGTAAATTGATTTTTTAGGAACTTCAAAAGTTTGGTTGTTTAAAATGTTTATTATTGCTTCTGAAAGTGCACCCAGTTTAAAATTTTGACTATTTGTCATCATCACAATAGTTCTGTTATTCGTTGACTCGTGGTAAATAAAGGATTCATAATTATTACCTGAACCTTGATGAGAATGTTTTATAATTTTATTGTTTTCAAAAATTACATTACCTAAACTTGATTGGGAATTCTTGTCGAAACTTTTAGCGAGGAATTTTAGTGAACTGTTTTTTATAATTTTTTTGCTGTGCAAACCACTAACCCAGTTATACAAATCGCCAATTGAAAAATACATTTCTCCGCCACCGTGAATAAAAGTTGTTTCCTTGTAATCGTTGTCGAATGACCCGGCCATATTTGCAGATAGCACGGAATCCTTTGGGATTTCACCACCTTTTATTTTTAGCTTTTTAAATAACTTATTTTTTAAAAAATCTTCGTAAGAAAGGTTAGTGATTTTTTTAATAATTTCTTGTTGAAGAAAAACATTTGCATTACTATAAATGTAACCAGACCCGGGTTCAAACTCTAATTTTTCCACATTATTCAATTCAGCGAGGTACTCAGAATCTGTGTTTTTGAATATTCTTGGTAAACCGCTTGTGTATTGAAGTAAATGTTTGATTTGGATTTTTTCAGCCCAATTTGGCAAATACGTTAAATAGTCTGAAACTTTATCTTCTGATTTTAATTCTCCGTTTTCTACTAAAAGTAAAATTCCTGTGCTATTAAATTCTTTAGTTATTGAGCCAATTGGCATCGTGGATTCTCGATTTAATTTTTTACTTTTTGTATAATCTGTATATCCAAGTTCATTATGATAAATAATTTTTCCATTTTCAGAAACAATTATATTTCCATTAAAAATTCCAATTTCGTTTGCTGATTTCATTAACGAATCTAAATTCTGTATTTCCTTAGATTGTCCGTGCAAAAGAGGCGAAAATAATAATGGTAGAAGTAGAATTAACCGCGTCATAGTTCCAAATAAATTTTAGGTCATATATCATTATAGACGAGCATTAACCGAAATTGTTACTCAAGTTTTTTTCAAAATTACCGACAACTGTAGCCTTCCCCAAACTATGACTTACAACATACCTACTTGGGAAGGTTATACAATATATTTCAATCGATGCTCAAACCTTTATACATCTACATAGCTATATATTACTTTTCGACTTGGAAAATAGAAAGTACAAATACGCTATATTAGTGTAAGTTACTGTATATAAGTGTATAAACGAATAAAACATATGGGACCACCTGCTTACAAGTCCAAATGATATGAAAATATTGTTTGGGCTTTTTTTATGATTAAAAATCAAGGGTTTATGCATTCTAAAGGGACATATCTGCTTTAGAAGGCGTTCATGAATATATGCATGCCGAGAAATTACACCCTTTTATGAATAAAAAATAATTCGTCTGGTAAATAAAGTAAATTCAACAACTGTTTGTAAAAAGACAATTCTTTTTTACTGTAAACTGAGCTCTTCTACTACCTTTCCGAGATGAATACTTCATTGTAAAAAAGAGAAATAACACTTTCTTAATGAATTTTTTTTGCTTAAAACTCTCAAATGTAATATCTTGTGACCTGTATATAACTCAATATTTGATTTGGTATTTTTTATTTGTTAACCTTAATTTTTAAATTTTACGTATTATGTCATTTAAAGCAACATTATCTGTTGGCGGCAAGAAAGTGAATATTCTGAGCGCTAATTATGACCTGGCACAAGAAGTAGATGCCACAGGACGTCCCTCTTCGGTTACTCGTGGAGGACGAATTTACCTTACAGTAGAATCCACCGGAGACTCTTTCTTTTTTGAGTGGATGACCAATAACTTCGAACGTAAAAACGGGGTGATCACGTATATTAAGCGTGATACCGATGCTAAACTTCGTGAAGTGAACTTCACCGAAGGTTACCTGGTGAAGTACAAAGAAAACTTTGACCACAGGGGAGACAATCCTTTAACAGAAACTTTCACCATTTCCTGCCGTATGCTTTCCAGCGGTGGCGGAGAGCATATTAACGAATGGGTATAACTCCCATTCCTGATTTATTGTAATAAACGATCAAATCAAATAAATTATAAGGGGGGGTAACTCCCCCTTATTTACCCTACCCTCCCAAGCCAATCCTGATTTTTCCGCATGAGTGCATACGGAAGAAATTGTTTTTTGTGTATTGAATGAAGAAAAGGAGATATACAATTTAAATTTAGTTTTTATTGGCAAAATTCACAAAAGAAAATCTGCGAAAGGCGGAAGAAAATTATGGAGATACAGCATCTTTCCTGCGATTAAAAGGTATCTGGAAAAGGAGAAAGGTAATCCCGGATAAATACCTGGAAATGCAGGGGAGGGATTTCATTTCCGAAGACAGGGCACAAGGCTTGCGTCGCATACTTTGTTTTCCCGAACTCAATTACTTCAAGTTGGTTAAGGAGAAGTATATATTTACCTCGGTAATGGCAGATATAAAAATAGGGAAAAGAGCGGTTTACGAGTGGGAGTACAAATTGATAAAAGAAGAATTGTCTGCATTGGGTACTAAAATAAAGTAGTTTACCAGGAAGAAAGTAGAACCTTCCGTAACCTATTTTGAATCCTTAAACCAATTGCTGGATGATGACCGGTTGGTAAAACGAACACTATACCAGGCAGTGCCTGTTGAGGCTAAACCGATGATGTTTAAATTTTTTCCGTATCACTGCAAAAAGTACGGGGTTTATGCTCCCAGGCTTATACAAAATTATCGTTCTTTTTTCGAAGGGCTTCGTGAGGAACTTAAGCTATTATCGGGGAGGTTAACATTGGAATAAGAAGAGTGTAATAATCAAAAAATACTGGTTTCCAGTGAGGTGTAGTACGAAAGGAAAGATATATTTTAGTAATCTATAGAAATAATATAATGCACATAACGGTATGAGCTTCCTTGCTAAATTTGAGATTGACGACATGTCCTACAATATTTTGGAGTATGACATATTAGTAGAAAAAGGGACAGACCATAATGGTAAACCCTCCACCAATGCCAAGGGAGGTGAAATACGCCTTGTGGTAGAAACAGATATGAAAGACCATTTTGCGGATTGGGTGGTTAGCTCTACCCAGGTGAAAGACGGTAAACTCATCTTTTATAAGCGTGATGGGATGGCCCGGATGAAATCCACAAGTTTTAAAAAGGGCTATTGCATCCGGTACAAAGAGAAATTCAGGGCTATAGGTGATGATCCTATGTGCACGGAAATTGTCATTTCCGCCCAGGAAATCATTATAGGGAATACCCCCTATAAAAAGCGATGGCCCGCTACAGTATAGATTAGCTTAATTATTGTTTTCCAAAATGGAATATACCAAAAAGACCGACCGGATGGATATCACTATAGAAGCCTATAGGCATACCATTTTGGTACAACAACGATGGAAATACAACTGGCAATTTGTTATTCCGGTGAGTAATTGGACCTATGATGAAAAAAGGGAATTTCATCGTAAAGCTGATGCCTTGATATGGAACCAATGGAGCGGGCATTTTATAATTAGGATAGAAGGGAACTCCGATTTTGCCAAGCAATCTTCTTACAGAGATTTTACCGTGAATTTCGACATCAAATGGGTATTGTCCAATCCGCATTGGGAGGTTGTGGTGCGAAAGATTTCCCCTGGGGATTTTAATACCAGCAAGGTAAAGTGGAACGCCAGACAAATACAGCTGGATACGGAAGACCTGGTGCTTGTAGGGCGGGTCAAAAACGGGAACAGTTATTTTCAGTATCCTGTGGCCCACGAATTTGGACATGCAGCGGGAAATTCTGTTTATGCGACTACACATGGAGATGAATATGGACGCAGCAGCACATTCCAAATGGACAGGTCCAGTATTATGAATGTAGGAAATGAACTTAGAGAAAGGCATTTGGATTATCTCATACAGGAACTGAATGCTATGATACCTGAGACTTCTTTCAGCATATTTAAAGTACAATAATATGAAAAATGTATTTGTCCTTATAACATGTAGTTTGCTATTGGCCTGTAATAACCTGGCCTCAAAAAAAAACGCACATAAAGCGGACACACAAAAACAGGAAAAAGAAATGAAAAGCCTTCCGGTTACGATAGAAAAACTAAAAAAAAGAAATTTGGAGGAGGCGATGGAAGAATATGGACAGCCTCTGCACGTGGAAACTTTTATACTGGATGATGCCCTTCCGGAGTCCAGAATAGAATTGAACAATTATTTTACCTTAGAAGAACGACGAAGCGAATCTATTTCTATCAAGGAAACCGTTTGGGAAAAAGATCAGGAAATCAACATTATGGCCTGGTACAAAGAGAGCCAAAACAAGTGGATTATAATACACGCCCTGGAATGGGAAAAAGGTTCTGAATTTTAATTGCGAAAAGACAGGGAAACGAAAAATGTAATAGTTATGGCACTGCAAACAGATGTTAGCGTAAAGATAGGAGGGCTTCGTATAAGCACCTTTATCGATTTTGAACTGAACCAGCGGATAGACGGTCACCATGAACTTACCATAGAATGCCGGGAAGAAGAAATATATCTCCAGGACCCGGGGCTTAAAAGTAATTACCACCAACTTATAGGGGAAACCATTTTGGTGACCATGCAGGGTATAGACCGTATGTTTTCCACACATACAGGGTATTTCAAAGGCGTAGTGACCCGTGTCAAGGCCCTGAATATCAATGACAGCAGTGGAAAACGGCTGCAATTCAGGGCCTACAGTCCCACGATATTGATGGACAATGGCCCGGAATCTGCTTCTTTTCTGAAAAAAACACTTTCGGATATCGTACATAACTCCACCAGGGAATATGATACCCAATTGCTTAAAATAGTATCCAACCCTTTAAAAAACACGCCCTATCCCTATATCACCCAATACAACGAAAGCGATTATAATTTTTTAAGACGGATGTGTTCCCGGCAGGGAGAGTGGTTCTACTATAATGGAACAGAACTTATCATAGGCCAGGAAAATACAGGAGAGGAAATACCTCTGCATTACGGGTACAACCTGACCCATTATGATTTTGAAATGAGCCTGCAACCGACCCGTTTTAAATATCATGGCAATGATCTGTCGGAAGGGGAGTCCCATCAGAGTAAAACTACAGAATACGAGAACAGGGTAAATGGTATCGCCGCCGAGTTGGTCAAGTCTTCCGGCAGGATATTTTCCAAAGAGACCATAGTACAGCACAACCAACTGGTGAATGAAGGTACAGGCAAAGCGGACATGGATGATTTCGCCCAGCTCAATTTCCAGAAAAAGGTGGCCAATATGATCTATGTTAATGGCAGCAGTGAAAATCCGGCATTACGCCCTGGCATTATCATTAGAATATTAGACGAGGACGGAAGCTCCCAGGGCGTGTTTAAGGTGATAACCGTCACCCACCAATGTACAGATACCGGGGATTATAATAACGACTTCAGGGCTGTTCCTGTATCCGTACAGGTATCCCCGTTTTCCAATCCGGGAGAATATCCCAAATGTGAAAGCCAGCCTGGCATAGTGATGGACAACAATGATCCCAAAGGTTTAGGGCGGGTCAAAGTACAGATGGCCTGGCAAAAGGAAAATGCCCAGACCACGGATTGGATACCTTTAGCCTCTCCTAATGGGGGTAATGGTAAAGGTTTCCACTTTATCCCGGAGAAAGGCGAGAGTGTCATGGTGGATTTCCAAAGCGGCAATGCCGAGGTGCCCTACATCACCGGAAGCATACATCACAACCAGGCCAAGAGCGGCTACCATGATCCGATGAACTACCTGAAAGCTATACAAACCGTAAGTGGTAACCGGATGATTATGAATGATAAGGATGGGAGTGTTACTGTAGCCGACCCCAGTGGAAATACCATTATTATGCACGGTAATGGAGAGGTGACGATAAAGGCACCTAATACGTTAAATCTCATTTCAACAGATATAAACGTTCTGGCCGGAAACAGTTTTAATATCATAGCCAAACCGCAAATGGAAGGCGCCGGGGAGGGAACCATTAATTTCCTGGCGAAAAAACACTTTAAGGTGCAGGCCGAAGAAGAAACCATTGAATTTAATGCCAAGCAAAAGGTCAGCCTGGAAAGTACCGAGGCCGATGTTACACTCAAAGCCAAAACACTGGCCACGATTGACAGTGACGACATTATCAATATAAAAGCCAGTAACGAAATGGCCATACACGGAAGCACGAAAAGCAAAATATCCGGCGGCGAAGTAGAAATCAACAAAGCATAACCTACCGATGCAGGCTATTGAAAAAATAACGCCCAAAACTGTACTAAGCAAAGCTACCTACCAGATAGACATCCGGCAGCGTGCAGCTATGGGTAGTATGCCACAGGAGAATGTAGTGAAGATCATTGCAGAAAAAAAGCTGTTAAGCCGGGATGAAGAAGGCTTTGTGTATAGGTTGCATATCCCGGAACGGAAACAAAGCAACAAAGAAGGGCTATGGGCATTGGAATATGACCTGTCCTGGCTGCAACAAAAACTGGAATTGCGAACTAACAACCAGGGAGAAGTTACTCACATCTTTAACCTTTGGGAGATAGAAGATATATGGAGGGCTAACAGGAACAGGTTTTATCAAAAACACAAACGGTTTTCTGCCATAGAGGACATTATGGAACAAACGGATGCCCTGTTACAAAACCCTGAGCGGTTTATTTCCGTTTTCAAAGAATCCGAAGTAGGCACGTTATTATTTCCTCCTTTATACGAAGAACATACTGAAATAGTCCAGGAAACAGCGCAGCATAAGGTATTTGAAGGTTTCTTTGAAACTGTTGACCTGCCACTACGATTGACAACAACATTAAAAAGGCGGAAAGAACTTATTGCTAACAATGCCCACCTGCTGAGAAAAGGCACTCTGGATACAGATCGTTTTGACCAGAAAAGTGTACAAAAGATGTTCCGCAAACTGGCCGATAGAATCACTCTTAAAGTAGATGTAGATGTGGATTACCTGGAAACCTATGACCTGGACCATTATGACTGGATAGACTACGCCGGGCAGCTTTTTAGGGTCCGGATAAAGGGATTGTTCACCTTTGAACAGATCGCACGTATAACCCCCTTAAAAAAAGAGTTATGAGCGGGAAGAAGTACGTGCCGGAAGGCGTCTATTTGGTGTGTGATAAAGGAAGCAAACCTTCCGAGTTTAAAATCATCTACTATGCGGAAACCACCGTGTACGGAGAACACATGGCTACGGAAGCAGACAAGATATTTGTGGCTAATTTCGAACCTTTCGGAGCCTGTGCCTGTAACCAGGGTAAACCCTGCGCAGCCCAGGTCACCAGTTGGGAAAATGTTACCGATGGCATTACTTTGGACGGGAACAGCCTGTTGTTAGAAGATAGTGAGCTTCCTTGTGCGCTGGGCGGGACAATCAAAATATATTTTTCCTTACAGACAGCAATGGCAGCCGTACCGGAACCGGAAGAAGAAGAAAGGAGTTTCTGGGACAAGACATTGGATTTCGGGGCAGGGGTAGGAGAAGGCTTGTGGAAAGGAGCAAAAGGAACAGTCACGGGGGTGTATGATTTGGCTGTTTGGTCCGGAAAACATAGTGTGCCCTATATGTTGCTAAACCCGGAAGGCTATAAGGAACAACTACAACAAGATAAGGAAACCTTTCAGGCATTAGGTGGCGCAGCTAAGTCAGCAGGGACATGGGTCTATCGGAATTCCACAGTAAATGCTATTTTAGACCGGGATGATTTTATGGCTGCCCAGGTAGAAAATGCAGAGGCATTCGATGCCTTACAGGAGAAAATGGCCAATATGGATGCCAGGGAATGGGGAGATCTTACCGGGCAAGTATTATTTGAGGTAGGAACAACGGTGGCAACGGCCGGGACGGGTACTGCGGTAACTGCTGTAAAAGCTGCGGATAAAGGAGTGGATGCGGCAAGAGCTGTTAATGCGATGGATAATCTGGCAGATGGTGCCAGGGCTTTGGAGAATGCAGATGATGTAGCCGATGGAGCGAGGGCTTTGGAGAATAGTTTGCCACCTATCCCGGAGGAATTGGGACCGGTGGTTAATAAAATTGAGGATATGTCGCCTGGCAGTCCTGCACATAAGGCTCAGCGATGGGAAGAATACCAAGAAAGAGGTGGAGAATGGGATTATGATAGATGGAGTAAGACTTACGATAACAATATGGAAAGAGCAAGAAAGGCTAACCAGGCAGTAGACAATTATCACGAGTCATTAGGATGGGGAGAAAGAGAGGTCACAGTTGATGTTAACGGTCAGGCCAGAAGATTGGATATAGCAGATGTTGCAGACCGGAGAGGGGTAGAAGTTAAATCCGGCGAATATTTTTCACGAACCGAAGATATAATGTCAGAAATAGCGAGAGATAAACAATTGGTCCAAGATGGCTGGGAGATTGACTGGGTAATTGAAGGACGTGCAAGTCAACCATTATTAGATGAGCTAAAAAATTCAGGGATAAACGTTATTCAAAAATAATTTATTAATTTCAACCTATGACTACGAAAGAGAAGGAAGAAAAAAAGGAAAATTTCCAAGAGTGGCTTTTTGTTATGGATGATACTCTTGATGAATTCAAAAATATTTTCAAAAAGGAAGAAAATGTAGAGCTGGATTTTTCACCAGCGTCACTGGATACTGTTGAACAATGGATATTAAAAAATTACGATACTAAAGAAGAGTTATTAAAGCAAGTAAATAAACCTGTTCTAAATATGCTTGCCGTATATGTGGGAGAGACTTTCAGAAAAAATATTGGAGGAAAATGGGAATTGGATATTGAAAATGAAAAAAGTGCCTATTTTCAATTGCCCATTTTAACCGATAGCCCTAAAATAAGTTCTCCCATAGCACCACACACCTTAGTTACTGCGTGTATAAGTCGAAACAAAGGGAATTACATAAGCACAATACTAAGGAATAAGATTTAAGAATCTTCCAAGCACAAAAAAATATTGACAAAACTAAAAATTAAACAAAATGATAAATAAAGTAATTGATACCGAACAAGGTCGAATTGAAATTGACATAACGGAAAATGACGGAATAAAAAGGTTGAACATCACACTTGAAGAGCATCCTGGAGTTTTTAAAGACATAAATATACATTGACGATTTCAACGAATTGTTGAATGAATACGGATATAAAATATCTGAAGTAGAATAAAAATAACGAACTGCTACAGTGGCTCCCGTTATCACATATAAGAAAAATCTTATGCATAATGTCAATTTTAATTTTTGTAATTAGTTATTCACAAGAAGTAAAATTTTCTGATTGTAAACTTCAAACGGAAAATAAACTTTGGAAATCCGAATATGAAAAAGCGAAATCCAAAACTAGACGTATTGAATTAATCAAACAAAAAATAAAATCTGACACAATCTATTCTAAATATAAATTGAAAATTAAAACTGCTCATTCAGCAATAATCCCTGTAGCCTTACCCACTCGACAAATTTGGAAATTTTGAGATTGGGAAACTTACTCTCATTACACTTAGGAATCGTACTGCTCATGAAATGAATCAATATGGTGTTAGAGATCATGAAATAAGACGAGTTATTGACGAGAATGGGCAGACCAATCAAGAGTTTATTGAACTGACAGAAAAGCTATCAGGAGCTTTCAAAAATCAAATAAAAGGTGAAGAATAAAGAGCCAATACACAACATCGATAATTGTTGTACAAGTCTATATTTTGCTATTTTTTCTTATTAAAAAACTTAACAATATCCACCTTTAAGGCAGCAGAAACCTTATTAAGTGTAGATAACGTAGCATTAACACGCCCAGCTTCTAACCTGGACATATTAGATTTTTCAAAGTTACATTTAGCTGCCAAATCCTGTTGAGAGAGGTTTTGGTGCCTCCTGATCTCCTGGATTCTCTTACCCACCTTTTTATACAATACTATTGTTCTTATTTTTAGAATATTAAAAAAAGAAAGTCATGAATAATGAAAAAAAGGATGAGGCCATAAAAGAAGAATGTGAAAAGGAGAAGAAGGACAAGGGGAAAAGAGCTTTTTTCGAATTTTTGACTTCCTTGTTGCGCTTCTTTTTAAGCGGAAGCTGATGTTAACCCCTGGCTACGTTGGGATATGACTTTAATGTCCAGCTAGGAGCGCTGACCAGCGGTAGCAACAGAATGTTTAGCTGTTCCAGTACGACATACTCATTTATAAATAGTTTGAGAGATATGATGGAATATCAAGCGTATAGTTATCAAAGTTTTATTGGTGCAGGGACTCTTCGAAGTTCATTTTCAAGAAGTGAAATCGTGGGCTTTATGAAAAACCCATGGTTTAATAAGTTAGGTTTTTTGAATTTTTCTTGGACGAGAAATTATAACTATAAATATCCACTTTGGTTATGAAAATTATGCCACTTATATTGATGTTTTTGGGACATACTGCCGCTTTTCCCAAAAATGAGTCAATCTCATGTAAAGATTCATTAGTCTTATGGACTTATACTTTGGAGAGCTTTACTTCAGAAAATGCCCATAAAATCATTTCAAAAAATTGGTTGTTCGATACTAAGCCCATGGTGGGGGATCTTGTTGATGAGTACATAACAAAAAATGGATCTGCACGGCATCGTCCCTTATCGGGGCGGTATCGTTCCGGGGCATCGGGAAACCCTGTCTATGCGCCGGGGTTTTGTTGTTGGCCGAAAGGATATCACGGTGGCCGGAAACCTGTCCGTTGCCAGTAATCGTACATTCATCTCGGCCGGTCACGGTACGGTTTCCGTTAGCCATGGTATCGTTCTGACTGGAAACGTGTTTGTTTCTAATGGGCACACATTCGTTTGGGGTGGTCACGGTATGGTTTCCGTTAGCCACGATATCGTTTTGACTGGGAACGTGTTCGTTTCTAATGGTCGCGCATCCGTTTGGACGGCCCGCGGTATCGTCCCCATTAGCCACGATATCGTTTGGGCCAGAAACGTGCCCGCTTCTAATGGTGACATGTTCGTTTCGGCTGGTAACGCTACTGTGGTCGTATGCAACCATAAGGGAGCTTAACACTTTCGGCACCAGCAAAAACCCTGACTAACTCCCCAAAAGTCAGGGATTTTGCGGAGAGGCTTTTTACTTGTTTATAGTGTGGCACTGGTTGCATACAAGTTGGATCAAGCCTAAAAGTTAGGACTAAGTAAAAATAAAAAGCTATTATACGTTGTAGGTTACAGGTTGCTTTCACTGTCATCAGAGCATCTTAAAGCTTGCCCGATCTGTCGATTTTCCTGCTCCATAGCTTCCATACGAAGTTCTTGCAGGGCTTATATAGCCGGTTTCTGCACATGGAATCTATCGGTTACTTGTATAGTTTTTGGATAACATGCCTCAACAATATGCTGTATTGAATGCACCATATTCAAAGCAATCTGATTAATTGACATTATAAAATGGAGATTAAATACCGTTAATATTTTCATACATAATGTTTTATGGTTAAATTTATTAATCGAATCAGATGAAATGATCTTTAGAAAATTCCAACCTCACCCGAAGTTAAGAGATTTTATCTTGTTTTATTTTGAATTAAACTGGAAGAAAAAATCTCAAAGTGATGCGATTAAATATTTGAGCATCCCTACAGGTTGTAGTTTTATGGGATTTCAGACAAAAGGAAGGATGAAAGTGCAAATTGACGATTACGTCTATCATACAGAAGAATTTTATGTAAATGCCCAGACCACGGTTCCTTATTATATGTTTTCTTCCGATGATCATTTAAATGTACTTGTTGTGTGTCTTAAACCTACTGCTTTGTACCATTTATTTCAAATAGATATTTCCCAAATTGTAAATACCGGTATAAACCCTAAAAATCTGTTTTACAACCAGCTTGATAATTTCCCGGAGGAACTTTTGAAAAGGCACACCATAGAAGATAAAATTCGCTTGTTGGACACCACTTTTATCGAACAATTGAATACAGTAAAACCAGGCTTCAACTTCATTGATATTGCAATTAATCTTATACTAAAGAACAAGGGTGTAATAACTGTTGAAGAAATTATCGCTAAGCTGAATGTGAGTAAGCGTTACTTTCAAAAAAAATTTAAAGAAATTGTAGGTATTCAGCCTTCAACATATGCAAAAATTATTCGGTACAATTTCATATTTTCTTCTTTCAAAGAGATAGAAAGCGGTGATTGTAAATCGGTAGCTTCATTGTTTAATTTTTATGATAGCCCTCATTATTCCAAGAGCTTTAAAGAGTATTTAGGAATGTCCCCTTCAGAATTTAAACGCGATGAATATCCTTTTGTCAAGCTGACCTCTATCGAACAAGCAGTATGGACAAATGCTTTCCTGTCGCTAGCCACACACTAAATAAGCTTTTATTTCCTTTCTTACAAACCTGAGTTTAAAAGTGGATTGTTAATTTTTCACATAAAAAGTGCGGGGATTTCATTTTTACACCCTATGGCACAATAAATAAAAGACGCTTTTTTACAAAGGCCCCATAACAAAATAAACCATCTTGCAAGTATTATCATATAAAGAACCATAATGAAAACACTTAAAATAACATCTGTTCTTTCTGTAATTTCAATATACAGCCTTTCATGCAGCAATGATGATGACGGCCCAACGCCCGAGCCCGAACCCACGGCACAAGAACTGGTTACCGAAACAGGCAGATGGTATGTGCAATACATCGAAAACGAAGTCATGGACGATTGCTATAAAACAACCTACTATGAATTTGATGGGGACATCGTTACTGAAGTTTGGTTTTATACCGACGATACCAGCGGCGAATGCTTAGCCGGATTTTCAGAGACCAACAATATAGAGTGGGTAAGCGACACACAATTTAAAGTGCTCGATGACGACTATCCCTACGAACACACCATCCATTCGATTACCGAAACTGAAATGAACACAACCTGGAAAAGCGGGGTTTCTGGTGAAACTTCGGAAATGAATTTTGACAAAATTCCCGGGGAAGAGTAGTCTTCTCAGTGGGTAGTCCCAGTTCTCAATCAACAGTTGACAACCGTAAACAATAAAAACAATGAAACCTTATCCATTTTTAACAGGCCTCTTACTGGCATTCGCCTTTTTGGCACCCGCACAGCAGACCGAAGCCCAGTTTCTTAAAAAACTGGGCAAAAAAGCCAGGGAAGCAGCCGAACGCGGTGTGGAAAAAACTGTAGAAAGCAAGACCGAACAAAAAGCAGGAGAAAAGACCGACGAGGCTATAGAAAGCGTTTTTGGTATTCCAGAAAAAGTAATGGATAAAGATGAAAACAGTTTAAAAAACAACAGTCTTGAAGGGACCTGGTATTACGAATCGCTGGAAGGCATACCCGGCTACGAAAACCTGAACGATTGCGGTAAAAAGTCCAACATTACCTATTCGGATAATACCTACCGTACTCTGTTTTACGACAACGACTGCAACCTGCTTACGAATAGCGGAGGCACCTACGAAATAGGAGGCAACATAATGACGGTAAAAGCTCAGGCACAGGACGAAGTAAGCACCACTAAAATAACCACCACCCAAACCATTTTGGAACATACCGAAACCAAGCTGGTTATCCGCGATAATATGTCGGGTGCTGTGGTGACCTTAACGCGAAAAAAAGAATAAAACAGTGCACATGAAAACAACCATACCATCCATTACTTTAATCCTGTTACTGTTCACGGCCTGTCTCAATGCAGAAAAGAAAGATGACAAAACCACTTCTGAAGAAGCAAAAACAGAAGCCGCTAAGACTACCGAAGAAAAAGAGATCAACCTGAAACAGAACGGAGATTATACCCTACTCTATTCGCCGGGTGACCAATGCAAATTAACCACTGCTCAACTGGCCGAAGCCTTGAGTTATGAAGAAAACCAGGTAGAAGAACAAAGTAATTATAGAGGGAATTGCAGATACAACGTTACCCGGCCCGGCGGTATTACCGTCAATTATGGGGTTAGCGTGGAAAAATGGCCTAAAGATATCGTAAGGGATGAAATTAAAAGAGGGCTAAAAAGTGAAATGATAGATATTCAAGTAAGTGAATCCGGCGACACATATATTACAAGACATCCTGCCCAAGGCTTCCTGTTATTGTTAAATACAGACTATGCAAATCCCATAAAAATCAGTTGCAATTACTTGAACACCGGCAACCCTCTGACCGATTCCCAAAAAGAAGAGCGGAAGCAGAACACCTATAAAATTGCCAATTACCTCATTAACACATACAAAAAATAACCGGCATGAAACCGTTAAAAACCATACTACTGTCAGGTTTCCTCTTTGCGGTTATTACAGGTAACTATGCACAGCCTTTTACATTAGACGACAAGATCAAACCCGTTAAACTGGAACTGCAGGAAGACACCAGAAAAGGACATGAGGGTGAAAAGGGTATTGTGTACTTTAACCGCCTTACCGATTCCATCTTGTACCACTATGTTACCGGGCACGATATGTACGAGTTTGTCGATGTCCTGGTGACCAGCTTAGATAGCAGTCCGTTGCAGGTTAGCCTGGCCAAAAACAACTGGAGTGAAAATCGGGAAAAACAAAAAATCGTTGCTGCCAAAGATGGTGTTGTTGATTTTAAAATACGCACCTGGGGCAGTTTTGGCATCAAGGTAGAAACAGATAACCCCAACAACTCGCTCTATAACATTACCGTATTGGCCAGTCCACCCCAAAAGACCTATCTGGGTAGTGTGTTCAGGAAAATCGAGAAAAGTGAAATGAAATCCGGTGCTAATGCCACAGCCCGAGGTTCGGACAAAAGAAACAACAGCAATAACCAGCAAGGCAACACCATTCTTTATATTCTTTTAGGTGTGGCCTTGCTGGTTATTGGTGTGTTAGCCGGAAAACTCTTGGGCAAAAAAGGAAAAAACACCATGACCATTTTCATAATTATCCTGACAATACCGCTCGGTGCCTATGCTCAAACCAATCAAAGTTCACCTTCAGATAATTCAAGAGGAGGCGGATACCTCACTATGGAAGAATTTGAACAATACAAAACGGGAATAGAGGGGACACATCAAAACTTAATGACCAAACTTTCCATACTGGAAAGCGAACGAAAAGCTGTAGATAAAGCCGTAAAAAATTTGGACAAAGCCATATCCACCATTAGAAAAACATGGGAAGATGCAAAAAAATTAATCGATGTTTATAAAAACGGGCTTGGTGACTGCTTCAACTCAACCCCACCGGCTGGCAGCCCCACCATTCCCTCCATTTGTACCGACTTATATTTTGACGACAATGGCGAAATATCAGAGGAACAAGATTCGGGATGTGCCGGCTGCTTCCTGGAAGCCCGAAAAAAGTTCAACAACATGCGCTACCGATTTGAAAAACTGGCCACCATCTATAAATGCACTAAAGACTTTTCTAATGCAGCCATTTCCTTTGGCGATAATGTTTCCGGTTTTACACCAGGTGGCGTTGGCGGACTGGCATGGCAGACCCAACGCAGGAACATTGAAAAGTCGGTTACAGAATTAGAACAGGCCTATGATAAAAAATATGGCGAATTTTTACAAGACCTGGCCGAAGCCATGATGGAACTCAATATATGTGAAGCCAAATATGGAGTGGAAGACTGGTACGATCGTTTTGGTTATATGTACTTTGAATTTGTAAAAGACAAATACAAACGAAAGGATTAGCATAATGGAAGCCCTTACCCACAATACCATTAAAAAGACAATATGCCTACTATACGGTATTGTATTGGTTTATGGTTGCGCCGAAAAAAAGGAAACCGATCCATCAACCCACGCAATAGCGGTTGGATTGGCAGGATCGCATCAGGGTGAAGTATGGATAAAAAAGCAGGACAGCACGCTTCATACCATTGTCGCGCCCAACAACGCCGATGGCATTTTTGAAACGGCAGAACTCTCGCCCAACAAAAGATTTGTACTCCTTACCGCTCCTCTTGGCGACGGTGGCGAGGCGTGGGTGTACAACGTAAAGGACGGCAAGTTGCATAAAATAGAAGGGGGTTTTGGCCTGGGCGAAATGGGTTGGCTGGAAGACAGCCGCATGATGCTGCACCAGGGCTGTGTGTTGGCCACCCACTGCAAAAAACTGGAATCGGTAAACAACAAAAGCCCGTGGCTGGTGGAAGTAACCGAAGATTTGGGTAAAAAGAAATAGAACGTACCGTTATGAAACACATTTTATGTATGTCAATCTTATTATCGGTTTTTGCCCTGGCCTGTAAATCAGACAAAAACGTAGCATCCGGTGATCCCGGCGTTGAAACCGAGGTCTCTAATACTGACAATTATTCGCCTGTAAATGTCAATGCGGAAGGCAATCGTGATACCTTGACCGATAACGAATCGACATCCGGCTTGGAGGAGATACTCGGTGTCTCTGCCGATGACATAGAAAACAACGAAGCCTTACAGCAAATCCTATCGGGCGGAAGCGACCGGAAAGCCATGGTTGATCAGATGCTGGGCAAGCATTCGGTACAGAAAAACACCCTGACCGAAAGCGAACTCGATTCCCTGAAACAAGTGCTGAAAAAATACCCCGAACTGGAAAAAAGCGGCGGCCTCGCAATCCATGAGGAAACCATTGATGTGAACTTTCCGAAGTTGACAGAGCACCTAAACGAATTAAATGAAGAAGAACTGAATCAAATCACGTCCACATTATCCAAAACAATAAAGCCCGGTAACGTTTTATCCGAATGGGAAAATCCAACCAACATTGCCTATAATACCACGCTTGCCGATGTGGAATACAGATACGGCGATGTGGACAATTTTGGGTTTGGCTGGCCAAAAGGCTTTGACCCGTTTTCGGGCGAAGAAACACCCAGACATCGGTATCCCTTTTATCCCGATGACAGCGACCCGACGGGAACTGATAAAATCATGGTGGTATCAGGCTACAAAAACAGTAGTTCTGGAGATGGGTACACCAGAACTACAACGCGCCCTGACAACCGTCCGGAAAAGTTAACGCTGCAATACGACCTTAAAAACACAACTGTAAACCATGCCCTGTTACAGATTTTTGTCGATGACTTTCAACCTAAAGTATTTAACACCCAATTTAAGGTGTGGTTGAATGGTGAAGAAGCTCCGTGGTTTGGGGGGTTTATTAATGAATTGGAACAAACCGGCCCTATAGGAAAATTGCTCTCCATTCAAATATTGCCCGAATTTATCCCGGAGATAGAAAACGGGCAACTCGAAATTTTAATTGATGACCCTGAAACTGATACCGGCGACGGTTTTGCCATTGATTTTGTACAATTACTTATCAACCCTAAGAATATTCCAACCGCCCAAATAGACGGACTGGTGGTTGATGCCCAAACAAAAGAACCCCTTGAAAAAGCATTGATAAAAATTTCAGGCGCCGACGAAATACAAACCGAGGCCGATGGTACGTTTCACGCCACCAAAGTGCCGGCCGGCATGGTAGTAGTCAAGGCCTCTAAGGGAGGGTATAAAAACAATGATGCGGTCGAAACGCTAACACAGGGCAAAACAGGCGAAGTTAAAATAGAACTGGAACCTGAAACAGACAACAGCCTGCAAGAGCAATTAGAAGAAGAAGGGAGAGTAGAACTCTACGGAATTTATTTTGATACCGATAAAGCCGTACTCAAGCAAGAATCTGAAAAGACATTACAAGAGGTACTAACACTAATCGAACACAACCCCAAATTAAAACTCGAAATAGGAGGTCATACCGATTCTCAAGGTGATGAAGCCTACAATCTGAACCTCTCAGAACAAAGAGCCCTGGCCGTATTGAATTGGCTGAAGGAAAACAAAGCAAATACAAGCCTTTTAAGTAGCAAGGGTTACGGCGAAACCAAACCTGTGGCCAATAACAACACCGAAACGGGTAGGGCTTTAAACCGTAGGGTAGAACTTTTAGTATTGCCTAATTAGTCCTGAATTAAAGTTATCCCCTCCTTAAAAAAGGGAGTAACCTAAAGAATTATATACAAGTAATCCTTAAAACAATGAAAACAATAATCATTACAACAATCATTGCCTTGTTTTCCACAGCCGTTATGGGGCAAAGCAACTGTAGCAAGTACTATCCCTTTGGGGAAGGACATGTTTCCGAATATGAAATGCTCAATAAAAAGGGGAAAACGGAGGGTACGATGAAATACACCGTAAGCAACGTGAACAATTCCGGAGTGAGTATCACGGCCACAATCAATTCAGAACTGTTCGATAAAAAAGGAAAATCCGTTATGCTGAGTGCGTTCGATATGAATTGTAACGGCACTACGGTAACGATGGATTTTAAATCACTGATGAATGCCGATATGATGAAACAGTTCCAAAATAGCGAGGTGAATATTACGGGCACCAATGTTGAGCTTCCCAATACGCTTTCAGCAGGGCAAACCCTGCCCGATGCCGGTATGAACATCGTCGTAAACATGGGTGGCATGAACCTGAACATGACTACTGACATAACCGACCGAAAAGTGGTTGGCACCGAAACCATAACCACGTCCGCAGGCACCTTTGATTGTATGGTTGTAACCCAATCGAGCAGTGGGAAAATGATGATGGCCAAATTCAACAGTACCCAAAAAACATGGCTGGCCGAAGGCATAGGCATGGTAAAAACCGAAGATTACAACGCCAAGGGCAAGCTGCAAAGCAGTACCGTACTTACATCTTTTTCAAAATAAAAATACCATCTATAAACACTATAATTATGAAAACGCCGTATAATTTTTTAATCCTGGTACTGTGCTTTAGCCCGTTTTTGGGTCAGGCTCAGTTTGTACCCAAAAAAACAACGCCTGCGACGGTTAAAAAACCGGTAAAGCTTTCAACCAAAGTCAACATAAAAAGCAACATACCAACCCTGAAAAAAGTAGGCCTGAAAAAGGTGCAGGCCACCAAGACCAATTTAACAAATCTCAAACCATTAAATATTGACAAGGAACTTTTAATGCGCCCCAGCAGAAAAAATTGGCGTATAACCCCCAAAAAGCCTTACGATAATGAATTGAGCTTTAGTTTTTTTGGCAATTATTCCACTGAAGTTTTTACCGTAAGTCCAAGGCTTAGCGGAGAAACAAACAATGTCCATTCCCCGAATACATATTACTCGTACAGTAGTTTTATTTCCTTTAATGCGGGGGCGAATAAAGAATACAGGGTTAAGGTTGAACTTAAAGATGTCATGGGCAACGGAACCATCGTCATAGACAATCAAATTTCTACCGTTAGCAGTAATAACACCACCATTAATTTCGTATTTACCACAGATTATAATGGTCTCCATATTATTGGGCTGAGTCCGTATAAACGGAAAGATGCTGTCAATCCGCAAGATTTTAAGATAACGTCTGTTCAAATTGATGAAATTGGGGATTTAAAGGATCCGTAATAAATTAATTTTTAACGTATAAATGGTTTATAATGTGGAATAAACATGTGACAAAGAATTATATAATAAACGTCCAATGTCCGTTTTCTTTTTTATAAAACTCAAAAACAAAAACCATAAAAATCTTTAATTTTCTGTATTTCTTTGTTTTATTCTTGTAGCATTGATGATAAACCTGTTACACAAGGGAATTCTATAATTGGAAATTGGGAACAATTGATTTTGAATGTGATATGGTGATTCTTGTACCGAGCTATTTGACATGTATAGAAGGGGGTGGCAATAAATTGCATAGGATCAAAGACGCTGAATAAAGATTAATTTTTGATCAACCAAATCATTACAAACATGAAAAAATCACTCTTAACCTTTTTTTAAGTTTGAATATTGTGGTGTATGGACCCCTGCAATGGAAAACACGTCTCGGTTATAAAAATCAATAGTTGACCCACAATATTTGAGCTCTTCTACGGATATATGCTTCAAAGGATTCTATCATACAGTAAGCCGAAGTAATGGAAAATCAGGGCTATTATAGTGTTCGTAGGCTGAAGCAAAGCCAGCCCATATTTTCTCCTGTTGTTCTACATCACCATCTTTTTCTTTAACCGTAAAAGCTTTAGTGGGAGGTATTCCTTTTTTCGACGGGTTATCATTTTCGGTATTGTTTTCCGGGGCTATTTTGCTAAAAATCCTGCCTAGGAATTCTTGCCCATACACCGGATTGTTTGTGCCTTATATTCATTCATCCCAGAAGGTGCAGTTTCACTCCGTTTTATACGAAACATTAATCCAGTTCCATTCCCATGTTTTCCCGTTGTCTTCGGAAAAGGCCTGGCTCCATACAGGGTGCTGCCTGTCGCGCATATCCCAGCGGAATACCATAACGATATCTCTTCCGTTGAAAGTATCTTTTCCGAAAAAATGTCCGATATCATTGTCAAACGAACCGACAACCGGTGGGTCAAGAACACCGGAATTGCTTGCTACCCAATACAAACTCCACAGTTTTGTTTCCGGATTGAATAACCGTAATGTAAACCCTTCAAAAGGTTCACCATCAATAGAGGCCCGGTATAAATCTGTATTGCCAATACCCTGTAATATGGCCCCATAGTTGATATCAGCAGATTCGAGGTAAATCCATTCGTTATTGTTGCTTAACCTGGACTTAAGTTTTTTGTGGTACATCTTCCACTTGCCCGTGAGCACATCGAAGTCGTCGCGGGAAGATGTTTCGGATGCTTTAATGATCAGTTCTTCGTTTTTATCAAAAGAAAGATCAGGAATGGGGATTTTTGTGTCAAATGTCAGCAGTTTTTCCCGGAGCTCTTTTTCATTTTCAATGACCCGGTTTTCGTACATATACCAGTTCCATTCCCATGTTTTCCCGTTGTCTTCGGAAAAGGCCTGGCTCCAGATGGCTTTATCCGGATCAGTTTTATCCCACCTTGCCATGACGATAACAGGTTTGCCATTAAAAGTTTCCCGGGCATAAAAAGTACCGATGTTACCTTCAAAGGACCCTACCACGGGATTATCCTTATCAAGGACCCCGTTTTTGCTGCTTGCCCAGTAAATACTCCAGAGTCTTGTTTTCGGATTAAAGAGGGTAAGGCCAACACCTTCATAGGGATTACCATCAATAACGGAGCGATTGTTATTGGTATGGCCGATCCCGTTCAATATCTTTTTGTCTTTGTTGGTACCGTTGTATTCAATCCATTCCGCGCTGTTGTTCAATCGTGTTTTGAGTTTTTTGTTACGGATTTTCCAATGGCCTTCAAAAAAGTCAAAATCATGTTGAGAAGAAGTTTCGGATGGTGTGATTCTTAATTTGCCATCTGCCTCAATAGTGGCATTAACCAGGTCCTCCTTCGTTATTATGGATTGTGCGGAACCATGTGTAAAAATACCTGGTAGAATTAGTAAAAATAGGACTGCGATATGTGTACTATAGTGCGTCATTTATTTTTATTTTGAAGGGTTATATCGATTCAAAAGAACTGTTTTACAATCTAAAATCAGAGAGGTCACATATCTGATATTACGTGTATGGTTTTATGATTTCGAGACCTTTGTCATGGGGATTTCCGGCCTCCGCCTGTTTTAATAAACGTGCCTTAGTCGATATACATCTTGTTTTTCGTAATAAAAATATAATTATATTCGACTATCTTAGTGGTACACTTTTTACATTGTAACTGGGCCAGATCAAGGACCTGAAAATGGCTGTATATGTTTCCATGGAAATCGATATTAAAGATCAATAGGGAATCAACCAAACCGATCTACTTGCAGTTAGCAGATGCCATAATTAAATCGATTCATGACGGACATCTTTTTCCCGGACAAAAATTACCCGGAGCCAGGGTGCTTGGGGATTTACTAATTTTAAACCGTAAAACGGTTACTGCTGCCCTGGAAGAACTATCGAGTCAGGGATGGGTGGAAAGTTATGAACACAAAGGCACTTTTGTATCCGATAATTTGCCCAAATTAAAGTATAAGCCATTGCAGGATACGGGTTTCGGAGAAGCGGCAGAGGGAACAGGCCATAAAGTCAATAAATTCCGCTTTCTCGAATCCTTTTACCTTGATTATAATAGTGTTCGACTGATCGATGATGGCGTTCCCGATGTAAGGTTATCGCCGTTGAATACGCTGTATGGATATCATCGTTCCATTCTTTCCAAAACTGCTTTTAGTGCTTTGTTGAAATACAATCATATTGAGGGAGATCTTGATTTGAGAATGACCCTGAAATCTTACCTGCATACAACCCGGGGAATTGTAACCAATCATCAGAATATTTTTATAACGAGGGGCAGTCAGATGGCCATTTATATTACTGTTTCTGCCTTGTTAAAGAAAGGCGATTATTGTATAACAAGTTTGCCCGGCTATCAGATAGTTGACAATATTATTAATCATTCGGGAGGTAAAGTAGCCCATGTAGCGGTAGATAACGAAGGTATCGATGTGGGCGAAGTGGATGAGATTTGTAAAAAAAAGAAAGTCAGATTGCTGTACATTACCCCCCATCATCATTATCCGACAACGGTAAGGCTTTCTCCCAAACGCCGTATTGAATTGTTACAACTGGCCGTAAAGCACAATTTTTACGTATTGGAAGATGATTATGACTATGATTTGCATTACGACAATAGCCCGCTATTGCCCCTGGCAAGCTTAAATAAGGACGGACGTGTAATCTACATCGGTTCTTTCAGTAAATGCCTCTCCCCGTCTGTACGTGTGGGGTATTTTGTTGCTCCGAAAGAGATCATGGAAGCCGCTAATAAACTGAGAAGGGTCATTGACAGGCAGGGCGACCCCTTATTGGAAAGAGCGGTAAGCGAATTTATAAAGTCCGGTGATTTGAACCGGCATTTAAAAAAAACGGTCAGGATATATAAGCATCGCAGGGATTATTTTTGTTCTTTACTGCAAAATAATCTGTCAGAATACCTGAGCTTCGTAAAACCCGAGGGAGGTATGTCGGTCTGGGTGACTTTCAAAAAAACAGAGGTATTAAAAAGCTTGCCTGATAAACTTTTAAAACAAGGTTATTTGCTTGAAACCGACAATATTTTTATCGAAAGGTTCAATGGGGTCAGGATTGGATTTGCTTCGCTGAACGATGTGGAAATGGACAAATTTATTGAGACTGTCAAGCATATTCTGTCTTAATGTTTCCGGATAAATGGAAAAATAAAATGTATGACAAGAAACTTTCCCGGCTACTAATTAATTTTTCCATCCTATAAATCTCAAATACGGTATAAGTTTTTCCGGATACGTTTATACGAGCCTAACCTTTATTTAAAATTAATTATCGTTTTACAATAATTAATTATTATATTTGACAAATAAATTTAAATGATACGAAATGAAACGTGCTAAAATCATAGCCAAAACCCTGTATATTATCAGCCGGATACTGGCTTTAGGGTATTCAGTAACTACTTTATATGCCGCTTTCTGCATTATTACCGGGATATGGGCAAGTCCCTACGAAGAAAAGTATTTACACATTTTTTACCCGTTTACGACAAAGCCGTTCCTTATTGTGGACAATAATGTCTCCTACATTATCTTTTCATTTTTGTTACCGCTGGGGCTGTACAGTATTTTTTTCTGGTGGGTTTCTAACGTATTCAAAGTTTTTTTTCAATCCAGGTTATTTACGACTCAAAACATCGTTCACCTGAACCGGTTTTACACCTTCAATCTTATTGCTCCCGTGTTGGCAACCATAATCAGTAGTTTTTTTGTTCCTATTGACGGGATTATCTGGGAATTGATTGCCGTTCACATTATTCTCGGGACTTTCACCTATTTTTTTACGGCAATATTCAGACAGGGATTGGATTTACAAAATGAACAGGACTTATTCATATAACCATGCCAATAATTGTAAATATAGATGTAATGCTGGCCAAACGTAAAATGCAAAGCAAAGAATTGGCGGAAAAACTGGGAATTACCCCTGCCAATCTATCCATACTTAAAACCGGAAAAGCCAAAGGTGTACGTTTTGATACACTGGAAGCAATATGCCAAGTTTTAGATTGCCAACCAGGTGATTTGTTAGAATACAGGGAACAGGAATAATTAGTTAACCAATTCACAAACAATAATTTAACAATCAATGCAAAGACATTGCAGGATTTGTATTGTCTAAACCCAACCGCAATGAATACACTTTCCATCAATCAACTTTCACTGGTTTATAAGAACAACGTTAAGGCCCTGGATGATATTTCTTTGCGTATTGATAATGGCATGTTCGGCTTATTGGGACCGAACGGTGCAGGCAAATCGTCTCTGATGAAAGCCATAGCAGGACTTCAAAAACCTACAAAGGGTGATATTACCTTTAATAACACCAATGTGGTAAAGCATCCCGGTTTTATCAAGAAACAACTCGGGTTTCTCCCACAGGATTTCGGGGTATACCCAAAAATTTCAGCATATAATCTGCTACAACACCTGGCGATCTTAAAGGGAGTAATTCATGCAGATGAACGTAAACAGCAAATACTCGGTTTGCTGGAAAAGGTAAACCTTACTGCTTTTAAAAATAAAGAAGTACACACATTTTCCGGAGGTATGAAACAAAGGTTTGGTATAGCGCAGGCGTTATTAGGCAAACCAGCCATTATTATAGTAGACGAACCCACTGCAGGTCTGGACCCGGAAGAGCGCAATCGTTTCAACACTTTGTTGAGTGAGATCAGTGAAGATGTCATCGTTATCCTTTCCACGCATTTGGTGGAAGATGTACGGAATCTCTGTTCACAAATGGCTATCATCAATAAAGGTAAACTGGTAGCTACCGGAAAACCTTCTGAGATGATCTCTGCCTTAAACGGCAACATATGGAGTAAACAGATAGATAAAAGATTATTGCCGAAATACGAGGACACTTATCCGGTTATCTGTAAGCAGTTGATAGAAAAATCCCTTCACATTACAGTGTTCGGAACGGAGCCTCCCGAAGGGTTTCTCCCAGCGATCCCTACATTAGAACACGTTTATTTTCAGACCCTTAAAAATGTTGAGTAGCTATGAAAAACGTTTTTTTCTTCGATATAAAAAGCTACATCAAACGCTACATTACTTATGTGGTAGTGATCGCATTGACGTGTATGGGGTTTTTTGCCGGAAGCCGGTTTAACCTCTCCGTAGGAGAAGAAGTATACCTGAATTCGCCTTACACCATCGGTTTTATGGTAGCTATACTTAGCATTTCGGTTATTTTCATAGCCACCGTTCTCTCCCTTCAGTTACTGTTTAAGGAATGGGACTCCCGGTTTGATGCTGTACTGTTTGCCACACCCCTTAGCAAAAAAAGTTTTGCTTTGGGACGTTTCTTTTCCTTTTTTACACTGACGCTCCTCTGTTTTGCATTCCTGGTTCTGGGCTTCACATTGGGACAAAGTCTTCGTACTGGTATTGAAATGCAAAATCATACCGAAATAGGATTTTATCTGTATCCGTTTATGGTCTTCGGACTGGTAAACGCATTGTTTACCTGTTCCGTATTATATGGTATTGCATGGACTACGCGTCGAAAACTATTGGTCGTATCGGGAGGGCTGATGCTGTACATTTTTTATCTGGTTATATTACTTTTTTCCAATTCTCCTTTTATGGCGGGCAGTATGCCGCAGTCGTTATTTGCGCAACGGTTATCTGCTCTTACAGATCCTTTTGGTCTATCGGCTTATTTCTATGAAGCCCGGGATTTTACCGTTATCCGGCGAAATACGAAGCTTGTACCGTTAACCGGGTACTTTCTGATCAATAGGGTGTTGTTTACAGGTATTTCATCCTTATTCATACTTATTGGATACAAGTATTTTTCATTTTCGGCAAAAAGAAATAGAGCATCAAAACAACGCCATTTGAAAAGTACGAAGGAGAACCGGAGTACGGAAAATATTTTGTTTGTTATTGCACCACCTGCTTTCGGAAACATGGGCCTGTTTAAATCGGCTGTATCGTTTATGAAAAAAGACCTGACCTATCTTTTTAAAAGCATAACCCTGGTTACGGTTTCCGTATTGTTGCTTTTTTATGTGGGAATGGAAATGTATGCCGAAATAGAAGAAGGGATCCGGCTACCACAAAAATATGCCAGCTCCGGGTTGATGGCTTCTGTCATATCTGAAAATTTTCATTTTTTAGGATTGCTGATTGTAGTGTACTTTGTCAACGATCTGTTTTGGAGAAGCCATATGTCCGGTTTTTCTTATATTGAAAACAGCACCTTTTTTGCCCGGACAAAAATGGGGGGACATTGGCTGTCATGCGGCATTTTGTTGCTGTTCTTTTCTTTATTACTGCTGTTACAAGGGTTGATCTTTCAATATTTCTACGGATATTTTCACCTGGACTGGCCTGCTTATACAGGCATTTTTGTCTTCAATACATTCCCTTTAATACTCTTTGCCGGAGCCATTTTGCTTATAAACGATCGTATCAGGAACAAATACCTGGCCTTGGGTGTATCACTGCTATTGATCACACTCATCACCGGACCCGTATCGCAACTGTTGATAAAAGAACCACTGCTACGGTTCTTTGCAGGCCATACATTGCCATACAGCGATTTTAACGGCTACGGAGTTTACCTGTCTTCTTTCTTATTGAGATTACTGTTTGGTTTATGTACCATCGGTTTGTTGTGGTTGATAAATAACAGTATTAAATACCGGAAAATTAACATGCCGATCATCCTTTGCTGCATTGTTTTGGCGGGCACAGCATTTCTTTCCGGCAAAAGATTTACGGAAGGATATTTGCCTGTAAATAAAACAGATATTCTGGAAACAGCCGCCCGTTATGAACAGGAATATCGCAAATATCAATTTATGCCACAGCCTGTTATTACCGGTATAAAAACCCGGATCGGACTATATCCGTCCCAAAATACTTATACCGTTACCGGACAATACATACTGAAAAATAAAACGGATAAGACCATTCATAAAATACTGCTGAATTTTCATCCCGATTTAAAAGTTGAAAAAGCTGTTTTCCGTGTATCGGGCCGGGATAATGTGATCTCCGAAAAAGTAACCGAACTTGTATTGCAAAAACCTTTGAGTCCGGACGATACGGCTACACTGCATTTCGAACTGGCCTATAAGTGGTATCCGGTAAACGGGCATCAGGCATTTAATGCCATTATAGGAAACGGTTCATTTATGCGGATCAGTCGATATTACCCGCGAATAGGATATCAACCGGATTATGAAATAACGGATAAGAACAAACGCAAACAATACGGGCTTGGTGAAGCTACGGTTGTTAAAAAACTTGATGCCCCAAAAGCACACAACAATTTTATTCATCTGGACATGACCATCTCTACAACCGCAGACCAGGTTGCCATTGGTACGGGGGAATTGATAGGACAATGGCAGGAGGGGGATCGAAACCATTTTCACTACAAAACCGAAGAAACCATACCGTTTCGCTTTGCCGTATCATCAGGAATGTATGCCGCCAAAACGGCCGAGTACAACGGAATCAGTATCAGGGTGTTTTACCACCCTCGTCATTACGAAAATGCAGAGCACTTGATTGATAATATCAAAAACGCATTAGAGTATTGCATCGCGAATTTTGGTGCGTTTCCGTTTCAATCCATAACCTTTGCCGAAGTGTCTTCATTTACAAAAGGCTTTGCGGCAACGGCTTACCCGGCAGTGATTTTTATGACAGAGAATCTGGTTTTTCATGCTAATATTAAAGCCGATAGGCAACAGGATGTGATCAACGAATTGGCCGGGCACGAACTGTCGCACCTTTGGTGGGGCAATAACCGTATAGCCCCGGACGATCGCGAGGGCGCCCCGATGCTTACCGAAGCCCTGGCTATGTACACTGAAATGATGCTGTACAAAAAAATGTACGGCAAGGAAAAAATGATGGAACGTGTGAAGATGCACCAACAGATCTATAATGCCGGAAAAGGTTTTGCTCCTCCTCAGCCTTTGTATAAGGTAACCGGGGAGAATATTCATATTTCCTATTCAAAAGGGGCAGTAGTTATGGTACAACTCAGTGAACTTATCGGAGAACAGAACGTAAATAAAGCATTGAAAGAATTCCTTCAGAAATACCGGTATCCGCAACAAGCCCCGGTGTCCACCGATCTTATTCATGAGTTTTTAAAAGTAAGCGACAAGAAATATCACCGAAAGATAAAAGCATTGTTTGAAGAGTATAACTGATTTTTATATAAATTTAGCTTAAGTAATCTAACAAAACATGAAAAAGTTATTTATCAGCATTATGGCTTTGTTTGCCCTGTGGTCTTGCGGCAACAAGGAAAACAAAAAAACAACTGCCGAACCTGTGGAAAACACGGAGCCGGCCATAACGAAGCCCCGGAATACGGAAGATGAAAAAGAAACAAAATCCGGGATCGAAGAAAACAGCAACAGGTTTGACATTGCTAAAATCCCGGTTTCCGACACTGATCTGGGAGATTTCCCGTTTTTTAGTTTTCCGGAAGGGCTTGAAGCGACCAATCGCCCCATCCAGAGAAAATATGATGTTTTGTATTTTCCGATAGACGGAATAATGACCCCTTTGGAGGGAAAAGTATGGAAAACCTATGTCTCCGCAGCGAGCGGGAGCTATGACGACTGGTCCCTGGCCTATTTTTTTAAAAGTTATGATGATGCTATCACATCCGTAGGAGGCGTTAAGATCTTTGACGGGAAAATAAGTAACGAAGAATATGAAAGATATCATGATGATGCCCAATATCTCGGAGAAGACGGTTCTATCGGCTATGTCGGTCAAAAGATAAAAGTATACGTTATTCGTCGTGCCGATGGAGGTGATATTTATATACAGATGGCAGGTGATACGGCTTCCGGAAATCTGAATATTCTTCAAAAAGAACCTTTTAAGCAAACCATATCCATTTTGAAGTCGGACAAGATCCGGAAAGACCTTGAGGAAAAAGGGAAATCCGTGTTGTATATTAATTTTGACCTGGATAAAGCCACGCTTAAACCCGGGGGAAAAGAAGCCATAGCCGAGATAGCCGAAGCCCTGGAGACCAATAAAGAATTAAAAGTTGGCATCCATGGATATACGGACAACTCCGGGGGTGATACCCATAATCAAAAGCTTTCCGAAGACCGGGCACAATCCGTACTGACCGAACTGGTGGCATTGGGGATAGACAAAACACGACTGTCCGCAAAAGGTTTTGGCTCCCAAAACCCCGTTGCAGATAACAGTACGGAAGATGGAAAAGCCAGGAATCGCAGGGTAGAACTGGTAAAGCAGTAGGAGGGGATTTTAGATTTTGGTATTATTTGTCGGAAAATCAGTTTTACCCTAGCCCTAAAGGGAACCCCATTTTCCTCTCCCGATATTTATCGGGATCTTCCTTTAGTCCCGATAAATATCGGGAGGGGTGAAAAATCGAGGAAAATATATCTGGATTGAATTTTGTCATGAACTAAAAGGAGGAATATAAATTCCGAAGGAAACCCAAGACATCATATAAATATGAAGATGAAAAGATCAGATAGAAAATGATTATTTTTTTCCTGGCTTTTTCAAAGGGGTATCAGTATCATTAGGGAGGTTGTATAGGGGGTCTTTAGCCTAGACATAACTATTTAAGGATAATTTTAAAACAGTTTCTTAGTCTTTAAATAAAAAGTACAATCGTAAATAATATTTTTGGGAATACATCCTATTTTTTCTTAGATTTCCGGTTTCAAACAGATCAACCTATGGAAAATCAGATTCAGGGAAAAATCATGTTAAGTGATTTAACCCAGGCCGACAGGGCCGCATTTTATAAAAAAACCTATGCCCATGTGGCGGGAGGGGTATTGGCATTTATCCTTTTTGAATATTTACTTTTACAGAGCGAGACCATTGTGGAGTTCGCCCTGTCCATGACACAAGGGTACCGCTGGCTTTTAATGCTCGGGGGCTTTATGTTTATTACCAATTATGCAGAGAGTACTGCGTTAAGAACAGCCGATAAAAACAAGCAATACCTGGCTTATGGCGTTTATATACTGGCTGAGGCCTTTATCTTCGTGCCTTTAATTTACATCGCTGCGTATTATCTGGATTCCGGACCGGAAATACTTAATCAGGCGGCTATAGTAACGCTTTCCCTGTTTACCGGGATATCCGCCATCGTTTTTTTGACCAAAAAGGATTTTTCGTTTTTGAAAACCGGATTGACCATTGGCTTTTTTATTGCGATCGGATTAGTGGTTGCAGGGACGCTCTTCGGATTTAATCTCGGTCTATGGTTTTCCGTAGGAATGTGCCTGTTGGCCGGGGGAGCCATACTTTACCAAACTTCAAACCTGGTGAACACCTATGCCAAGGAAGATTATATCCCTGCAGCGATCGGATTATTTGCATCCCTGATGCTGTTGTTCTGGTATGTACTCCGGATTTTTTCGAGGGATTAACCAGGATCAGCACAACGTTGTATGTGGACAATCACATGAAATAGTATAATTATATTTAATTTAACGGGGTAAAAGGGTTATTCCTTTTGCCCCGTTTTTTATTGGTCCCGGTTTGTGGTTTAAAACCCTGCCTGCCTCCGGCAGGCCTGCAATTTATTGCAGCGACTTTAGTTTCTATACATTTCAGCCACGAATGCACGGATATATACTCCTGGCTTTTTACAATTATTCGTGTATCGGTGGCTAAACAGACTTGCTGTCCGGAATGGTTTATTATCCGGGTGATTTAAGAACCTAAGAATCGAAAACGGCTGTTTTAAAAAGTATAATGGGGAGACAAACAACGGGTTCGAAAGCAAGCGGATGTATGGATAACCACCTCTTTGAAAGTCTTTGAATGAAGCATCGCCGGTAAGGTATCTGGCATTCATAAAATTCATATTTTAGCAGTTATGAAGATCGTGGTTACTTTTTTGGCCTTTCTTACGCTGTCGCTGTCAGCTATACCCTGTTGTGTAGTGACGGATGACTGCAGGGAGGAGACGCATTCTATTTGTGATGATGCCCCGGAAGAAAGTGATCATGATCCCTGCGCCGCCTGTTCGCCGTTTTTTACCTGTGGCAGTTGCTCCGGTTTTGTTTTTCCATTACAGGAGTACCCGTGTCCGTTTGTGGAAAAGGGCGGAACAGACCTTATCTTATTTACCCCGAATTTAATATCTTATGTTTTTTATACGTCTTTATTAAAGCCTCCCCGTGTATAGTGTACTTTTCAAACTCTTATAAGAGAGATATAATCACACTATTCACAAACCTTTAATTTATTTCCTATCGTGAAACATTTTATCACCGCGGGGATACTACTCTTTTGCTGTACGACCTATGCACAGCATGTCTTTGAGGCAACGGTTAAAGACGAAGCATCCGAAGAACCCTTGTTCGGGGTTTCCGTATATATTGACGAGCTCGAAAAAGGAGCAGCCACCAATGCAGAAGGAAATGCCGTCATCGAAGATATTCCCGACGGAACTTATACCATACGCATACAATATATGGGTTATGAACCTTTGAAACTCGAACAAACTTTTCCCCGGAAAGAAGGTCAGCAACGTACCACCTATTACCTCCACCAGGCTCACGAAGAAATGGAAGAGGTGATCATAACCTCCACCCGGAGCAGCAGGACCATAGAAGATATCCCCACCAGGGTAGAGTTTATCGCCGGCGAAGAACTGGCAGAAAAAGGGAATATGAAACCCGGGGACATTCGTATGCTCCTCAACGAAAGCACGGGGATACAAACGCAGCAAACGTCGGCTACGAGTTATAATTCCAGTATTCGCATTCAGGGACTGGACGGAAAATACACCCAGCTTTTAAGGGACGGGCTTCCGTTGTACTCCGGGTATTCCGGCGGATTAAGCCTTATGCAGATAGCCCCGTTGGACCTGAAACAGGTAGAGGTCATTAAAGGGGCTTCATCCACTTTATACGGGGGAGGCGCCATTGCCGGCCTGGTCAATCTCATTTCCAAAACCCCGGAAGAAGAACGGGAACTGAGTTTTATGATCAACGGTACTTCGGCGCTGGGCCTGGACGTCAGCGGTTTTTACTCTGAAAAACACGGGAAGGTCGGAACCACGGTTTTTGCATCCTACAACAAGGGAACCGCTTATGACCCGGCCGATATAGGGCTTACCGCTATCCCGGAATTTGAGCGCTTTACGGTCAATCCAAGGCTGTTTCTATACCTTAACGAAAAAACGGAAATAAATGTGGGCTTTAATTATGTTACCGAAAACCGGCTGGGAGGAAATATGGATTACATAGAAAACGACAGTGATACCGGCTATTACGAAAAGAATAATACCGACCGGTTCTCTACCCAGTTCGAGGCTACGCATAAGCCGTCGGAACACACCCAGATACAATTGAAAAACAGTGTCAGTATTTTCGAACGCAGTATCGCCATACCCGGGTATACCTTTGCCGGAAACCAGGTTTCTTCCTTTTCAGAAGCAAATATTTCCACGATAGGCAAAAAAATGGAATGGATTGCCGGGCTTAACTTATGGACTGAAAATTTTAGCCAGTCCGAAGGAAGTCCCGGTCAGGATCTGGGTTTTTCCAACAGTACAGTAGGGGCATTTGTACAGAATACCTGGAATATGGCTGAAAAATGGACACTGGAAACCGGCTTACGGGGAGATTATCAAAGTGATTACGGTTTTTACGCACTGCCACGCTTTTCCCTGATGTTCGAGCCGAATGACCGGCTCACATTCCGTACGGGAGGAGGAATGGGCTATAAGACCCCGACCATATTTACCGAAGACGTAGAACGACTTCAGTTCCGGAATGTTCTACCCTTGTCCGTAGACGACAGTAAGGCAGAACGTTCCGTAGGGATCAACCTGGACGTGAATTACAAATGGCCGATTTCCGGATCGCTATCACTGTCTACCAACGCCCTGTTATTCTATACACGGATCAATGACCCGTTGTTGCTTACGGCGACCACCGATTCCTACTACGAATTCGTACAACCTGACGGATATATAGACACACAGGGAGTCGAAGCCAATATGAAATGGAGCTATCACGATTTCAAACTCTTTATCGGGTATACTTTTGCGGATGTAAAACAGCACTACCAGGAGGGAACGACCGAATATCCCCTGGTGGCCAGGCATCGGCTGAACAATGTTTTGATGTATGAAAAACACGAGAACTTCTGGGTGGGACTGGAAGCCTATTATTTCAGCCCGCAGAAATTAAATGACGGCGCTACCGGAAAGTCCTACTGGATTATGGGAATTATGTCCGAAAAGAAACTGGGAGAGCATTTTTCCCTGTTCCTGAATTTCGAAAACATGCTCGATACCCGCCAGACCCGTTTCGATACCATTTATACCGGGAATATAGACAACCCGCAGTTCCGGGATATCTATGCCCCGGTAGACGGTTTTGTCATCAATGGCGGGTTTAAACTGATGTTCTGAAAAAACAGGCCTTGCAAAACAGGTTTAACATTAACGGCCTCTGAAAATATAAGAAGCCGTTTTTTGTGAGGTATAATTTAGAGCTTGTTTAAAAAGGGCATTTTTTTAGCCTCCCGATAAGTATCGAGATGAATTCTTTTTAAACAAGCTCTTATTAATCATAAGATGAAAAAGGGCTAACCTTAGTTTAACATTGCAGTAATACTTTGCATAGTTAAACTAATCCATTGTCCGGTTTGCACATTATAAAAAGAATTCTCCTTTTATTGTCGGTTCCTTTTTTCTGTTTCGGTCAGGGGCCGAATGAAAAATACGGGAACGATTCACTTCAGGATTCGTTGTTTTACACCTATAAGGCCGAACTCAGGGAAGCCCTTAAGAGCGGGATGCCCGGTATTGCCGCCCGAAAGCATATGCAGCTAGGTGATTTTTACCGGAAAAACGAGGTTTTTACAGAAGCGATCGGCCAGTACAACAAGGCCATGGAAACACTCGCCGGGACTCCGAAAGACAGTATCAATAGTATACTTAACCGCAAAATAGGGGAAATATACCTTTCACTCAAGATTTTTTCCAAAGCAAGACAATACTTCGAAACAAGCAAAGCTATTGCTCTGACCAGTAAATATAAACGCGGGCAGGCCAATGCGGAAGGCCTTCTGGGCACCTGTGCCGAAAAAGAAGGAAATTACCTGAAAGCCCTGGAACACCAACAAAAGAGCCTGGAACTTTTTGAACATATCAACGATCAGCGGGGGATAGCCTTTGTCAACGAAAATATAGGAAGTATTTATGAAGATCTGAAACAATACGAAATTGCCCATAAACACTTCAGCAGATCCCTGGCCTATTTCGAAGGCAGGGATGATGATGCACAGATAAGCGTATTGAACAATATGGGGGATATGTTCCGCAAAACGGGCAATCATACCAAAGCGCTCGAATATACCTCAAAAGCCCTCCGACTGGCGATGGATAACAACGACCTTCACCAGCAGAAGAGCGCTCATCAGGATCTTTCGGAAGCTTATGCCGGAATAAAAGAGTATCAAAAAGCCTATGAACATCTTACGGTTTATGAAGAGATGTACAAGGAAATGAACAAAAACAGGGACATTAATAATTTCAATACCTTACAAACGGCCTATGAAATTAACCAGAAAGAAGCACAGATAGAATTGCTGGAACACCAGAACGAAGCCATTACGGCCAATCGCAACCTGATCCTGGTAACTACCCTTGCTCTGTTGTTGTTGAGCGGGCTGTCGTATGTATATTTTTCGCGCAAGCGCAGGGAAAAAGTAAAATTACAGCGGTACAAACAGCGTTTGCTGCAGGCCGAACTGGAAAAAAGGGAGATAGAAGAAAAAAGGCTACAGGACGAAATAAGTCTCAAAACCGCTTCCCTGTCCAGGTATAGCCTGAACATGGCGCAGAAAAACAAACTTATTGCCGATATAGCGTCAGCGCTCAAAAACATTGCATCCCGGAAACAGATGGATGCCCATACCAAGATAAGGTCCCTGGCCAGGGAATTGGATACCAACCTGCAAATGGAAGAAGAATGGGACGAATTCATGGGATTTTTTAAAGACATTCATCCCGAATACTTCAAAAAACTGGCAGCCGTTACCACAGAAAAACTCTCATCGGCCGAATTGCGGCTGGCCATGCTGCTTCGCCTTAACCTGTCATCCAAAGAAATAGCGCCCATACTCCGGGTTACGCCGGACAGCGTAAGGGTGGCAAGATACCGGTTGAGAAAAAAAATACCCATTCCCGCCAAACAGGAACTCGTCAGTTTTTTAATGGAATTGTAGAGATATCACCGCCCAAAAAGCCCCTCTCTTTAGTAAATGTTACCCCCATGTAAACAAACCGTGAATGTTGCCTTGAAGTTTCCCCGGTGTACTGTTGTTGTTCACTATTTGTTGCTTTTAATTTTCACTTACAAAACATTGATAAACATACTTTTGGATCGAATTCTAAACCTAAAGAAATGAAGCCGGAAATTTACCTGAATTTATTTTTTGTAACACTCCTTGTTGCCATGTTCCCGTCACAGGCACAGGCTCAACAGACGGGAAACATACAGGGAATTATCACCGACGATACCGGGTTGTATGTACCCGGTGCCACGGTTTTGATCGAAGACCTGAACAAAGGCACCGTATCCAATTTTGACGGGGAATTTACTTTTGTCGATGTTAATCCGGGCATTCATACCGTTTCGGTACGGTACCTGGGCTATGCCACGCTCACCCGGGAAGTGGATGTCACAGCCGGAAATACCGTCACCCTGGAGATATCGCTGACCTCACAAAACACCGAGCTCAATGAAGTGGTACTTACAGGGTATGGTTTCGGGAACCAGGTCAAGGCCCTGAACACGCAAAAGAACAAACAAAATATTACCAACATCGTATCGGCAGATCAGGTGGGCAAATTCCCCGATGCCAATATTGGCGATGCTATGAAGCGGATTCCCGGTATAACCATGCAGGTAGATCAGGGAGAGGCCAGGAATATAGTAGTACGCGGTCTGGCGCCACAACTCAACTCGGTAACCCTGAACGGTAGCCGTATCCCCTCCGCCGAAGGCGATAACCGCAATGTTCAGATGGACCTGATCCCTTCGGATATGATACAGACCATTGAAGTGAACAAAGCGGTTACTCCCGACATGGACGCCGATGCCCTGGGAGGGTCGATTAACCTGATAACCCGTTCGGCACCCAGTGATTTCAGACTGTCGGCCACTGTTGGTTCGGGAATAAATACGATAACCAATAAAAGGATTCTTAACGGGTCCTTCCTGTTGGGCGACCGCAGTAAGAACAAAAAATTCGGCTGGATGCTATCCGCCTCCATCAATGACAACGATTTCGGCAGCGATAACGTAGAAGCCGAATGGAGTAATGATTTCGAATTTAACAATGGTGATGAAGATAATTTACAATCGGTGGACGCTAATCCGTATGCCTCTAAAGTGGAGATCCGGAAATACCTGGTGCAGCGTATCCGTCGCAGTTTATCTGCCAATTTCGAATATAATTTTGATGCCAACAACACCTTGTATTTCAAATCGATGTATAACTGGCGGGACGACAGGGAAAACCGTTATACCGCAGCTACAGAAATCCTGGACGGCGAAGACATTGGCCCCGGAGATTTTGAGGTGGATGCCAATGGCAACCTGGTCAGTTTTCCCGTAGAGGGCGAGAGATCACTGAAAGGCGGAGTAGACTCCAGGCGGGCCAAAAACCGGCGTCTTGAAGAACAGCGGATGCAAAACTATACCCTTGGCGGAAAACACTTATTGGGCAAACTGAAAATAGACTGGATGGGCGCCTATGCTGAAGCCAGGGAAAGAAAACCGCAGGAGCGGGGGTATGCCTTTGTAAGCGAGGCTTATGCCGTGGAAAACGGGTTGAATTCCCGGAAACCTATTCACCGGGCCATGACGTCACTTTCGCCCGAAGATTATGAGTTCGATTCTTTTCAGGAAGAGACTTCCCTGGCCAAAGAAGAAGATATCAATGCCTTTGTTAACGTTGAGGTACCTGCCGATTTCTTCGGGTATGGCAGCGGTTTTGTGAAATTTGGTGCCAGGGGACGTTTTAAGAATAAATCCAATGAGTTGGAAGCAGCGGAATACGCCCCTTTATACAACCTGGAAACCATGGCTGATACCGACCTGGTAAGCTATAACGACAATGATTTCCTGGCGGGAAGCCAGTACATTCCCGGTAGTTTTACCTCTGCGGCCTACCTGGGATCTTTGAGTTTTTCCGATGAAAGCCGGTTCGACAAAGAAGACCTTGCCGGTGATTATCTCGGGGAAAATTTTAATGTAAAGGAGAATGTAGCGGCAGGGTATATCATGGCCAATCAAAAACTGTCGGACAGGTTGAGCCTTCTTGCAGGTATACGCGTTGAGAACACCTGGGTGGAGAGTGAAGGAAATGAAGTGATCCTGGATGAAGAAGGTGAATTTGCAGGAAGCAATAAACTAACAGACAAAAATAATTATATCAATGTTCTTCCGGGCCTGCATTTTAAATATAATATAAGCGATAATACCGTACTGCGACTGGCCTGGACGAATACACTTTCGCGTCCCAATTATATAGACCTGGCTCCCTACGAACAGATTGTTAGGGAAGACCAGGAGATCTATATCGGAAACCCCGATCTCGACCCTACCACTTCTATGAACTTTGACCTGATGGCAGAGCATTACTTTCGGTCGGTAGGAATATTGTCCGGGGGAGTGTTCTATAAAGACCTGAAAGACTTTATCTATACATTTGTCACCGAAGACGAGACCTCAGGATATAAACGTTTTCAACCGTTGAACGGGGACAATGCCAATATACTGGGTTTTGAAGCTGCTCTTCAGAGACAGTTGGATTTTTTACCCGGTTTTGCCAAAAATTTCGGCATCTATTTGAATTATACCTATTTAAACGCTACCGCAAAAGGAATAACCAACGAAGACGGCGATGAGCGCGGAGACCTGGACCTGCCCGGTTCTGCTCCTCATATGTTCAACGGATCGTTGTCCTATTCCGGTAAAAAATTCGGGGCCCGGCTTTCGGCCAATTACTCGGCAGCATACCTGAACGAACTGGGGAGTGAAAGCTTTGAAGACCGGTATTATGACAAACAGTTTTTCCTGGATTTCAACGCCTCGTTCACCATTAATAAAAACCTGCGTATTTATGCCGATGTAAACAATATTACCAACCAGCCACTACGTTTTTACCAGGGGATGAAAAACCGGACCATGCAAATGGAATACTATGGGAGAAGGATTACCTTCGGGGTGAAGTACGACCTGTTTTGATAAAGCGAAATAGACGCAACAAAAAGTAAAAGACAAAAATAAGATGAAGAAATTAGTATGTCTGGGCTGCATATTGGCCCTATTGTCCTGCAAAGAACAATTACCTGTAATAAAACCGGCTGTTATTACCGAAAAAACGCCTAACGATACCGATGATCCCGCTATTTGGGTAAACCGGGACAACCCGGAAAAGAGTATCGTTTTCGGGACGGACAAAGGAGAGCAGGACCAACCGGACAGTGGTGTTTATGCCTTTGACCTGGAGGGAAAACTTATCCCGGAAAAGAGTATCACCGGGCTTATCCGTACCAACAATGCCGATGTGGAATACGACTTTAAACTCAATGACTCCGTTCATACCGATATCCTGGCATTTACCGAACGCGGACGCCGGCAGATCAGGGTTTTTTCCGTTCCGGATATGAAACCCCTGGACAACGGAGGTTTTAAAGTATTTGAAGATGCGGATGACAGTAACCCGGAATTCAGACAACCTATGGGGATTTCCATATACAGAAGTCCGGAAACCGGGAGGGTTTATGTTATTGTAGGGAGGAAAAACGGTCCTGCCGAAGATTATCTGTACCAGTACGAACTGGTTTCTGATTCGACCGGAGTCCGGGCCGATCTGGTTAGAAAATTCGGCAAGTTCAGCGGGAAAAAAGAGATCGAAGCCATAGCTGTAGACGATGCCCTCGGGTACATATATTATTGTGATGAACAGGAAGGGATACGAAAATATTATGCCGACCCTTCAAAGGGAAATGAAGAACTGGCACTTTTCGGCGGGGAGTATTTTACGGACGATAATGAAGGAATTGCCATTGCCGCCTATCCGGATGGAGAAGGTTACATTATCGTATCTGACCAGGGAGCCCATGCCTTTAATTTTTTCCGGCGAAGCGATAACACTTTTGTAAAAGCCCTGAATCTGGGCACCATGAGTACCGACGGCTGTGAAATAACCCTGGAATCACTGGGCAGTAAGTTTCCCAATGGTCTGTTTGTTTCCATGAATGACGAGAGGGATTTTTTCTATCATGCAGTTGATTCCCTGAAACTGGATAAATAACAGCGACGCTGCCTATACGGTATTTGCTGAGAAAAAGCCTCCGGTATATCGGGGGCTTTTTGAATATTCGTAATTTTAATCCCAGGTACGAGAGAAGAGAAAATCAAAGAAAAAACAACAGCTTATGCAAAATATCAAAGGAGTTATTTTTGATCTGGACGGAACTATAGCAAATACATTGCCCATGTGTATCGCCGCATTCCGGAAATCCATTGAACCCCTCACGGGCAAGACAGTTTCCGACGAAGAGATCGTTGCTACTTTCGGTCCCTCCGAAGAAGGTACTATCCTGGCCCTGGCCCCGGATCACTACGACGAAGGCGTGTCGGCTTATTTGAGATGCTACGAAGAGCTTCACCACATGTGTCCCCGGCCTTTTGACGGCATTGTCGAGCTGCTGGAAACTTTGAAGGATAATGAGGTAAGAGTGGCGATGGTCACTGGTAAAGGCAAAAACAGTGCGGATATCTCCATGGATAAGTTTGGCATTACCTCTTATTTTGAAAAGATAGAGACCGGGCATCCCGGCGGACCGAGAAAGGTGGAAGGTATCCGCGCCTGCATGGATTTCTTCGGCGACCTGGATAAAAGCGAAGTAATATATGTTGGCGATGCACCGAGCGACATAGAGTCATGCCGGGTGGCGGGTGTGCCGATCGTAGCGGCAGCCTGGGCAGAGACCGCAGAGCCGGAAAAACTTAAACTCCTGAAACCCGAAGAACTTTTTTATAATGTAGAGGATTTTATCGACTGGCTGCAATCGAAAATATGACCAAAGAAGGAAAGGGACAAAAGTAATTCTTTTACTTTTTTATGGATGATAGGATAAGGAAAAAGCATTATTCTTGAAATTATAAGTATAAAAATGATGTATAAACGATTAATGTATATATTTGCATAACCAATTATGTAATTAGTTATACACATGAGTTTGTTCGCTAAAACGGGAAAAATGGCACTGGGTAGCCGCTTGAGGTTATTAACGGCAAAAGTGACCGACGATGCTGCCAAAATCTATGAATTATACCAGATAGGGCTGGTACCCAAATGGTTTCCGGTCTTCTTTGTACTTTCCGAAGAGGGAGAAAAAACGATTACCGAAATAGCCGGGGCGATCGGGCATTCGCAACCCTCGGTAAGCAAGATCGTGCGGGAAATGACTGCTGCCGGGCTGGTACGGGAAAACCTGGACACCGGGGACAAAAGGCGAAATGTCGTGGCGCTTACGCCGGAAGGACAGAAAATTACCGTCAAAATAAAAGAACAATATGCCGATGTAGATGCCGCGGTGGAGACAATGATAGCTGCTGCAAGACATAATCTCTGGGAAGCCATAGAAGAATGGGAATATCTGCTGGACCGGAAATCCCTTCTCCAAAGGGTGGAAGAACAGAGAAAGATCCGGGAAAGCAAAAAAGTGCGGATCGTGGAGTATAAACCGGAATATCAATCTGCCTTTAAAGCGCTCAATGAAGCGTGGATCTCCACATATTTTGAAATGGAGGAAGCGGATTACAATGCCCTCGATGATCCGCAGGGGTATATACTGGACAAAGGCGGGAAGATTTTTGTCGCATTATACGATGACGAACCCGTAGGCGTATGTGCACTGATTAAAATGGATGATCCCTTCTATGATTATGAACTGGCAAAAATGGCAGTATCTTCAAAGGTCCGGGGGAAAAACATCGGTTTTCTGCTGGGACAGGCCGTTGTACGGGCGGCGGAACAACTCGGCGGAAAAAATATATACCTGGAAAGCAATACTATCCTTAAGCCAGCCATAGGCCTGTACCGAAAACTCGGATTCCGGAAGGTGGCCGGACATTTCACCCCTTATAAACGTTGTAACATTCAGATGGCCATGGACCTGGCAATTCCCGAAGGCGTATAAAAAATGTATCCGGAACCCGGATTCAAATAAAGCACACTGTTTTAAAGTACTCTAAAAACAAATGTTGAACAGTTTGTAAATTTGATTAGTTTTGTTTGAAATTCGTAACTTTGTACCATGAGTAACGTGGAATCCATAGAAGATTTTTACCAGTGCAAGCTGCAATGGTTACCCGATAATCTGCGCAAGGAGATCGGGCATTTCAATGTATTCGGCCTGGAACCTTTTGTGGGTGAAGGAGCAAAACCGGTGCCTTACAGCAGAAGGGATTATTTTAAGATAAGCCTGATAAAGGGCAATAGTATAGTGCATTATGCCGATAAGACAATCGAAATTAAAAAACAGGCTTTGTTATTTGCCAATCCACAGGTGCCGTATAACTGGGAAGGGATAGACAATATACACGGCGGTTTTTTTTGCATTTTCACCGAGGCCTTTTTTCACCGTTTCGGAAACCTGAAGGAATATGCTGTTTTTCAACCGGGAGGCACACCTGTTTTTGAACTTACCGACGAACAGACCGAACAGATAAGCCGGGTATTCGAACGAATGTTCGGGGAACTGAGGTCGGACTATATTCATAAATATGACGTCCTTCGCAACCTGGTTTTTGAAATAGTGCATTCGGCCATGAGGTTACAGCCTGTTGCCGGTATGGATCAACGTGAAATAAACGCTTCCCGCAGAATTTCCCTGTTGTTCCTCGAATTACTGGAGAGACAGTTCCCCGTGGAAGATATCCGCCAGCGCCTGAGTGCACGATCGGCTTCCGATTTCGCCGGCCAGCTTTCCGTACACGTCAACCACCTGAACCGGGCTTTAAAAGCGACCATGCGCAAAACCACTACACAGATTATTTCGGAGCGGATTTTGCAGGAATCGAAGATCTTACTGAAACACAGTCCGTGGAATGTTTCGGAGATAGCCTATGCCCTGGGCTTTACCGAGGTTACCCATTTCAACAACTTTTTCAAAAAGCATACCCAACTCAGTCCTACTAAATTCCGTAATGTTTGAATTTAGTAAGTTATTGTTTGTTTGCTGTTAACCGGCGCTCCCAGGACAATCTACCTTTGTACCATAAATCAAAAAAACATAAGATTATGGATACAAACAACGTATGGTTGGTTACCGGGGCTTCCAGAGGACTGGGACTTTCCCTGGTAAAAAAACTTTTAGACGAAGGCTATCGTGTTGCTGCCACTTCACGTACCGTCGCTGCATTGGAACATGAGATCGGCCGGGTATCGGAGGAATTTCTTCCCCTGGAAACGGATGTAACAAACAATACCGATGTTAAAGAGGCCATTGCAAAATGTGTTGCACATTTCGGTAGACTGGACGTAGTAGTCAATAATGCCGGCTTCGGTCTTATTGGTTCTCTGGAAGAACTTTCGGATGCGGAAATCCGCAATAATTTTGATGTTAATGTTTTCGGGTCCCTTAACGTTATCCGAAATGCGATGCCGTATTTGCGCAAACAGAGATCCGGGCATATATTTAATATTGCTTCCGTAGGCGGTTATACGGGAGGATTTCCGGGATTCGGGATCTATTGCTCCACAAAATTTGCCGTGGCCGGATTTACGGAGGCATTGGCAGAAGAAGTTAAAGAGCTCGGAGTTAACGCTACTATAGTATATCCCGGATATTTCCGGACGGATTTTCTTTCCGGAGGGTCCATTAAAACGGCAGCTTTACCGATTGCGGAATATACCGGTGTAAGAACCGCAGAGCAGGCACACCTTCGAGACATAGACGGCAATCAGCCAAACGATCCGGAAAGAGCTGCCGGGATTTTTATAGAAGTCAGTAAACTTCCGAAACCACCGGTTCATTTATTCCTGGGGAAAGACGCGTATGCACTTGCCAAAGAAAAAATTTCCCTTATACAGGACACTATGAAAGCCTATGAAGAGCTGGGTACTTCAACGGAGATTGTGGAAGTGTAAAACAATCGGAACGAAAATCATTTGGACAGTCTCTTACAGTAAAGGGCCGGGGGTTAAGACCAGGCCCTTTCGTATTGTACGGGCAAGGAAACGTCCGTGTTCAGTTCGCGGGCGGCACGCGTGGGAAAATAAGGGTCCCGAAGCAATTCCCTGGCCATCATCACCAGGTCGGCATCCCCATTGGTGAGGATGGTTTCGGCTTGTGCGGCATCGGTGATCATACCCACTGTGGAAGTCAGCATTCCGGTTTCTTTTTTTATTTTCGATGCAAATGGTAACTGGTAACCGGGCCCGACCGGAATTTTTTGATGCGGGACCAGACCTCCTGTAGATACATCGATAAGATCAATGCCTTTGTCTTTCAGAATATTTACGAGTTTAACAGATTCTTCCGGGCTCCATCCTCCTTCGGCCCAATCGGTTGCCGAGATCCTTACGAATACCGGTAGGGTATCCGGCCATACGGTTTTTATTTCCTCTACTATTTCGAGAAGCAGGCGTATGCGGTTTTCAAAGCTTCCGCCGTAAGCATCAGTTCTTTGGTTGCTCAGCGGAGAAAGAAATTGATGCAATAAATAGCCGTGGGCAGCGTGAATTTCCAGGACCTCAAATCCGGCACGGTAAACCCTTTCCGCCGCTTTTACAAAATCTGTAACGATTTTCCGTATACCATCTTCATCAAGAGCCAACGGCATCGGATAGGTGTCGGAATAGGCTATGGCAGAAGGGGCAAACGTTTGCCAGCCGCCTTTTCCGGGTGTTATTTCACCCCTGCCGTTCCAGGGTTCCGCTGTACTGGCTTTTCTGCCTGCATGGGATAATTGTATTCCCGGGATGACTTCCTGCGCCTTGATAAAAGAAGTGATCTGCCGGAGCTTTTCTATATGTTCGTCTTTCCATATGCCCAGGTCATGGGGAGATATCCGGCCCTCCGGCGAAACAGCTGTCGCTTCTGCAATAATCAGGGAAGCCCCGCCTACCGCCCTGCTACCCAGGTGCACCAGGTGCCAGTCGTTAGCAAAACCGTTTTCGGCCGAATACTGGCACATCGGAGAGACGATAATGCGGTTTTTTAAACGGATATTCTTTATAATGAGAGGTTTAAACAGATTTGCCATAACGGAAAGGATTTGTTGAATAACTGATGATGAGATATCGGAGAGGTAACGGGATCGGGGTCAATCCCGTTACATCCTGTAATATTTTTTAATTCAGTCCCCGTTCTTCGAGAATAGCATCTACCCCCGGATCTTTACCGCGGAAGGACTTATAAGCGTTTTTATATTCCAGCGTATTCCCCCTGGAAAGGATCATGTCGCGGTAACGTTGTCCGTTTTCACGGGTTAACCCGCCATTTTCATCAAACCATTTTCCGGTATCCAGCGCCAGCATTTCCGTCCATAAATAAGCATAATAACTCGCTGCATAACCCCCGCCGAATACATGGTTAAAATAAGTTGCGCGGTACCTTGGAGGAATATTTTGCATCCACAGGTTGTCTTTTTCCAGGGAATTTTTCTCAAAGACGTTCACATCCAGGTCGTCTTCCGTTTCTTTGAGTGTATGGAAATTAAAGTCCATATCGGCGGCTGCGAGTACTTCCCCGAACGCAAATCCCTGGTTAAACGTAGATGCCTTTTTGATCTTCTCGATCAGGTTTTCCGGGATCTGCTCTCCTGTTTTATAGTGTACGGCATAATTTTTAAGCACCTCGGGGAACAGGGCCCAGTGCTCATTGGCCTGCGAAGGATACTCCACAAAATCCCTGGCAACGGATGTTCCCGAAATCGAAGGATATTGCTGGTTGGCGAAAAAGCCGTGCAAAGCATGTCCGAATTCGTGAAATACGGTAGTAACTTCATCATAAGTTAAAAGAGCGGGTTCCCCGGCAGCAGGCTTGGTGAAGTTACATACATTATAAATTACCGGTTTTTTGTCCAGTAAATGCGATTGGCTTACAAAATTACTCATCCAGGCGCCACCTCTTTTGCTTTCACGGGCAAAGAAATCCCCGTAAAACAGTCCGAGAGGAGAACCGTCTTCTTCAAATAGTTCATAAACCAGGACATCCGGGTGATATACGGGAATGTCAGTCCTTTGTTTAAAAGTAATACCGTATAGCCCGGTAGCGGCAAAAAATACGCCGTTTTCCAAAACCGTTTTTAATTCGAAATAAGGTTTTATCTGGTTTTCATCCAGGTCGTATTTCGCTTTACGTACTTTTTCCGAATAAAAATTCCAGTCCCAGGGCTGTAATGAAAACGACTTTCCTTCCGAATCGATCATTTTTTGGATTTCTCCCGCTTCCTCATTCGCTTTAATCACAGTGGGTGGGACGAGTTTTGCAAAGAAATCTTCAACCGTTTGTGTGTTTTTTACCATGGTATCCTGTAGGTTCCACGATGCGTAATCGGAGAAGCCCAGAAGTTTGGCTTTCCGGATGCGAAGGGCTACGATTTCCCGGATAATTTCAAGGGTAGAATACGCGCCGCCATCGGTCCGGTTCCAGCTTTTATTAAAGAGTTTCTCACGGGTTTCCCGGTCGGTGAGCGCCTGGGTGAGCGGTTGCTGGGTAGTATTGAGAATGGGGATTTTCCACTCTTCTTTCCCTTCCACTTTCAGTGAACTGACTTCCCCGGCCGATAGTCCGGCCAGTTTGGTAGAATCTTTAAGGATTAATGCCGCTTTATTGTTGGCTTCCTGGAGAATCTGGCTGAATTTGTTTTCGAGGGAGGCCAGTTTTGTGTTGATTTCCTTTAGTTTTGTTTTATCGGCATCGGACAGATTTGCCCCTGCTTTTATGAATTTCTGGTATCTTACTTCTATTAATTTGACGTCTTCTTCTTTTAATTCCAGGTTATTACGCTGATCGTATAAGGCTTTTATACGCTGAAAAAGCTTAGTGTTTAATAATATATTATCCCTGTGTTCTGCAAATTTCGGGGACATTTCGGCATCCAGTTTTTTCAGGACATCGTTGGTATGCGCACCGGTCAGTGAATGAAATACGTTGCTGACGCGATCGAGCAATTGGTGTGCTCTCTCCATGGCCACCAGGGTATTCTCAAAAGTCGGGGCCTCTTCGTTATCGGCAATTTTCCGGATGGCTTCCGTTTCTACTTGTAAGGCATACTCCAAGGCCGGTTTAAAATCTTCATTTTTAATCTTTGAAAAATCAGGAGCAGCATATGGCAGGCTGCTTTCCTGTACAAGTGGATTGTTCTTCATATTTTCAGCAGTAATTTTTTCTGACACAGTTGCCTCATTTTTCTCCTTACAGCTGAAGAGCGCAATTAAAAGAACGGACAAAAGCGTAATGTGCTTGGTTTTCATCGCATGATGTTTATGTGAACCCAAATTTAGAAAAGTTTCCACAATAAATGTCTGTTTTAGCTGTAAAGGGATTGCTGTGCTTCTTATTTACCTTCCTGAACCTGATAACAAAGTAAATATGGACTTTTTTACAAAGTAGACCGGTTGCTTTTCCCCGAAATTTGCCCTGTAGTTCATTTAAAAATATCAGCGATGTGGACAAAAGATAATATTCCCGATCAGAAAGGAAAAACAGTAATAGTTACCGGAGCAAATACCGGGATAGGCTTTGAAACGGCCCTGGCATTGTATGAAAAAGGGGCCGATGTAACCCTGGCATGCCGGAATCTTTCGAGGGCGGAGGAGGCCCGGGAGAAGATACAGGCATTCGGGGGATACGGAACGGTAAAAACGGGATTACTTAACCTTGCCAATCTCGTTGAAGTGAAGAAATTTGCCGACAGTTTTAAGACCGGTCACGGAAAACTGGATATTCTCGTGAATAATGCCGGTGTTATGATACCGCCACCATCCAAGACCGATGATGGTTTTGAGTTACAGTTCGGCGTGAATTTTATAGGACATTTTGCCCTTACCGGGTTCCTGTTTCCCCTATTGAAACAAACACCCGGAGCCCGGGTGGTTACGCTGAGTAGCGGAGCAGCAACCAGATCGGAAGGGATTGATTTTGAAAATCTTAAACTGGAAAAACCCTATAGCGCCTGGCGGGAGTACGATACCAGTAAACTGGCAGATGTACTGTTTGCATACGAACTGGACAGACGGCTCAAAGCTTTAGAGCGTACAATGATCTCCGCAGCTTCTCATCCGGGTGTTACCCGTACCGATTTACAAAGGCACATACCTTCCGAAGAACTGGATACACTTTTACTGCAGTTCGAGAATGTAATGGAGCCCGGGCAGGGAGCATTACCCACATTATTCGCTACTACGGACCCGTCGGTAAAAGGAGGCGAATTTTACGGGCCTGACGGAGAAAACGAATACAGCGGCTATCCTGCACTTTCCCGGTATAGTACCCCGGCAATGCAGGACAAAGCCCTCGCAGGAAAACTCTGGGAATATGCCCAAAAGGCTATCGGAGTTCAATACCCAAATTAAAATTGATATAAAAAATGGATAACAGGAACAAAACAGTATTGGTTACCGGAGGTACCGGATTTGTAGGAATGCATACCATTCTCAGACTGCTACAGGACGGGTATGAGGTAAAAACCACCTTAAGAACACCGGACAAAAAAAATGTGCTCATAAATGCCCTGGAGAAAGGCGGGGCAGTTTCTGCGGAACGACTGTCGTTTACAAAAGCCGATCTGGAGCACGATGAAGGTTGGGACGAAGCCGTGGAAGGATGCGATTATGTATTGCATGTGGCATCACCGTTTCCGGTATCGGACCCGGAAGATGAGAACGAGCTGATCATCCCGGCACGGGACGGGGCTTTGCGCGTACTTCGTGCAGCTCGGAATGCAGGGGTAAACCGGGTAGTGCTGACCTCTTCTTTTGCTGCCATCGGCTATAGCACAAATATTGAAAATCACGTTTTTACCGAGGAAGACTGGACGGATCCGGATATTCCCCTGGCACCTTATATCAAATCGAAGGCCATAGCCGAAAGGGCCGCTTGGGATTTTATGGAAAAAGAAGGAGGTAATATGGAACTTACGGTCATTAACCCCGTTGCGATTTTCGGGCCTGTCCTCGGAGGTATTTCATCGGCTTCCCTGGATGTCGTGATAAGGGGAATTCTTGATGGAGCTACCAAAGAAAGCCCGTCTTTTACGATGGGAGTTGTGGATGTGCGCGATGTGGCGGATATTCACATCAGGGCAATGCTTCATCCAGGGGCGGCAGGGCAACGCTTTCTTGCAACATCGGAAGGTGTTATGAGCTTTTATGATGTGGCGGAACTGATCCGTAAAGAACGTCCCGGACGATCTTCGGAGATGGCAGCTATGAAACCTACGGATAAAGCCTTTTACATCCGCCTGTCCAATGCAAAAGCAAAGGATATTCTCAACTGGGACCCCAGGAGTAAAGAAGAGGCTATAATGGCCAGTGTGGACAGCATAGTGTAAAAAAATCAGTATATTTGATAGTACGTACATACTATGAAATTCAACAATATACAATCCTGCCACCTGGGACCGGAAATTTCTCCGGAACAGTTTATTCCCGAACATTTTTTTCTTTATCTGCTCAAAGGGTCAATGATAGCATATGACGGCCATAAACATTATGAGATGAAAGAAGGGGACTATTGCATTGCCCGGAAAAATCACCTCGTGAGATACACAAAGAAAAAAGTAGACGGAATGTTTGAAAAAGTGATCATTGCCATGGATGAACCTTTTCTGAAAAATTTTCAGGAAAGGCATTCCGTGGAGGCACAAATGACATCCAATACGGATTCCTTTCTGTTTTTGAAAAATACCGGGTTAATAGAGAGTTTTATACGATCACTGGAACCTTACTATACCGGGGGACAGGAAATCGAGGAAACTTTTGCCGATGTAAAAAGAGAAGAGTTATTACTCGTTCTCCTTAAAATCAGGCCTGATCTTGCCGGTATATTTTTCCAGTTCGGGATGCCGCAGAAAATAGATCTGCTGCAATTCATGAACCGCAATTTCAGGTTTAATATCAGCCTGGAACGTTTTGCCTATCTTACCGGGAGGAGCCTATCTTCCTTTAAGAGAGATTTTCAGAAAACTTTTGGTGAAGCTCCTGGAAAATGGATACGAAAGAAGCGATTGGAAGAGGCCTATTTTCTTCTCAGGGACCAACGTAAAAGATCTACCGATATTTATCTCGATCTGGGCTTTGAAGATTTGTCGCATTTCTCTTATGCTTTTAAAAAACATTTTGGTCATGCTCCTACAGCATTGCATGAGAAGAAAAATGCATCTTAATCAATAAAAGGCAGGTAACGGAAAGCAGGGTGTTTTCCGCAAACAAAAAGCATAAAAAAAGGTGGAGTTTCACTCCACCTTTTTGCCCCAAATCTTACCATGAACTTAACCTACTTATGCTATGGTGAATCAAATGTAAAGCAAACATTTCTCCGGGTATAATTATTTCGACAAAAAGCGAATTAAAACGTTTAAATGCTATTGAAGGGTAGTGTTGCTGGACATATTGTAGTATATCCCCTTTCATAGCGATAGGGTATTTCTTAACCTAAATCCCTGCTACCGGTAAGATCCCGGAAATTTTCCCGAACAAAATACCCATAAAATAATGGCGCAGGGTTGAGCCGTAAACATTCCAGGGCAAACGGATCATATAAGGGAAGACAGATGAGGGGGATGAAACAGCGGGAGACAAAGTGACAAGGAGACGAGGGGCGTTGGTGATTTATAGTGATTTGTTGTTATTGATGAAGATTGCCCTTCGGCTGTTATTAGTACAACCTGCAACCTTGAACTATTTATAATTTTATGATGCGTTTGCCCTGGTAAACATTCTCTTTGCTATCATACTGGACGACGTCTTCCCTATGGCATTACGAACATCAGTTTCAGGTCTTTGGTAACCGGAGCGTTATCTTCATGGGTTTTCATAATATCTGCCATGAATTTCCACCATTTCCGCATTACAGGATGATCGGGAAGGGAATCCACGGTATGGTTATCCGCAATTTTCATCAATGCAAATAAAATATCATTCTCTTCATCGAGAAAAATGTGGTATTCCCGTATACCGGAATCCGTAAGCAGAGACTGCAATTCCGGCCATATTTCATCGTGTCTTTTCCTGTATTCGTGTTGTTGACCTTTTTTCAGGTACATTTTAAACGCTATGGTTTTCACGGGTTGCCTGTTATTTAATGATGATCCGGATATCCTTTTTACTCTTTGTCTCGGGTGAAATGGTAAGCGTTTTTTCCTTTTCACTATACTCTACGGCAGCCTTTTTTCCGTTTATTGCAACAGAGGCCGGTTTTTTGTCCGTAGGCACTTTTATTCGATAAGATCGGTCAGCAACTTTGTATTTGCCTTCCGGTGTTTTGATGTCTATAGCAAATCCTTCCGGGTTTTTTTCGGCGGAAATACGTGTAATGGCATAGTTCCCTTTTTGATAGTCCGTACTTATGCCGTCATCGTCATACAGATCGAATGAGGATTTTTCACCCGGATAGATATCCAGCGTTATCGTATCTATGGTTTCCTCACCGACATAATTTACCGGTTTTTGAGAAGGAATAATGGCTCCTTCCCTAACAAATACAGGCATCTGGTCCAGCGGGCATACTACGTTCAGGTATTGTTTCCCATTGTGAGTTTCTCCTGTCCAATAGTTGGTCCAGTTGCCTTCGGGAAGGTAAACAACACGGGTCCGGGCACCTTTGGTCGTCACAGGGCATATCATCAGGTCCCGGCCCAACAGGTACTGGTCCGTGATATTATACACATTAGTATCGTCCTGGTAATGAAGGACCAATGCACGCATAAGCGGAGTGCCCCTGGTGTACATTTCATAAGAATAGCTGTACAGGTAGGGGAGCAGGCTATAGCGGAGCTTCGTGTATTTGCGGAAGATTTCCAGCGCCTCTTCACCATAACTCCAGGGTTCTTTATAGGTAGGATGATCCATGCCAAACAGGTGAGCTACCGGGCTGAGCAGGCCGAACTGGGTCCATCGGATATAGAGTTCCGGGTCTGCCTCATGTTCGAAACCTCCCGAGCAGTGTGCCCAGTATCCCACACCGGAAAGCCCGATGTTAAGGCCGGCTTTTATAACGGGTTCAAAGTATTGCCATTCGCTTGGCCAGTCACCTGCGAAGATAAAAGGATAGCGTTGTATTCCCGCATAACCTTCGCGGGTATGGTCCATACCCCGCATGTTGTTCTGTTCTGCAAATTTTTTGTAAGGGGCTTTTGCATAAGCAACAGGAAATATATTGTGAAGCATTTTAACGCTTTCTCCCTGCGGCCCTGTTTTATTGCTTTCGTTAGCTTTACGGCCAAAAGCGCTTCCTTCGTCGGTTTTAAAAAACATGGCGCCGATACCGGCAACCCGCATGGCTCCGTTCTCCCACCACCAGTCTACTGATTTCTTGTCGAAGAAATTTACAAACTCTCCGGGCTTACCGTTTTCCGGATAGGTAAAACCTTTTTTACGGGCCTGGTCCAGAAGGTCAAGCTCGTTCCCGTTATCGAACCGTGGCCTGACGTGCAGCCCTACCATATGCAGGTTTTGGGCATACAGGCTGTCAAACATGGCTTCGGGATTTTTAAAGGTTTCACGCCATTCGAAAGTGGTAGCGCCGCTACCGCCGTTTTTTCCGAAAATTCTCCAGGTAGAGTCCAGGTGGAGTACATCAATGGGAATTCCCATATCGCGGAATTTTTTTACCAGTTCTACCGGATATTGGTCGGATGTCTGTTCTTCATGCCCCCAGGTCCCGCCGCTGTAGGTGCCTACCTGTAATCCCAGTCCGAAATAAGGCAGTAAAGGAGATTTCCCCGTAATGGAAGTATAGCTGTCCAGTATGGAAGGAAAGTCCGGTCCGTACATAAAATAATAATCCAGTTCCCCGCCTTCTGCCTGAAAACTGTACATCTCATCAGACCCGGACCCCATATCCCATGTTGTCGGCCAGGCATTGTGGAAGAAAATTCCGTATCCCCTGGTACTCATAAAAAAGGGCACCGGCGAATAATTGGCCTCAAGTACGTTGTATGCACCTATAATATGGGGTCTCCCAAGCCCACGGCCTACGTTAAGCCTTACTTTTTTACCTCTCCGGTCCAGGAAGTCCATGCGTTCGCCAAAACCGAAAAAACTTTCTCCGGGAAATAGCTTTTTGGCAGAACCCACGGATTTTCCTTCGGCAAAACCTCCGCCGGAAGGTATGTTTTCAGAAGACAGTATATTCCCTTCTTTATCATAGATGTCGAGTTGAAAAGGATTTTTTTGTATATGTATGCTAAGAAGAGGTGTCTTTATCACATATTCATCATTTTGTTCCCGGGTTTCTGTTATTGTCCCGGGCCATTCATATCTCGAAACCATCCAGGGTTCGTTTTCTTCGAACTCTCCCTCCCAGCTGGTGCGAATTCTTATAATGCCTTCTGTGCAAAATTCCAGTTGTACGTCGGCATTAGCTCCGGAGAAAAATATTTTATTGTCTTCCTGCCTTACGGAGCGCACCTTCCCTATGCCGGTCTGAGCGGAACAAAAGGTTTGTATTACAGTACAAAAGAGAAAACAAAAAGAAAATGTTATTGCTTTGTTCATTGTAGTTGTTGTGTATTTTCTGGGGTTATAACTTAAATAATTTCGGTTTTCGAATAAAAGGCGGCCGCGAAGAGCATATATTGCTTATGACAAAGGTCCATATCCCGTGCTTTCTCTTTGCGACCGCTCTTAACAAAGGTAATTTTAATACCCTGGATTTTGTTCGTACAGTCCCGGAACAGACAATAATTCCTGTAACGGAATGGGATATAACAACGAATTTTCATCTATGGCATTGATGTTATCGGAATTATCTACCCGGGCCTTCCAGTCGTTCATTATATCCACGGCATTACCCGAGCGGAAGAGATCGAACCAGCGGGAGCCTTCGGAAAAGAACTCTTTTCTTCGCTCCTCGAAAAGCTCCTGAAGAGACACACCGGAGGCATCTCTGTCAAGACCGGCTCTTTCCCTTACGTCATTTACAATATTGTCTACATCCGCCTGGGAGCCACCACCACCGTGCAGGGTACATTCGGCCATAAGGAACAATACATCCGTGTACCGCAATACTATAAAGTCTACGCCCCAGTCGGTACGACCATCGCCATAGCGGGAGTCATCGGCATATTTGATGAACAGGGGCTCGTTGTAAAAGCCGGCATATCGTCCGGAATCTACGGTGAATGTATCGATGATACCGAATTGTGCTCTTTCGTCTTCCGGGGCGAATTTTTGCCGGAATTCCGGGGAAACGGGCCTGCGCTCCAGGGCGCCCTGGTCTGACAAACCGAGGAAGGCAAAATATTCGTCGCTGGAAACTTCTATGGGAAAGTTTCCTCCCACGCCGTCTCCGGTATTGCTTCCGTAGGGAATAACCAGTACGTTTTCCTTGTTTACACTTCCTTCTACTTTAAAAATACTGTCGTAGGAGGATCCGAAGGCATAGAGTCCGCTGTCTTTGATATCGCTTAGTTGTTGGTAAGCCTGGGTCCATTCGTCGAGGCCCATTCCGGGACCTTCTATACCGTAATCCGGGCTGGAACGCGTCATATATGCCAGTGCCAGAATCCCCTTGGCACCGAAACGTGTCACCCTGCCATAGTCAGAACCGTCATAGGAAGGAGGTAGGTTTTCCACTGCAAATTCCAGGTCGGAAAGTATAAGATCATAGATGTCACTTACCGGTGATCTCTCTACCTGGGCAACTTCCTGGGGGGTCAGCGTCCGGTCCAACAGGGGTACTTTACCGAACCAGCGAATGAGGTCAAAATAACAGAAGGCCCGTAGAAACCGGGCTTCCGCACGCATGGTGTTCCTTTCCGCTTCGTCTGTTATCACCGTGCCGTTTTCATCCAGTTTTTCCAGTAATTGGTTAGCCTTGTAAATAGCGTTGTAATTGGTGGTGTAGGCTTCCTGAACATAAGAATTGGAAGTTATGGAGGTAAAAAAATTGTTGATACCTTCCCAGGTACGGGAAGCTATGGTCGTGGCATAAAGGTTGTCCGATCGTGTTTCACTTAGATTTAGTATCCTGTTGGCATAACCATAAGCATTCGATCCGTGGAAGGTCATCGAATAGGTGGCGTTTCGCGCCTGCAGAAAATCATTTTCGGTAGCGTAGAAGTTCTCCGTGGTCCCCGAAGACAGAGGTACCTGGTCCAGGTCCTTTTCACAGGAGGTGAAAAGGGCGAGAACAAAGAACAGGATGGCAATAAATATATATCGTTTCATGTTGTCAGGATTTTTTAATTAAAAGTTACGTTAAGGCCCAGGATAAGTGATTTGGCCAGCGGCGCTCCACCGTAATCAGCCGGAACAGGATACCTGGAATCACTGCTTGCCGGGGCATTGGTAGCTTCCGGATTATAACCACCGTCGTATTTATCCCAGTAGAACCAGTTTTCTGCGGTTACGTAGACACGGGCATTGTCTATTTTTTCACTTTTCAAGGCGTTGGTAAGATTGTATCCGAGTGTGATGTTACGTATACTCAGGTAGTCCGATTTGTAGAGCCAGTCCGTATTGGTTACATATCCGAAGTTGGTTTTCCAGTTACCCCGCTTTGCCGGGTCTACATCCAGGTTATTTTCCCCGGAGGACATTCCCGTACGATTGATAGCTCTTCCGAGCAGCCCGTAAACGTATCCGCCGTTTTGCCCTTGTAACAGGACATTCAGGTCAAAATTCTTATACCGGAAGTTGTTGGTGATCCCCCAGATATACTTCGGGAAAGGGTTGCCTGCATCCACACGATCTTTTTCATCTATTACGCCGTCATCGTTCTGGTCCACGTATTTGGGATCTCCGGCCACGGGCGTACCCCCGCCGTACACGGCTGCCCCTTCGGTCACATCCTGTTCGCTCAGCACCCCGTCCTGAACGATGGTATGAATAGTATACATGGGTTTACCTACCTCAAGGATGATAAAGGGAATGGGACTGTAGCCGGATGAGATCTCTATACGATCCTGATCGGGACCGAGGGCCAGTACTTCGTTGGCATTATGGCTTATATTGAAAGAGGTATTCCAGCTGAAATCCCCCGTCAGGTTGTAACTGGTTATTTCCGCTTCCCATCCTTTGTTCAGCACTTTCCCTACATTTTCCAGGTAACTGGTGAATCCGGATGCTGCCGGAGCCGGAACCTGTAATAAGAGGTCGCTGTTCTCTTTGCGATAAACATCAAATGAACCGGAAATCCTGTTGTTCAATACACTATAATCCAGTCCGAAGTTGCTGCTTCTTGACTCTTCCCAGTGAAGTGACGGGTTGGGAATGGACGCTACCCCCTGTCCCAGTGCCGTGTTTTGTCCGAGGAGATAATTGTAGGCACCCAGGGTAGAATACCAGGCATAGTTACCAATATTATTACTGCCGTTTATACCATAACTGGCACGTAATTTCAGTTCACTGAGCCAGGAGAGATTCTGCATAAATTCTTCCTGTGAGATCCTCCATCCTCCGGATACGGAAGGGAATACACCCCAGCGGGAATCCGGTCCGAATTTTGAAGAACCATCCCAGCGAATACTGGCAGAAAGCATGTATTTTTCTTTAAAATCATATTGTGCCCTTCCGAAATAGGAGATAAGAACATTCCTTGAAGAACTGGTACTTCCCGTAGATCCCGAAGGAAGTGTTTCTATGGTAGAATTGTTATACCGGTTTCCGGAAGAAAGCCCCGAAGATGTGATCTGATACCTGTTATAAGAGTGCCCCAGTATTACGGAAAGGTTGTGGTCGTTCTTAAAAGTATTGGTATAGGTCAGCGTATTTTCATTCACAATATTCTGTCTCCGGTAGGTCCCGTAACCCCCGCGGATACTTTCCAGAACGTCGTTGGGCAGATAGGTTTCCGAAGTATTGTCCGCGTTGTCAAAATTAACGGAACTTCTTATGGTGAGCCCATCCATAATATCATAACTCACATATGAAGAGATGAGGTTACGGAACATGGCGTATTTTCCTTTCCGGGACAATCTCGGAAGAGGGTCGGTATTACTGCTTCCCCAATCGTAGCGGATGGTGTATTTTTCCCCGCTGTCGTTGGTTGTGCTTTCCTGTATCGGGGCAGTGGATATGGCTTTGTGGAGCGTATTGTCTTTACCTTCTACCCCGGGATCATTTCGTACGGAATACGTCGGGGCCAGGTTGATGCCCATTTTAAGCCTGTCCGAAAATTTGATATCTATATTAGCCCTTGCACTGAAGGCTTCGTAGTCCGTCCCTATAATATATCCTTCGTTCTTTTGATAGTTTCCGGAAATGTAATAATTAATGGCTTCCGTAGCACCGGATGCAGAGAGCTGGAAGTTATTGAAAATCCCGGTCCGGAAGATGCGGTCCTGCCAGTCGATGTAGTCCAGACCCGGATGACCTTCCATATCCCACCTGGGGTCATACATGTAGGAAACGTTAAACTGGTCGGCAGCCAACACCTCGGATTCGCGGTCATTATCTATGAGGAACTGATTATAAATACTTCTGCGCCGGTCTACGGACTGATCTGCAGAGGCTCCCGGAACCCCGGAGTTTATCCATTGATTATCAATCATAACCTTGGACCTTTCGATCCATTCGTCCGGACTTAGCATGTCTACCCTTTTGGATTCCTTGGAAATCCCGGTGTATGCGTTAAAAGTAAATTTGGCTTTCCCTGTTTTTCCCTTTTTGGTGGTTATCAGGACCACCCCGTTGGATGCTCGTGATCCGTATATTGCCGCTGCCGCCGCATCTTTAAGGATCTCGATAGATTCTATATCGTTGGGATTGATATTGTCCAGCGGGCTTCCGTTGGAAAAGCTCCCGTTCTGATTCACACCTTCCGTATGAAGGGGAAACCCGTCTATAACATATAAGGGTTCATTTCCTGCAGAAATAGAGCCCGTGCCTCTTATATTTATGCTGAAAGGCCTTCCCGGAAGACCGGTGGTCTGTTTTACCCGTACCCCGGCGATCTGTCCTATAAGGCCCTGGTCAACCCGCGAGATGGGGCGTTCCACAAAATTGTCGGTTTTCAGGGTGGCGATAGACCCGGTGGTAGCCACCTTTTTCTGGGTTCCATAACCGATAACCACAACTTCTTCCAGTTCCGAATTACTTTCCCGGAGGGAGACGTTTATAGAGGAAGATGCGCCTACGCTTCTCTCTACCGGTTCCATTCCTACATAAGAAAAAGTTAGCACGTCGCCCTCAGCGGCCTCTATTTCGTAGTTTCCGTCAAAATCGGTGACCGTACCGGTCCTCGTTCCTTTTATAATAACATTCACTCCAGGTAAAGGATTGTCCTGGGCATCGGTAACCGTACCTGTTACAAATGTCTGTTGGGCAAAGCCTAAGGTGCAGGTAAAAATGCACAAAAGAAAGCCCCATAAAGTTTTGCATTGGTTTTTCATCTGGTTTGGTGTTTTATTGATTGAAATGGCTTGGTAAAACCATATTTCCCTCTTATTGCTCCCGGGAGAAAGAGAGAGGAATTAAGTCAAATGTATTTAGAACTATGTGTGTGAGCATCCTGTACTGTGCTGTTTTACTGGTGCTTAAATGTGTGTTTTTTCACAGGATAGTACAGGATGCCACTTTTTCCATTTCGTCCTAATTTTAACTTCATTATCCGAAAAAGCGGAAGGTTTTTATTTTTGCTTTTTTGGTGAAAAGAATCTAACAACAGGTCTTTTATTTCTGACCAACCGGAATCAAATTGTTCAAACGGCCATGATAAAACATTACTTCCTGATCTTCCTTTTATGTATATGCCATATGTCCCGGGCCCAGGAGGAACCCCGCGAGAACGAAGAATGGCCGGCAGGAAAAACGTATGCAAAACCATGGACACGATGGTGGTGGATGGGAAGCGCCGTAGATAAAAAAAATATTACCGGAAATCTTTCGGCTTTACATAAAGCAGGGATCGGAGGCGTGGAGATCACACCTATTTACGGGGTTAAAGGAGAAGAAGAAAACTTCATCAGCCATTTGTCTCCCCGGTGGACGGAGATGTTGCAGCATACCATTCAAGTGGCGGACAGCCTGGGAATGAAAGTGGATATGGTTATGGGCACCGGGTGGCCCTATGGCGGACCCCAGGTAGAGCCGGAATATGCCGCAGGTAAACTGACATCCCGCAAGTATGAAGTAAAAGCCGGGAAAACCTTTGATAGTGAAATAGAACCCGAAAACCCCGAACATCATCCTTATGCCAGGCTGCAATACGTATTTGCCTATGATGAGCATGGAGATTTCCTGGACCTTACCGGACATCTAAACGGAAACCATCTGCGTTGGAAAGCAAATAATAATAACCATATGCTATATGCCGTTTTTGATGACAATACGGGACAAAAGGTAAAACGGGCTGCTCCGGGAGGAGAAGGGTTTACCCTGGATCATTACTCCAAAGAAGCATTCGAAGATTATGCCAGGCCTTATGATACGGTCCTTAAAGGCATAAAAAGCAAACTGCGGGCCGTATTTAACGATAGCTATGAAGTGTATGGTACAGATTATACCCCCCGTTTTTTCGAGGAGTTCGAAAAACGACGTGGTTATGATCTGGCGCCTTATTTTCCTTTTTTACTCGATACCATGCCGGGAGAAACAGCTAACCGGGTGAAAAGTGACTACCGGGAAACCATATCCGATCTTCTGCTTGCAAACTTTGTCGATAACTGGACGGAATGGGCGCATACCAAAGGATTTAAAAGTAAGCTCCAGGCACATGGTTCCCCGGGTAACCTGATAGACCTCTATGCCGCCGCCGATATTCCCGAATGCGAAACTTTTGGCTCCATGCCTTTTGATATACCGGGTTTTCGGAGGGAAACATCCGACATACGCGAAGGAGATGCCGACAGGATAATGCTGAAGTTTGCTTCGTCCGCAGCCCATATTGCCGGGAAACCCCTCGTTTCATCCGAAACATTTACCTGGCTTCGCGAGCATTTCAAGACAGCGTTGTCCCAATCTAAACCGGAAGTGGAAGAACTTTTTCTCTCCGGGATCAACCATGTGTTTCTGCACGGCACTACCTACGCCCCGGACAGAGCAGCATGGCCGGGGTGGAAGTTTTACGCGTCCGTAAACTTTCACCCGAACAATACCATATGGGAAGATGCCCCGGGCCTTTTCTCATACGTAGCTCGTTGCCAGGCCATCCTACAGGGAGGAGAACCCGGCCGGGACGTATTGCTTTACTGGCCGGTATACGATACCTGGGGAAAAAACCTGGGGGGATCACGTTTCTTTCAGTTTAAGATCCATGCTCTCGGTGAATGGTTGCACGGCACTTCTTTTTATGAAACAGCGAACAAACTCATGGATAGCGGATATGCTGTAGATTTTATCTCCGATCGGTTTATTGCACAGACAGAAGCGGCAGCAGGGCATTTGCAACTACCGGGAGGCAACTATAAGGCTATTATAATCCCTGATTGTGAAAAAATGCCGCTCACGACATTAAAAAAGCTTTTACAACTTAAAAAACAGGGGGTTAAGGTCGTTTTTCTGGGAACCCCCGAATCGGTTCCGGGATTGTATAATTACAGTCAACAAAATACGGAATTGCAACAGCTTCTGTCCGAAAACCGCATCGGTGAAGAAACAGGAAATCATGTGATTTCTTCACTAAAGGGCATAGGGATCAATCCGGAAAAATTGTCTGATTTCGGCCTTAAGTTTATCAGAAGAGAATATAAGGGCGGGAAATTTTATTTTCTTGCCAATCACAGTAGCAAAGAAGTAAATGAAATGATCCCCTTAGGGGTAAAGGCAAAACAGGTTCGGATCATGGACCCGCTTTCCGGCAGGTCCGGGGTGGCAGAGATATCCGGACAGGGAGATTATACCGGGGTGAGAGTACGGATAAAACCCGGAGAAAGCCTTTTCCTGCATACTTCGGAAACAGATGAGGGTGGAGAACCCTGGATGTATTACAAAGAGGGAAAGGGATATGCGCTGAAGGGGAATTGGAAGCTCTCTTTTCTGAACGGAGGCCCTGGACTTCCGGGAGACATATCTGCGGGCGATCCCGGGTCGTGGACAACATACGGGCCCGAATATGAGGCCTTTTCCGGTACGGCAAAATATGTACTGGAATTTGACAGCCCCGGGGAGAAGGCAGAAAACTGGAAACTGGACCTTGGCGATGTCAGGGAAAGCGCCCGGGTGTGGCTCAACGGGAAGTACATAGGTTGCGCGTGGTCTGTTCCGTTTATTCTCGAAACAGGAGAATTGAAGAAAAAGAAAAACATCCTGGAAATAGAAGTCACGAATCTCGCAGCCAATCGTATCCGCGATATGGAATTGAAAGAGAAGGAATGGAAGATCTTTTATGATGCCAATATTGTAAACCGGAACTATAAAAAGTTCGATGCTTCCCGCTGGGAGCCCATGCCTTCCGGACTGTTGGGGCCGGTATCTCTCGTACCCCTCTTTGCCGTACAGAAGTAGAATATTAATTTGCTAAACCGTATATATTACACCCGGTTGAAAATACCGGTGTTCCATATAATAATTTCCCGGCATAAAAACAATGCCGGTAAAAATTGCAGAATCAAATCAACCAAACCATGACCCAATGATTACTCTTGAAAACTTTTGTATTGCCGTAACAAGGATCGGCAGATGGCCTGTATGGATTTTATTCTTTTTTCTTTCCGGAAATGTTTTTTCGCAGATACCGGCTTTTCCCGGAGCGGAAGGTTTCGGAAGATATGCCTCCGGAGGAAGGCATGGAGAAGTGTATATTGTCACGAACCTGAACGACTCCGGCCCCGGGTCATTCCGGGATGCGGTGAGCCAGCCAAACCGTATTGTGGTTTTTGAAGTGGGTGGTATTATCCGCTTGAAAAGCAGGGTTGTCGTGTCCGGTAATATTACCATAGCCGGCCAAACGGCGCCGGGTGACGGCATCGTGATTTACGGTGACGGATTTTCCTATACACAGGCAAGCAATTCCATTATCCGTTACCTGCGCATGCGGATGGGAAAAGTAGGAACGAGCGGGGCTGATGCGGTGGGAATAACAGATGATGCCAAACACCTTATTTTCGACCATATATCCGCCTCATGGGGAAGGGACGAAACTTTTTCCGTTACCCGTTATGCCGATAGTATTACTATCCAGAACAGTATTATAGCCCAGGGCCTGGAAACCCATTCCGCAGGGGGTTTGATAGAACCTTCCGGTAAAATAAGCCTTTACAGGAACCTTTACATCGATAACAATACCCGCAACCCTAAAGTAAAAGGACTGAACCAGTTTGTAAACAATATCGTTTATAACTGGGGACGCGGCGGAGGGTATATTATGGGCGGTTCCGCCGGGGAATCCTTTGTAAATATCATCAACAATTATATGATTAAAGGGCCCAGTACGACCATAGAACCTTTTACACGGGGAACGCCCACCTTTATTCCCTATGTGGAAGGTAATTATTACGACGATAATCTCAACGGTACGCTGGATGGTGATGAAGTACCGCTTTCGGCATACGAAGGGATTACCGTTTTTCGGGAAACTCCTTATGATTATCCCATGCCGGAACAATTATTATCGGCAGCGGAGACATTTAGTCACGTCATGGACAATGCCGGCGCAAATTACCCGCGACGCGACCCTGTAGATGAATTTCTTGCCGAAGAACTGACCTCGCTCGGAATTTCCGGGGCGCTGATCGCAGATGAAATGAATTTGCCTACCGAAGGTCCCGGAGAGATTTTCGGAGCGCCCCCACTCCCGGATACCGATCGCGATGGTATTCCGGATGATTGGGAAACAGCCAACGGCCTTGACCCGGCCAATCCCTCGGATGCCATGCAGATACAAGCATCCGGGTATGCCAATATAGAAGTCTACATCAACAACCTGATCGATACGCCGGCCCCTGATTTTCTGCGCCCGCCTTCCCGGTTAGAGACAGACTCGGTTTCCACCTCAACCATAAACCTGAAATGGAAAAATAATGATAACAGGACTACGGGGATCGTAATAGAACGCTCCGCAGACAGCACAAACTTCGAGGTGCTGGATACACTGGCAGGTGACATGATCACTTTTACGGATGAGGACCTCGAACCCGATACGGAATACTTTTATCGCCTTAAGGGGTACAATGATAATTTTTCCTCCGTTCACACTGCTCATTTACCGGTTGAAACCCTTCCGGTACCCTCTGCTCCGGATATTCCCGCTTCCCCGTCACCGGAAGACGGGTCCGGGTACATAGAAACTTCGGGCTTACAAATGCGTTGGGCGGGCAGTGAGAATACCGAAGAATATACACTGTATTTTTCCGCCGACCCGGACAGTCTTGCCGAGGTTGCGACAACAACAGATGCTTTTTATGAAGCGGATACCCTGGAGGCTGGTACAACCTATTACTGGAGGGTGGATGCCGTGAACGAACTTGGCACTACTATCGGTGAAGTATGGTCTTTTAACACGATTTCTCATTTTCCCGAAGGGCCTGTCGGTACCTGGCTGATGGATGAACAGGACGGCCCGGCAATTATAGATAGTTCAGACTACGGAAATCAAGGGGAGATCAGGAATACGGACAATTATATACGCGTGGAAGGTAAAGTGAACAAAGCAGTAAACCTTGTCTCAGGGGAAACCACTTCGCATATCCGCATACCTCACGAAGATCACCTCTATCCCGCGCGGCAGTCCTTCAGTATATCGCTTTGGATGAAAGCTACGGCACCGACCGAATCGGCCTATCTGGTCCATAAAGGAACTTTTGCGAAAGACGAAACTACAGGAGCCACCGGAAAATGGTATGGTATAGAAATAAAGGAGGGAGATATACGCTTTGCCGTTGATGACGATATTACCAAAACCCAGGTATCTGCAGATGCAGCGCCTTTTTTTACGGGCGAATGGGTACACCTCGTAGTAGTGAGAGATACGGATGGGCAAAAGCTGAAACTTTACAGGGATGGAGAACTCTTAAATGAAGTAACAGATAATACCCTGGAAACCATCGGGCAGACAGATCCGGTTATCATAGGAAACAGCAGTGACCTGAATACTCCCTTCCGGGGCGATCTCGATGAATTCAGGATGTTTAATTACGGGTTGAGCCAGCAGGAAATACTGGAACTGTACCAAACGGAACCCACCCCGCTGCAAACACGTGCTCCTCACCCTTCCGATGCGGCTGTGCTCGAAGGGTTCGGAGAAAATACGGAAGCTAACTGGACAGGAGGAATTAATACCTCATCTTATAAAATCTATATCGGCACCGATGCGGAGAATATGTCCCTGGCAGGAGAAACGGATGTAGAGAGTCCCGGTTTCTCATTTAAGGACCTCCAAAGAGATACCGATTATTTCTGGCGTGTGGATGCTGTGGGGCCTGAAGGTGTCACCACCGGAAAGACCTGGACGTTCCGGACAACCGCCCCGAAAGGCCTTGTCGGGTATTGGAAGATGGACGAAACCGAAGGTATACAGGTAGCCGATTATTCGTTTTATGGGCACACGGGCATGATCGCCGGATTTCCCGGAGTGGTCCGGGAAAATGGCATGTCAGGCAATGCCTTCCGGTTTGAACAGCCTTCCGATACGGCAGCTATTCATGTACCACATGCCGATCATCTTATTTTTGACGAAACCTCATTCACCATCTCTCTTTGGGTTAAAATTCCCGAAGATACTTATGCTTACGGAACAGACTGCTACCTCATACATAAAGGAACTTTTGAGCCCGGAACCGGAAAATGGCACGGGATACAATTACGCGACGGCCGGTTAACCTTTGCGATAGATGACGGAAGAACAAAGACCGATGTATCCGCTTCCGTTAGCAATTCCTCATCTTCCCCGTTATTTACCGGCGAATGGAAAAATATAGTAGCTGTAAGAGACAGGGGAGCAGATCAGATACGCTTGTATATGGATGGTATAAAAATAGCCGAAAAGACAGACGCCACCGCTTCCATAGGGAAAACAGACCCTTTGAAACTGGGGAATTCCGAAGAGAATAAACCTTTCCGGGATCTTATGGATGAGGTAAAACTATACAATTATGCCCTTACGGAAGAAGAAATAGTACAGCTTGCGGATGGTCACCCGGTAAAGGTGCTTTATCAGGATGGTGAAAGAGGCAAACCCGGAAATAATACAATCGGTCCGTTCCTGCGCATTGTCAATAATGACGATATAGATATTCCGTACGGAGAATTGTCTGCTCGTTATTGGTTTACTGCTGAAGATTTTTCGGAAATAAATGCCTATATAGATTACGCCGCATCCGGGACAAATAATATTTCTGCAGCTTATCATCCCCTGGAAATACCGCATGAAGGGGCTTACGGCTATATAGAATACGATTTTAAAGGCGCGGAGAAACTTAAAGCCGGGGAAGAAACCGGGGTTATAGAATCGAGGATAGCCAAGGAAAACTGGACGGATTTCGACGAATCTGATGACTATTCCTATCAATCCGGAGAAGCCTATGGAGAAAATAAACAGATAACGCTTTACCGCAACGGGCAATTGATATGGGGCGTAGAACCGACTCGGCAGGCCCCGGTTACGGCATTAAAAGTAAATTACCGGAACCTGAATGTAAATACGGGAACCAATACCATACGCACTTATGTAGATATCCGAAATGATGGCAACGTACCGTTGGAATATAATGATCTGGAGGTGCGATACTGGTTTACTACCGAAGGAAATCCGGGCCTGAATTACTGGATAGACTATGCGGAGATTGACAATGGTGGGATACAAGGCGCTTTCGTTAAATCAGCTACCGCTTTTGCTGGTGCCGACATCTTTTTTAAACTGACTTTTAATCCGTCGGCCGGACAGTTATATCCGCTCAGTGGTTCCGGAGATATACAATACCGTATAGCCAAAACCGACTGGAGTGCTTTTGACGAAACCGACGATCATTCTTTTCTGCCGGCAGGGCCCTATTCGGAAAATATGCATATCACCATTTACCATAAAGGAGAACTGGTTTACGGAACAGAACCCCGTGATACGGCAATCTTACGCGGTTTATCCGTAACGGAAGAAGATGGTCCGCAGAAAGATGTAGGGGTCTATACATATCCCAATCCCACCCGGGATCATGTAAATGTACAGGTAGACGATCTCCGTAACGGGAGCATGACATTATTTGACGCGACCGGGCAACGACTTCTGAACCGGGAGATAAAACAAGATATATCGAAGATGGATATCAGACATTTTCCCGTAGGAGTTTATATTCTTCAGGTGAAAAACGACGGGAAAACAACAACACATAAAATTATACGGAAATAAATATCGGAGTGACCATAGCACAGCCAAAATCTTAAAGACCATGAAAAACAATTACTTTTTACCTGTTATCCTGCTTTTTGCCGGAGCCTTCAGTGTGTATGCCCAGCACCGGATGGAAGATCTCGATCGGGGGCTCGTTGCCGTCAGGACAGGTCCGGATGCAGTATATGTAGCCTGGCGTTTGCTGGGAAATGATCCGGATTCACTGGCTTTTAACGTATATCGTGACGGGGTCTTACAAAATGGCGATCCCATAACACAAAGTACCAACTATATAGACAGCACTGCTGTAGACGGAGCGTACTACATTCGCCCCGTTGTCGGTGGAGAAGAACAAGACCCTTCGAAAACCATAGGGATCTGGCAGCAAAACTATCTGCAGATCCCCCTGCAACAGCCCCCCGGAGGTACTACCCCGGATGGCGTGGCATATACTTATACTGCTAATGATTGCAGCGTCGGAGATCTTAACGGGGATGGCCGTTATGAAGTAATAATCAAATGGGACCCCACCAATTCCAAGGATAATTCACACAGTGGTTATACCGGGAATGTATTCCTGGATGCCTATACGATGGACGGAGAGCAGCTATGGAGAATAGATCTTGGACGCAATATCAGGGCGGGAGCGCATTACACCCAGTTTATGGTATATGATCTGGACAGCGACGGTAAGGCCGAAGTTGCCTGTAAAACGGCAGATGCGACTGTGGACGGTCAGGGTACCGTAATCGGAGATCCGAACGCGGATTACAGGAACAGCTCCGGGTATATCCTGGACGGCCCCGAATTCCTCACCGTGTTTAACGGGGAGACGGGAGCGGCAATGGCTACCACGGATTACGTACCGGCAAGGGGAAATGTAGGCGACTGGGGCGATACCAATGGTAACCGCGTAGACCGTTTCCTGGCCGGAGTGGCCTATCTCGACGGGCAACGGCCCAGCCTGGTCATGTGCCGGGGATATTACACACGTTCTGTACTGGCGGCCTGGGACTGGAGAAACGGACAGCTCACACAGCGTTGGGTATTTGATTCCGATGATCCGGGGAATGAAGGATACGCAGGTCAGGGAGCCCATAGCCTAAGTATTGCCGATGTGGATGGTGACGGAAAGGATGAGATCGTGTATGGGGCGATGACTGTAGACGATGACGGAACAGGGCTTTATACGACGGGACTGGGGCACGGAGATGCCCTGCATGTTTCCGATCTGGATCCGCTGCGGCCCGGGCTGGAAGTCTTTATGCCCCACGAAAACAAAAAGGACGGTATCACGTTTCGCGATGCCCGTACCGGAGAAATTATCTGGCAACATAAAAAAGATACCGATGTAGGCAGGGGCCTTGCGGCTGATATAGATTCCACCCGTATCGGCGCCGAATTCTGGGCTTCCAGTGGTTTGGGCGTGTATAACACCAGGGGAGAACAGGTACATACCGGTATCCCGTCCATCAATCACGCGATTTGGTGGGATGATGACCTCCAGAGAGAACTGCTCGACGGAACAAGTATTTCCAAATACGGAGTAGGGACAGTTTTTACGGCAGAAGGCTGTAGTTCAAATAATGGTACAAAAGCAAATCCCGGCCTGCAGGCCGACCTGTTCGGAGACTGGAGGGAAGAAGTGATTTTTCGTACCTCCGACAATACCGCTTTGCGTATTTATATGAATACCGAAGAATCGTACCGGAAGATGTATACCCTGATGCACGATCCGCAATACCGCGTAGCCATTGCCTGGCAGAATACAGGATATAACCAGCCACCGCATCCTTCTTTTTATATAGGTACAGGTATGGAAACCCCGCCTCCTTCCCCCATAGCTAATAACGTGCTCCGCCGGAACGGAGGAGACATATGGGATGCAGGAACTACTGCCAGCTGGGCATGGCGGAATACGACATCTATATTTAGCCGGGGAGATGACGTATTGTTTGATGTTTCCGGAAATAATGACAGTAGTGTTGAGATCGCAGGAAAAATATTTCCTTCCGGGGTTACCGTAAATACTCCTGAGGATTATCGGTTTACAGGAACGGGCTCATTGTCCGGCTCGATGCAGTGGATAAAAAGAGGAACAGGAATACTGATCCTGTATAAAGGCGACACATTTTTCTGAAGTGCCCAAGGCCTGTAGCGAAGTATTTCTGTATCCTTTTTGGGGAAGGTTGCTTTACAGACAGAACTTCAAAGGAGAAAACCATCAGATACCTGTAAAGTCATTCCCGCAGGGAGTTTACGTGCTGAAAGTGAAGAACTATAGCTGTGAAATAACACAAAAAATAGTGAAAAATTAAGCATAACACATATCCGAAAAACATTGATAATGAAAAAAACCTTATTTGTTTTACTCGTAGGAATATCCGGTATTACACAAGCACAAACGTTGCCGGACAGGGCTGAAGTCCTGGGAAAAATGGAGCTGGCCAACAAGTATTTTATGGAGAAGTGGCCCGATGTGGGGAAAACCATTATTACCAATAAAGAGCGCCCGAGCCACATCTGGACAAGGGCAGTGTATTACGAAGGGCTTATGGCTCTGCATGAAATATATCCGAGGGAAGAATACTATAACTATGCAAAAGACTGGGCCGATTTTCACCAATGGGGCTTCCGGGGAGGAAACACCACCCGGAATGCCGATAATTATTGTGCGGCACAGACCTATATAGACCTTTACAACCTTTCTCCCTCACCGGAAAAACTGAAGAACACCAGGGCACAAACAGCAATGCTGCTGCATACGCCACAAAATGATGATTGGTCCTGGATAGATGCCATACAAATGGGGATGCCCGTCCTGGCAAAAATGGGAGTATTGGAAAATGATGACAGGTATTTTGAGAAAATGTACAGCATGTATATGTTCACCAGGAACAAACATGGTAAAAACGGGCTTTTTAATGAAAAAGACGGTCTATGGTGGCGCGATGCCGATTTTACACCTCCTTATAAAGAACCGAACGGAGAAGATTGTTACTGGAGCCGGGGTAACGGGTGGGTTATTGTTGCCCTCGCCAGAGTATTGGATATTATTCCGGAAAACGCCCCGCACCGGGAGCAGTATGTCAAAGATCTGAAACAGATGGCCAAAGCCCTTTTACCCATACAAAGCAAAGACGGTTTCTGGAATGTAAGTCTGCATGACCCTACCAATTACGGAGGAAAGGAATTAACAGGTACCGCTATGTTCGTCTATGGCATGGCATACGGTGTTAATAAAGGTATTCTGGACAAGGATACCTATCTGCCGGCAATTCTCAAAGGATGGAATGCGATGGTAAATGAGAGCCTGCACGACAATGGTTTCCTGGGGTATGTACAATCTACCGGGAAAGAACCTAAAGAAGGACAGCCGCTCAGCTATACTAAAGTTCCCGATTTTGAAGATTACGGACTGGGAAGCTTTTTGCTGGCGGGGAGTGAGGTTTATAAACTGGAAAAATAAGTGAGTACATTATATAGTTTCATGTATATTTATATGGAAAAACCAAAAACATGAAGATACAGTTCATACTTACAGTTTTTACCTTATTTTCTGTTCTCATATCCTACGGCCAGAACACTACGGTCAGGATATGGCCCGAAACCATTCCCGGGGCCGTTGACAACCCGGACTACAAAACAGAGACCCTATATGATAACAACGGAAAATCGCCCCGGATAAGTAAAGTAACAGATCCGGTTATGGAAGTCTTCCTTCCCGGGAAGGAAAAAGCTAACGGGACTGCCGTACTGATCTGTCCCGGTGGAGGGTATGCCCGTCTCGCCATAGATCACGAAGGCAGGGACGTCGCTGCCTGGTTTAACGAGATGGGAATTGCAGCTTTCGTCCTGCAATACCGCCTGCCCAGTGATGTTATAATGAAAGATAAAAGTATAGGCCCCTTGCAGGATGGGCAGGAAGCGATTCGTATACTGCGCAGAAATGCGGAAAAATGGAATATTAAGCCGGACAGGATTGGTATTATGGGGTTTTCGGCCGGGGGACACCTGGCATCTACTGTGTCTACTCATTTTACGGATGAAGTGTATACGATAGATGACGAAACCAGTGCAAGACCCGATTTTTCCATGCTTATTTACCCGGTGATTTCCATGGACACGGAAATTACCCATAAAGGTTCGCGTGACAATCTCATCGGAGAGAACCCGGATGCCGGTCTCACGGAACGGTTCTCTAACGAACTTCAGATAAACAAAGATACTCCGCCTGCGTTTCTCGTGCATTCTTCAGATGACAGAACCGTTCCGGTGGAAAACAGTATTCGTTATTATCTCGGACTGAAGGGGCACGGGGTACCCGCAGAAATGCACATTTATACACAAGGGGGGCATGGCTATGGTATGGGAAGAACGGAAAATACTGAGTCCGCATGGCCTGAAGCCCTAAAACACTGGTTGCGGATGAACGGGTGGCTGTAATATCAGTTTTTACCGTAAGTGCTTTCCGGCCAGTCGTCTGTTCGGAAAGGGGAAGCGGGTAAACCCTCTTCGTTGAATAAGTTGTGCTCGGGGATATTTTCCCAACCGAAGCGTACGGCTACTGGATCTTTTATTTTCGGATTTGAAACTACAATGGTAGAGCCCTCTATTTTTGCTTCGGCAGTCAAAAATTCTTTGTTTTTTCCGGCAATGGTGAAATATGTAAGAGAATCCCCCTTACATATCAGCCCGGAACCCGTGTGGTCAAGATGCAGTCGAATTTTCCCCGGCTCCTTTTCCATATGAGTATAGATGGGACCGGAGTATACAAGTCCCTTTTCCCCATAGGTTTTGGACCTGGCCCAAAGTCCTAATCTTTCGCCCACTACCTGTTTGTTAAGTGGATGGATATTCGTTGCATTTCCTGCATCGGTAAGGACTACCATTCCGGTATTAGGTACGGATTTCATGCTCAGCAGCTGGGCTTCCCTTATTTCCGGGTTTTGTCCGCGGTGCGGAGCTATCTGTACAAAATAGAAGGGAAAATCATTCTGTTTCCAATCGTTTCGCCAGTTTTTTATCATGGCAGGAAACAGTTTGCGGTATTGGTATGCCCTTTCGGCATTACTTTCTCCCTGGTACCAGATAACGCCTTGTATGGTATAGTTCAGTAACGGATACACCATGGCGTTATAGATCAGTGAAGGAGATTTGCTGTATTGTGGACTTTTTGGTTTTTTCAGTGTTTCCGACACATCGTTACCGGCCTTGTGTTTTTGTGACTCGTATTCCTTTAATGCCGCTTTGTAGTTGTTATAAGTTTCTCGATAACGGTCCAGTATGGGGACAAAATCGGGATCTTTTTCCAGGACTTCCCTTTTTGTCCAGGCTTCTGCCGGTGTCCCTCCCCATGCGGATGTGATCAGTCCTACAGGGACATTTTGGGTTTTGTAGATTTCCCTGCCGAAAAAGTATCCGACTGCGGAAAAATCGTAAATACTTTCCGGACTGCATGCCTGCCACTTTCCTTCCACATCGGTCCGGAGGGAATCGGATGTTTTGAGGGCCACAGTAAAAAGCCGGATCAGGGGATAATTGGCTTCTTTTACCTCTTTTTGATAGTTTAACACCCCGGTTTTCCATGTTTTTTCGTATTTCCCGACAGGCATATGCATGTTGGATTGCCCGGAGCATATCCAGACTTCTCCGATAAGTACATCGGATAGTGTTATTTTATTTTCTCCCTGTAAAAGAATAGTATAGGGCCCTCCGGCTTTTGGAGTGGAAACCGGTATTTTCCAGTTCCCCTGCGCATCGGCCGTAGTGCGTATTAATTCTTTTTGCCATCCCGGGGCAATAGTAACTTCCTCGCCGGGGTTTGCCCACCCCCAGATGTTTATTTCTGCCTGTTGTTGCAATACCATATGATCTCCCACCAGTGCAGGAAGCCTGATTTTTGCGTTGGCAGGAAAACTCAGTGATAAAAAGAAGACAAGAGAAAGTATAGGCGATTTCATAGTTCGGGTTTTACGGAGTGATTTATTATAATTCCGGACTCGTTTGGACGAATTTATTCTCCGGTGTTAATTTTTACATTCCTGATGGTAAAATTATTCACATGATTCTTATTAAACGCCGGGTGCTCGGCAACTTTAATATCTAAGTTTTCAAATGTAAAGTCCGAAAGTTTATACTGGTCGGATTTTCGGACATTGAAAAACGTATTGCAATCCACCTTTATATCCCTCATGGTTATATGCCCGGCATAAGACATCAGCATATCCTGTTGCCCTTTCAGGTCAAAAAATTGTGTCCAGGGTTTGATATAAATGAAATTATCTACCTTTCCCGAAATTTCTTCTACCCGTATGTATTCGTAATTCTGAGGAGTGTCCGGCCGCATTTTCAACCATAAGAGCCGTTTGGCGTCGTTCACGGTACTTCGCCGGAATATAATATTGCGGTTATGGATAGATTCGCTTCCACAGGTAAGGGCACTGTGGCAAAACCCATAGGTACAATCTTCTATGATTATGTTCCTGTTTTCTCCGTTATTTTCATCTTTATCTGCCGTAGGGCCTTTCCCCCCTTTCAGAGCTACGGCATCGTCATTTACAGACATATAACATCCTTTGATGAGAACTTCGGAACAGGCATCGATATCCACGGCATCGGTACTGGGGGCCTTTACCGGTTCTTTAGGAGATAAAATGGTTAAGTTCAATAGCTTAATTTTTTCACATTTATAGAAATGAGAAGTCCAGAAAGGTGAATTTTTAAGTGTTACATCGGATAACCGGATATTTTTGCTGTTTGAAATATAAACCAGGCGTGGTCGCATTTCGTCCATATTGGTACATTGCGGATTGAACTCCCGCCTCAACCAAAAGGCTTTCCAGTAACGCAAACCGTTCCCGTCAATAGTCCCCTCCCCTGAAATAGTAAACCCGTCCAGGCCATCGGCATTTACCAGGGCGGCAAAATATTTTAAGCTTTGCCCTTCCATACGTGTCATTAGTAAAGGGAAATTACTGATATCATCGCTTCCTTTCAATACTCCCCCGGGCTCAATATGCAAATGGGTTCCCTGTTTAAAAAAAAGAGAGCCGCTGAGAAAAGTTCCTTCAGGGATAATTATTACACCACCACCTGCATGATACGCCTTATTAATCACGGCTTGAATTTTCTCCGTCTGCAAAATCGTACTGTCATTTTTTATGTCGTAATCGGTTATACGGAATAGCCTGCCTAAAGTTTGGATATCGGTTGGTTCATTTTCATAAAACCATTCGGGAATGGGTGTTCCGTCCGGAAATAATTCCTGAGCCCTGGTATTAAGGCTAATTATTAATGCAACTAAGAAGATATAATATTTCACATGGATAAATTTAAACATTATATTTTTTATTAATAACCCGGGAGCTGTGTCAGATTAGGGTTATCGATCATGGGGTGACCGGCAGACTGGGCGGCAAAAGGGAGCAATTCGGTGCGATTTTCCCGGAAACCGTAATAGAGGCCATCACCACCTCCCGGGGCCTCGATCCAGTTGGGGTACTGACCTCCGTTTTCATCGGAACCTGTAGGTTGCGTGTAAATAATGGCCCCGATTTGCAATGTATTAAAGCCGCCTCGGAACCCTACTGCTTTACGGGCATTACCGTTAAAAGTACTGGTATAGGCTTCGAACATATTTACAGGATACCATTTATCCCCGCTTTCGACAGAAATGCCGTGAGCAGCTGCTATATCGGCCAGGGTCTGCTGAAAATCATCATAACCGGACGCATCGGCAGGTAAGTCCTGAACTGCTGCAATTTCAGTTGTATTAGTTAAATCTATATAATCTACCGCCAGAAATTCATCGCCATAGCTTTGTGCGTCCTCATGATATTTATACAAACGATATGCAGGAACATCAGCATATTCACCGGTACGGTCAGAAAGGTTCTTTATGGCCTGCTGGGCCTCGGTCAATTCTTCGGTCAAACGATTCATCCGGATTAAGTCGGTACGTAGATTAAATTCGCCTGCAAATTCCCATTTGCGTTCCTGTACTATAGCCTTTTCAAACTCCTGTTGCCCGGAAGGTATGGGCATGGCACCTATACCGGCACGATCTCTTACTGCTCTCAGGGCATCCATAGCAGCTCCTGTGGGGCCTCCATTCAGGTAATTCTGTGCTTCTGCGTACATCAGCAACACATCGGAATAACGTAAAACGGGAATGTTGAGATTCCGGCTGCTCGCCGCTTGTGGCTCTACACACCACGAAATGCGGAATTTACCGGGCATTATAGAGGAATACGTGGTCCCCACGTCTACCCAGGTATCACTTGAACTTCCGTTATCTAAAAAATAAATACTGTAGGCAGTACAAGAGACATCCCGTCGGGTATCGTTTTCATCAAAAGACAAGTAGTAGGTAGGGAGCATAAATTGCATGGCCTTACGCGAACCAAATGTACCACCTCTGGAACCGGGGTGGGCGTATACCCCGAAACTCGAGTTGGTATTTGGCCCATATTGTGCCGTGTGCCAGAGTATTTCGGTATCAACACTCGTAAAATTGCGCTGACAGAAGTTATACCATAAATACTGAAAACCGCTCATTCCGCCCTGGTCCTGTATCAAATGATTGGCGCCCCGGCCTATTATCTCTTCACAGGCATCACTGGCGATCTGGTATAGTTCCCGGACGCGGTCATTATCATTGCGACGTGCCATTGAAGCTGCGGAGGGGTTATTGAGGTCCCAACGCAGGGAATAGCCCCCGGCATAAAGTGCTATACGGGCCAGCAGGGCATAGACTCCTTGTTTAGTCAGACGTTCGTTTGTAGGAAACCCACTTTCCGATAACCAGGGGATATCGTCTATGGATTCCTGTATATCGGTGATAATATGATCGTATATTTCATCCCGCGGTGAGCGTGAAGGGTAAAAGGTATTTTCATCATCAGGGTTCATCTCCTCCAGCGGAATCCACACTGCGGGGACATCACCATACACGCGGATGAGGTTGTAATAACAGAAAGCACGGATCGCTTTTGCTTCTCCCAGCAAAGCGTTGCGTTTATCACTCTCTTCCATGGCATTTAGCCTGCTGATGGCGATGTTGGCAGATTCTATGGCGGAGTACATTTCCGCATAAATAGTGGTCACGGTAAAAGGAGAAGTGGCGTCATAATAATAATTACAGATGTTGTACTTGGAATTATTGGTAGATCCGTCCTCGCAGGAATGCATGACCGTTTCTCCTGCTCCCAGCTGATAAAACATTTCGGTAGGCACCAGACCCCGATAGCAACCTTGTACAAACATATCTGCTGTTTCTATGTCAGAAAATACCGATTCGGTATCGGAAGAGTTATAGGGAGGCATATCCAGAAAATCCTTTTCGCAAGAACTGATGCCGAAGGCAACTATTATTAGCGATAATACGGGTAACCTCTTTTTTATGTTGAATATCTTTTTCATCGTCTGTAATAGTTTACATTAAAATGTTAGATTAATACCGAGAACAAAACTTCTGGAACGCGGATACGTAGAACTGTCATATCCGGGGGTAACAGTAACACCCTCTGCGGCCGCAACTTCCGGGTCATAACCGGAATAACCCGTTATTGTAGCCAGGTTATTGACCGTAACATAGAAACGGGCGTTAGACATATAGGCTTTCTCCGCCCACTTTGCAGGTAGGGTGTACCCCAGTGTTAACTGTGCAATACGCAGATAAGACCCATCTTCTACATAATACGATGATGGATAGGTAATATAGCTTGAGTTGGTCGTATTTAAACTCCAGGTACGCGAAGCTTCATCGGGGTTTAACTCTCTCAATCTTGACAGACTCGATGCCTGCCTGCCTGTTAAAGGGTCTATAACCCGGTAATAATTATTCCCGAATTCTTCGGGGACATTCTGGTAAAGCGCATACGGGCTCAAACTATGTTTGGTTGCATTATAAATATCATTACCTACGCTGAATTTCATAAATACGCTCAGGTCGAAGCCTTTGTATGTAAATGTATTGCTGATACCCCCTGTATAGTCAGGAGTACCGTTCCCTATTTTAACCAATTCGCGGGTAAATTGATCCCCTTCTTCATTATCCGCAGCGAATTTAATATCACCGGGGCTCGGGGTAGCGTCGCCATAGGGTTTAACGACGCCTTCCCTTAAGGTGAGTGTACCGTCGGCATTCTCTGAGAAATCATCTGTGGTGTACAGTCCGTCATACGCATAACCATACATATTTCCCAGTTGTTCGTCAATTACTGCATAATAGGTGACAGAACCTGTTCTGTTACCACCGACACTGAATGTGCGTTGATCCAGGCCCTTCTCCAGGGAAATTACCCTGGACCTGTTTAATGACAAGTTCATATCGGTTGTCCACCGAAAATCTTTAGATTCTATATTTACGGTACCCAGTGTAAATTCCCATCCGCGGTTACGCATGGTCCCTACATTCTGATATTGTCTGGTATACCCTGTGGAAACGGGAACCAAGCTGGACATAAGCATATCACTGACATTGTTGTTATACCACTCGGTTGTTAATTTTATACGACTCCTGAACATACTTATGTCCATACCGATGTTAGTAGCTTTTAGTGTTTCCCATTTCAGGTTTTCATTGCCTAAGGTATTGCTGGTAACGTAAGCCGGATTACCAATGGTGTTATTTATAGGGTAATCTGTTTGAGACACATTGGTAAGGTATAGATTATCATCTATTCCGTTATTACCGGTAATACCGTATCCCACACGTAACTTTAAGTTGTTTACCGTGTTCATTATATTGCCGTTTTTCCAGAAATTTTCTTCCGAAATACGCCATGCTCCCGATACGGAAGGGAATATTCCCCATCTGTTGCCTCTGGCAAATTTGGAAGAGCCATCTCCTCTTATGGTTGCGGTTAACAGGTAACGATTGTCATACGTGTAGTTTACACGTCCGAAAACAGAAAGCAGGCCGTTGCGTGAATGCCCTGTTTCTTTATCGGATACCGTTGCATTGGATATGTCATCCAATCCGAAATTGGGATACGGAAATTGCCTGAGCTCGATCTCGTTATTTTCCGATTCACTGTAGTTTACCTCATGCCCTAACAACACATTCACATAATGCTTTTGAGCAAAGGTTTGATTGTAGTTCAATGTATTGGTTATCTGGTACCGGTACGATTCGGAATTACCAATACTTCCGTTAATCCCCGTATTTACAGGGTCTGTTAGGTATGCTCTGGAATTCTCATCCGAAAAGGAAGTGGATTTACTGTTTGACCAGGTATATTGGCCGGATGTACGCCATGTGAAATGTTTGAGAAAATCAAACTCTACACCTGCATTTACTATAAAGGTACGGGAACGCTTGTTCGAGGTAGAAGCATTATTCTCTATAAGCGGGTTTTCCGTATCGTAAGTAGAATCCAGTGCCGAAAAGTCCGGATAAGTCTGCGTATTTAGCAATTGATCTTCTGTAAATAAAGTACCTCCGTTTATCGGTTGGAGAAGTATTTTTTTCATACCGGAATAGGCACCACCTCCATCGGTTGATATGTTTGAAAACATGGTATTAACATCCAGTCGGATCCCCTTATAAAGTTCCGAATTGATTTTGGCACGAAAAGAATTTCTCTTCTCGTTGTGATTTGCCAGGAGACCGTCCTGCCCGTTGTAATTATAACTCAGAAAAGCCTGCGTTTTCTCAGTACCGGTGGTAACAGTAACGTTATGATTTTGAGTTAAGGCCGATCCACCCAGCATCCTGTCCTGCCAGTCTATGGCATTGGCAGAAGCATATCTATTGTTAATACGACCAAAGGTACCTGTATAAAATTCGGGAGTATCTGTCCCCAGACTGTTATCAAAAACATTACTCCATTGGGTCGTTTTACCTTGCAGCTGGGCCATTTCATACTGATACCTTACAAAATTTTCGGTATCGGATATCATGTCCAGCTCTTTGGAAAGCCTGTCGAACGAAGCAAAGGAATTAAAAGAAACCTTTGTTTTTCCTGTTTCTCCGGATTTAGTGGTAATCACAATAATACCGTTAGACCCCCGGGCTCCGTAAATGGCTGTGGATGAGGCGTCCTTTAATATTTCGATACTTTCAATATCATTCGGATTAATTACATTAAGTGCGTTACTCATCTGAAAACCGTCTACGATATAAAGCGGTTCGGTATCCTGAGTAATCGATGCCCCTCCCCGGATGGTAATATTCGCTTCGGCCCCGGGAGCACCACCTGAGGTTACAATATTTAATCCTGCTGCTCTCCCCTGAAGTGCCTGTACGGCATTCATTGCCGGAACAGAAGCTAATTCATCGGCGGAGACAGAAGATATTGCCCCGGTCAAATCAGACTTTTTTACCGCTCCATAGCCCACGACCACTACCTCATCGAGTTCGGAATGGTCTGCTTGCATCCGGATATTAAAATCTGCTGCTTCTCCAACGACCAACTCAATCGTTTTCGTTCCTATATAAGAAAAAACAATGACGTTGTTTTCTGAAACTTCAAGACTGTAATGTCCGTCAAAGTCAGTTTGTGTTCCTGTTGTAGTTCCTTTTATCAGCACGTTTACGCCAGGTAAGGGCACACCGTTTTCATCGATAACATTACCCTCTATATGCTTTACCTCCTGGGCACTGACAAAAGATATACCTGCCAGAAATAAAGCTGAAAAGAAGAGCTTTAGAATATGGTTTTTCATAAATAGTTTTGGTTTTATTAACACATCAAAACTATTTTCAACGATATAGAAAACCATCCTGTACTATGCTGAAACACAATTTATTTAACGTTTGACCTGGAATAAATATCGATTGCAACTAATAATCAGGCATTTTTTGCCCGATCAAATTTTTGAGTTGCGTAGCCAATAGCTGCAGAAGGAAAGTCTGTTGGACATGTTGAAAAAGGATATTTTTCAACTAAATGGGAATAGTTTTAATGGGTTCTCTTTGTAAACCAGGATAAAAAAGCACTGTCCTCTACCCTGTTTGATACTTTTTTGCCTGCCGGACAGGACTGTACAGGATACGGTATTTAAATAAAAGAAAGAAATTGCGTAACGAACAAAAAACAGGCCCTTATGTATACCTTCCGGTTATTGGTTATGCTTTTTGCTTTAAGCCTTCTCTCCTGTGGCGGTCCCGAACCGCAGGCAGAGGAAGCACAGAGTGCTGCATGGTGGCACGATAAGGAGCGGGAAGTCCACTATCTGCCCGAGGGAAATGATTTTGTTTTACATAAGGGAAGGCGAAGGTTCAACAGGGCCCTGTACGGCACCAATACCGGCTTCCGGGTAGAGGCCGGGGACCTTCCGGAATTTGCCATGTATATGCCGGGCATGGGAGGAAATTTTAAGCTTGGAATTATCCGGGGAGAAGATAGCAAGTGGATCATTGACTGCGATTCTGTTGCCACCCGTTATCGTCCCGGAAGTATGTTATATACGATAAAGGATAAACTATTGGGTAAAGGAGCCCTGCATCTCCGGATATTGGCGCTTGCAGATGAAGAAGGTTTTGTTCTCAAGGCAGATATGGAAGCGATCCCGGAAGGGACCGAACTTCTTTGGGTATATGGCGGAGCGAGCGGAAAGAAATTTTCCCGTAACGGTGACATAGGAGCCGATCCGGAATCGGTATTTTATCTGAAACCGGAATATTGTACAGGAAACACCTATGACATCAGGGAAAAATCGTTTATGCTCCGTTACGGTTCTGTCCATAATAAGAAAAAACGGGAAAACGATAAGTCTGTGTTCGGGGTTTTTCCGGAAAAATCCGTGGTGCATATTGCAGATGCCGGACAACAATCCTCTCCCCTGTCCATAAATGCCTCCGAAGGGGACTCCCTTCCCGTAATTACAGGAAAACTGGAGGCACAAACTTCGGAAAGTCTGTTCTGGCTGCTCAAAAGAGGGGGAAAAGATGATTTTTCACTTCAGGACGACCCTTCGGAACAATTTCTGTATGCTGAAGAAGCACGGAAACAACTCGCAAACCGGGTTAAGGTCCGTACTCCCGATCCTTATATCAATACGTTGGGAGGGGCCCTGGCCTTTGCCGCCGATGCTATCTGGGAGGCTCCCGCCTATCGCCATGGAGCAGTAGCATGGCGGATGCCGCTCAACGGCTGGCGGGGAGCATATGTGGCCGACCCACTGGGCTGGCATGACAGGGCCGGATTACATTTCGGCAGTTATGCGAATTCCCAGGTTACCGAACCGGCCACAGGGCCGGTGGTGGCAGATACGCTGCTCAACCTGGCAAGACAAAAAGAAGAAATAGGTACGTCCCTGTTCAGCAGCGGATATATAAGCCGGAATCCCGATAATAATACCAAAGCACATCATTACGATATGAACCTGGTTTTTATCGATCAGTTGCTCGACCATTTCCGGTGGACGGGTGATATGGATTTCCTCCGGAAAATGTGGCCGGTCCTGGAGAGGCATCTCGCCTGGGAAAAACGCAATTTCGATCCGGACGGGGACGGAATTTACGATGCCTATGCCTCTATATGGGCCAGTGATGCCCTTCAGTATAACAGCGGAGGGGTTACCCATTCTTCCGCATATAACTACCGTGCCAATAAGATAATGGCACAACTGGCCGAAAAGATCGGGGAAGATACTGCTCCATACAAAAGGGAAGCGCAGCATATCTATCATGCGGTCAATGGACAATTATGGATGCCGGAAAACGGACGATATGCAGAATATAAAGACCGGATGGGCAATAAATTGCTGCATCCTTATCCGGGATTATGGACGGTTTACCACGCTATGGAGGCCGGCATACCCGATCCCTTCCGGGCCTGGCAGCTGCTGCGGTATGCAGATACGGAAATACCACACATTCCCGTACAGGCAAAAGGACTGGGCAAACAGGGATTGTATACGTTGTCCACTACCAATTGGCAGCCTTATACATGGTCGGTAAACAATGTGGCCCTGGCGGAAGTATTACATACCGCCCTGGCCTATTGGCAGGGAAACAGGCAGGAAGAAGCTTTTCGTCTGTGGCAGAGTGCACTCGTAGAAAGCATGTACCTCGGGGCCAGTCCCGGCGGATTTCACCAATTGTCTTTTTATGATGCCATGAGAGGGGAGCTGTATCGCGATTTTGCTGACCCTGTCGGAATGGCCGGACGAACCCTGGTACAAGGACTTTTCGGAATACAGCCCGATGCCATAAACGATACATTGACCATTACCCCGGGGTTCCCGGCGGATTGGGACCATGCATCCCTTGAAGTTCCGGATATTGTCTTTAACTATAAAGAAAACGGAAACAGGGAAGAATATACCATTATTCCAAGGTTTAAGACGGAAATGCACCTGAAGTTAATATTAAGGGCAGCCAAAGACGCAATAAAGTCCGTAACCGTGAACGGAAAAGAAGTCGGATGGAAGGCAGATAAACAGGCCGTAGACAGCCCGGTCCTGGAAATAACCGCTCCGGAACAATCCGGATACGATGTTGTAGTGGAATGGCAAGGCAATGACCTGAAAAAAACCTACCCGGATAGAGACGTACGGCCGTACGTCTCCATAGGAGAGCAAATCCAGATGGATTTCCGTCCTGCCGAAATACAAAAAATTCACGATCCTCAAAAGATATTGAAAAACCCGTCATTCCCGGGGGGCAAATTAATTGCACAGGTAAAGGATACCCCGGGAGAAAAATCGGTTTTTTTACAATTGAAACAAGGTCAATTCAGTTGGTGGGAGCCTTTGGATCTTTCGATACGGCCTAAAGTAGAGGTTGTCCGTTTGGTTAAGAAGGATACTGTAAAAAAAGAAAGAAAAGAGATTGTCTTGCGCAATAATACCCCGGGAGAGCTCACGGGTAAACTGGTAGTTAATCCCGGGGTAAAAGAATACGTAACAGATATTACTTTAGCCGCTAACTCCGAAACGTCCGTAGAGGTCCCTGCCGGAAATCTTATTCCGGGGAGCAATGTATTGGTGTTGAGGTCGGATGAAGAAGAGGTTTTAAATACGAATTTCCGGGATTGGGATGTACAGGCCCCGACCGGTTCACAATGGGAAACCCTGGACCTCTCGTCTTTTTTTAACAGCAGTGTCACTGACATTTTCAGAAATGAATACCTGTCTCCCCGGCCGGTGTCACCTACCTTGCAATTGCCCGTTCACGGTATAGGGAACTGGTGCTATCCGAAAGTGGAAACAGATATTGACGATTCCGGCTGGCGTAAAAAAGCAGGGAAAGACAACCATGTGGAGACACCACAGGGAATTCCTTTCATGACTCCCGGGGAGAAGGAAAAAGATAATATAATCTTTACCTCTATGTGGGACAATTATCCGGAGGAAACAGCAATTCCTTTGCATGGTAAAGCTTCACATTTGTACCTGGTCATGGCCGGGTCTACCAATCCCATGCAGAGCAGGATTATTAACGGAATGGTCACCGTGGAATATGAAGACGGGACCAAAGAAGAACTGGCGCTTAAAAATCCGGAAAACTGGTGGCCGATAGAACAGGACTATTTTATCGATGGATATGCCTTTACTACGGGAGAAACAAAACCACCCCGTGTTTATCTGAAAAGCGGGAATATTTCCCAGGAATTCAAGGCATATACTCCGATAAAAGGATTTACTGAGTTTGGTGTGGAAGGAGGGGCGGCTACTATTCTGGATTTACCGCTTAACCCGGAAAAGGAGTTAAAAACCATAAAGTTGAGATCTGTAGCCAATGATGTGGTTATCGGCCTGATGAGCGTAACACTTCTCCGTGATCTGAAATGATAAATTATGAATACCGGGAATGTTTATTGGCAATAAAGCCTTTATACATTCACATAAAACTTTAAAGTGTGGACCGAAAAGATTTTTTACAAAGTATATCCCTTTTTTCTGCCGGCCTCCTGATCCCGGGAACGGGATTTTCCACAGGTAATCCGGAAAAAGAGGAAAACTTCGGATTTGCGGAAAGACTGGTACCTGTAGGCAGGAGACTGCAGATGGAAGGATATTATGTTTGGTGTAATAGTCCTATAGAGGGACCGGATGGTAAAATTCACGTGTTTTTCTCCAGGTGGGCCGCAGAAAAATCGATGAGCGGATGGATAAGGGGATCGGAAATATGTCATGCCGTAGCCGATCATCCGGAAGCGCCGTTCCGTTTTGTTAGTGTGGTACTGGCTCCGCGTGACGGAGACTATTGGGATGCGACTACCTGTCACAATCCGCATATCCGGTATGTAGATGGGAAATACTGCCTGTTTTTCATGGGAAATTCCAATGGGAAAACCAATACCAAACGTATAGGCCTTGCTACCTCTTCTTCATTGTACGGCCTCTGGCAACGCCCGGACAGCCCCTTGTTGGAAACAGGTAAAGAGGGAGCGTGGGACGATCATTGTACAACGAACCCCTCTTTTGTAAAACACCCCAACGGGGAATACTGGCTGTTTTATAAATCGTGGAATACCCTGGAGTATGAGCAGGCAGCCGGGAAAAGCGTGAGGGGTAACCGGAAATATGGGTTGGCCGTAGCAAAAGATCTGCAGGGGCCTTATGTGAAATACGAAGGAAACCCGATAGTGGATTTTTCCGGCAGGGGAAGAAACGCCCAGTTCGAGGATGCTTTTATCTGGCTCGAAAAAGACCGGTTCCGGATGCTGGCCAGGGATATGGGAGTTTTTAGTGATGATGTAGGGCTTTATCTGGAATCGACGGATGGAATACATTGGGGAGAACCTTCCATCGGATATCATCCTCTCAAAGATTACGCAAACGAACCCCCGCCTCCCGGCTATCTAAAACGGTATGGACGTCTGGAAAGGCCGCAGGTATTGTTTACAGATGGTAAACCTTCCTATCTTTTTACGGCGGGACAAGGAGGAAAATACGGAACTTCAACATCTTTTGTGTTTAAAATAGTGTAGAAAAAGAGATTTTCGTAGTCATAATTGTCCAGGGGGATATGCCCAACCAAATACTGCACAAATGAGTACTAAAAATAACCGCAAAACCCAATCATAATAAGACATGAAATATAGAATATTAAACCCGGAAGGCATATCTAAAAAGATCGTTCTTGGCCTATGGATACTGGCAGGGATAAGTTGTTCCGGCGTCAAGAAAGAAAAACAGGAGACAGGGGAACATATAGACAGGAAAGCACTGGTACAAAGACATAATGTAGTAGTAGAAGAGGCGGATACACTGGCTTCGCTCTCTGTTGGAAATGGAAAATTCGCCTTTACCACAGATATTACGGGCTTACAAACCTTTCCGGAAACTTATCAGAAAGGCATTCCGCTCGGAACACAATCCGAATGGGGATGGGACAGTTTTAAAGACACGATAGGATACAATTTTGAGGAAAGCCTTAAATCTTATGACCAGTATGGGCGTAAAATCACATATGCCGTACAAAGGTCCTCCGAACCAGGGAGAAACAGGGATGCTGCCGACTGGTTCCGCAAAAACCCGCACCGTCTGCAACTCGGCAACCTGGGCTTTGAGATATACAAAGAGGACGGAAGCATGATCGCCGTGGAAGATGTAAAAGACATCCGCCAGGAGCTCGATTTATGGGCCGGGGAAATACGAAGTTCATTTACTGTGGAAGGAGAAAAGGTTGAAGTCCGGACCGATGCACACCCGGAAGAAGATATTATAGGGTTAAAAGTAAAATCCGCGCTTATAAAAGAAGGCCGCCTCAAAATCAGGCTTCGTTTTCCCTATCCTACGGGAGAATGGACAGATGTTGGTGTAAACCGGGAAAATGCCGGGAAGCACAAAACGGAACTGACTGTTTCGGAAGCGGACAAGGCGGAAATTATCCATACGCTGGATACGATGTCCTATGCCGTTAAGATGCAATGGAAGGAAAAGGGAATGGCAGAGCAGAAAGAACCGCACTATTTTGTGGTGATTCCCGATAAAGGCTCAGACACTTTCAGTATGACCTGTTTGTTTGCTTCCCAAGGGAATAAAGAAGTTTCCCTGCCTTCTTTCGCAGAGGTACAATCCGCGAGTACCGATGGATGGGAGTCTTTCTGGAATTCCGGGGGAGCAATAGATTTTTCGGAATGTACGGACCCGAGGGCGGCGGAATTGGAAAGGCGGGTAGTACTTTCCCAGTACCTTACCAGGATACAATGTGCAGGAAACGCCCCGCCACAGGAAACCGGGCTTACCCATAACAGTTGGTTCGGGAAGCCGCATCTGGAAATGCACTGGTGGCACGGTGTACATTTCCCGTTATGGGGTCGGCCGGAATTGCTGGAGAAGAGTATGGACTGGTATGCCAAAGTATCCCGGAAAGCAGGGAAAATTGCCGAAAGACAAGGATTTGAAGGAGTCCGATGGCAGAAAATGACCGATATATACGGTAATGAATGCCCGTCTTCCATAGGATCGGTACTTATTTGGCAGCAACCACATTATATTACCTTTGCCGAATTGCTCTACCGCGCTGACCCGGACAAGAAAACGCTGGAGAAATATAAGGAACTGGTTTATGCTACGGCAGATTTTATGGCGTCGTTCGCACATTATGATAAGGACAAAAAGCGATATATGCTGGGGCCCGTGGTGATTCCGGCGCAGGAACGTTTTAAAGCGGAAGAAACATTTAATCCCACCTACGAACTGGCGTACTGGCGTTGGGGGCTGGAAACGGCGCAACAATGGAAAGAACGCCTCGGTGAAGAACAAAGCACCAAATGGGATGATGTGCTTAACGGACTTTCCCCGCTTCCGGTGCAGGACGGTGTTTATCTTGCCACCGAAAGCGCCACGGATTCTTATACCAATCCGAAATATAAAACGGATCATCCGTCCGTATTCGGAACTTATGGTATGTTGCCTGAAACATCCGGGCTGGATAAAGAAATCATGCGTAATACATTTGATCTTATCTGGAAAGACTGGGTGTGGGAAGATACCTGGGGCTGGGATTTTCCGATGACAGCCATGACAGCAGCAAGACTTGGCCTGCCGGAAAAGGCGGTGGATGCCTTGTTTATGGATATACCTACCAATACTTACCTGCCTAACGGACATAATTACCAGGATAAACGCCTGCGGTTGTATCTTCCCGGTAACGGAGGAATACTAATCGCGGTGGCTATGATGTGTGCCGGTTGGGATGGTAGCGAAGGTGAAAATCCCGGTTTTCCGAAAAATGGGGCATGGAATGTTCACTGGGAGGGCCTGGCAAAAATGCCATAGCAAAAAGCGTTATTCCGAAGAACTACCGGATAAAGTCGCGATAAATATCCTGAATTTCCGCAGTGGTCAGGTTTCCCGGATGAACAATAAGCCGGTTCCGGAATTTCAAGGGTTTTTCTTTGGGTATGGGAATCGGTTTTCTTCCCGGAAAAGCGGCATTCTGCATGCTTTTGTTTTTTCTGAGTATCCAGCCCTGAAATGAAGGCAAGTTACCGGGATCGCAGAAAAGAACGATCCCGGTTTGTTCTTTTTTACCTGTGTTATAATCCGGAATAGCCTGTACCCATCCACCGGTCTTTACCGGGGTGTTTTGGGGAACAACCTCGCCTTGCCCGGAGAAAAATGTTATTCCGTCAGACGATTTGATCCTGGCCGAAAATCCTCCGTATCCCTTATCGTCTTCCGAACCTCCTATTTCTACACCATCCGTCAGGGCGGTCAGGGAAATGTCAAAATCCATAAGATAATAACCTTCTTTCCGTGTATAGGAAATACTGGCCTCTTCGCGGATAACGGATTCTTCTGAATCGGTAACCCAGTAAACAACAGTATTTAATATTCCGGAATTTTTACGAACGTCGGTTCGGGTCGAATCTACTTTCCACCGGATCCCTTCACATAACCAGGGGTCACTTACTCTTTTTCCCCGGACAAATAGTTGGTGCCAGGTCCAGAAAATGCCACGGTGATGCAGGTGATCCTCCGGGAAATCTTCGGTGATAATATCTCCTTCGGGGCCATAGAGCGGGTGAATATAATTGGCCCTGGGGAATTTTCCGTTTTCCGATCTGGTTTCCTTTTGATACGAAAAACATGGAGAATCTCCCTCATAAAGGGTTATTTTATCGCTTTCTTCTTTAAAATGCAGTTGCTGTGCGTAGCTGCCTAAACAAAAAAGGAAAAGCAGGAAATACGCACAGACGCTTTTTGAATTTGACATGGGCAATGGTTTCGATTCCTTAAAGATACGCCGATATTGTATTATACCGAATTTCTGTCGAGAAAACGAAACACATTTTTTACCTGGTCTTTGCTATTATTGAGTAGCATATCTGCAGCGGTTTCTCCCATTACTTTGAAATCGGTGCTGATCACGGTGATGCCCAAAAGTTCTTTAAGAGGAGTATCGTTATAGGAAATAATGCCGACGTCCTCTCCCAATACGAGGTGTTGTTCCCGTACCTGTTTTACCAGATTGACCAGGTCGTTTTCTTCAATGATAACATAGGCGTCACGCGATTGTAATCCCATATCGTCGTAAATTTCATTCAGTATCTCAAAATCAAAAGAGTGTTCCACACAGAATTTACGGAAGCCGTGTAGTATGCGAAGCGGATAGGGATAGATGGATTTTTGGGGATATACCAGAATGAGTTTATCGTAACGACTCAGTTTTTCCAGTCCTTCGGTTAATGCCTGGTAGATGTCGTTCTCAAAATCCTGGTAGATGGAAGCATATTTTCCGGACACGGATGGTTTGCAGTTGTCCATCAGCAGTAATTTGTCTTTTGGGATCTTTTCTATGGCTTTCAACACTTCGTCCGTATTGCTGATATGCATCATTTTTTCATTTTTAAAATGCGGCATGATGACATAATAATCATAGGCCCCTATATTCTTTTCCAGGGTTTTTACAAAGAGGGACTCTTCGCAGTGATAAATAAAAAGATTGACATGGCCGTTAACCCCCACACGGTCTACAAAGGAATTGTATATCCGCATTTTATAGGAGCTCAGTTTGTTTACCATAAAGAAAATGTTGATCTTGGAAATAAGGTCCGTACGTGCCGTATAATATCCCTTGCCTTTAACGGAAACAATAATCTTTTTTTCTTTTAACAACCGGTAGGCTTTTTCTACGGTATCCCTGGAAAGGTAGCATTCTTCACTCAGTTCGTTAATAGAAGGTATCTTCTCTCCTATTTTAAGATTCCCCCTTGCAATGCCCTCTATAATAGAATCTACGATCTGTTTGTACTTCGGTACTCTCGAATCTTCGTTTATCCTTATGTCTGCAATAGCTGGTGCAATATTCATAGTTGGTATTTTTAGTGTTAATATATGGAGGTTTTGGTAAATTAGTGCATAAATTTTTTCTAAAAGGTAAAATTAAATAATTTTGGTGTATATTCTACACTATATCTTGAATATCTAATAATTAACTACTTGTGAGCAGCACACCACAGGATAGTTGTTTTGCGTATAACTTATATTTTCGTCCATGCTTGAATAGAGAATCTTAATCCATGAAACGAGACATAACCGGCCGGCCTCAGAGACAGGCCAGGGGATGTTCTTGGGAACTAAAAATGTAAATCGATGAAAATACTGGAAAAGAAAAATTTCAAATATGTGGACTACCTATGGGAGGAGGAAAAGGCCGCCGCTATGGAGGGCAATGAAGTGGATCTGCTGCTTTACCGGTCCAACCTACTTGGATCGGACCTCCGGATAACGAATTACGGAGGAGGAAATACGAGTTGCCGTACCATAGAAAAAGATCCTCTCACCGGTGAGGATACGGAGATCATGTGGATCAAAGGTTCCGGGGGAGATATAGGCAGCCTGACCAGAAACGGACTGGCCGGACTGTACGTGGATAAACTACGGTCCCTGAAAAAGGTATACCGGGGGCTGGAACATGAAGATGAGATGGTGGCCTTATTCAATCATTGTATATATGATCTGAACAGTAAGGCACCTTCTATAGATACACCACTGCACGGGCTTTTGCCTTTTAAACATATAGATCACCTGCACCCCGATGCCCTGATAGCAGTTGCAGCGGCAAAGGACAGTGAGCAAATAACTCGGGAGATCTGGGGAGGCACTATGGGCTGGGTACCGTGGCAGCGTCCGGGATTCGACCTGGGGCTGCAGATAGAAAAGTGCCTTGCGGATAATCCGGGAATACGGGGAATTATACTGGGTAGCCACGGATTGTTCACCTGGGGAGATACTGCTTATGAGTGTTATATAAACAGCCTTGAGGTAATTGAACAGGCATCCGCATATATAGAAGATCGTGTAAAATCCAATGGCAGTGTTTTTGGCGGGGAAAAGATAAAAAGCCTCGATCCGCAGAAAAGGAAAGATCAGGCGGCGACAATAGCACCGTTGTTAAGAGGTCTTTGTTCTTCCGAAAAAAGAATGATAGGACACTTTACAGATGCTGACAGGGTTTTGCAGTTTATAAACAGTAACGACCTGGAAAGACTGGCTCCTTTGGGAACTTCCTGTCCTGATCATTTTCTGCGCACAAAGATACAACCCCTGTTGTTGCGCCTGGATGCGGATACGGACCTGGCCAATCCGGCAGAGATACTTGAAAAACTGAAACCGGCATTTGAGCAGTACCGTGAAGAATACGAGGAATATTACGAAAGTTGTAAGCGGGAAAACAGCCCGGCCATTCGCGATGCCAATCCGGTAGTGATCCTATGGCCCGGGGTGGGCATGTTCACTTTTGCCAAAAACAAACAAACCGCACGTGTGGCATCGGAATTTTATATTAATGCCATTAACGTCATGCGCGGGGCTGAGGCCATAAGCGAATATACGTCCCTGCCACGGCAGGAGGCTTTTGATATAGAATATTGGTTACTGGAGGAGGCAAAATTACAACGTATGCCCGCAGAAAAGACCCTTTCCAGAAAAGTTGCTGTTGTTACAGGGGCCACCGGAGGTATAGGTAAGGCCATAGCAGATAAGCTGGTAGCGGAGGGAGCTAATGTAGTACTTACGGACCTGGACGAAAATCTTTTGAAGGAAGCCGAAGAGACCTATAAAAAAGATGAAGTTTCCTCAACGGTCTGTGATGTTACCAAAGCAGTGTCTGTTGAAGCGGCATTCCGGAAAGCATGTATGGATTTCGGAGGTGTGGATATCATAGTTCATTCTGCGGGACTGGCCATTTCCAAATCCCTTCCGGATACTTCGGAAGAGGACTGGGAGCTGTTGCAAAACGTACTGGTAAAAGGACAGTTTCTGTTGGCAAAGGCCGGGGTAGATGTTATGAAAAAACAAAATCTTGGAGGAGATATTATAAGTATAGCCAGCAAGAATGGCCTTGTAGCCGGGCCAAACAACGTGGGCTATGGTACGGCCAAAGCAGCCCAGCAACATATGTCGCGTCTTCTCGCAGCCGAACTGGGAGCGGACAAGATACGGGTGAATACCGTAAATCCGGACGGTGTAATCGTAGGGAGTAAAATATGGGAAGGCGAATGGGCCGAAGGAAGAGCCAGGGCTTACGGTATAACTGTAGAGGAACTTCCCGCTCACTATGCCAAAAGGAATCTCCTGAATGAGATCATCCGTCCGGAAGATATTGCCGGAGGCGTGTATGCCCTGTTGGGAATACTGGATAAAAGCACCGGGAATACCATTAATGTGGATGGTGGTATGGCCAACGCTTTTGTACGATAAAAAAAGATGACATTAAATTTGACAAGATATACCTGGAATACAATAGAGTATGAGAATTGACCAGCAGGAAATAACCGATTTGAACAAAACCGGTACGGACACACATAAACGTAACCTGGAAGGATTGAAAGCAGCCTATTCCGAATCTCTTATAGAGACGGTAGTAAATAAGCTTTCGGACTTCCAGGTAGCACTACCGAGTTGGGCATTGGGGGCCGGTGGAACGCGATTCGGGCGTTTCTCCTATGGTGGAGAACCCGGTTCCCTGGAACAAAAGATAGAAGATATCGGTATAATACATCAGCTTACTAAAACCGCAGGTGCGGTGTCTTTGCATATTCCCTGGGATATTCCGAAGGACGTACAGGCCGTAAAAGAACTGGCGGATTCCCTGGGAATTACTTTTGATGCCATGAATTCTAACACCTTCCAGGACCAGGAAGGCGCGGCCCAAAGTTACAGGCACGGTTCTCTGAGCAGTGTGCACCAGGCAGCCAGGGAACAGGCCGTTGAGCATAATATTGAAGTGATACGCATCGGGGAACAGCTCGGGTCCAAAAGCCTGACCGTATGGTTGGCAGACGGAGCTAATTTTCCGGGGCAATACAATTTTCAGACTACACTTAGACATACTGAAGACAGTTTAAAGACTATTTACAGGGAGTTACCGGAAGACTGGAAATTATTAATCGAATACAAGCCTTACGAGCCTAATTTCTACAGTACTGTAATCCAGGACTGGGGTACGTCGTTCATGCTGGCAAACGCTTGTGGAGAAAAGGCGTTTACTCTTGTAGATCTGGGGCATCACCTTCCCAACACCAATATAGAACAGATTGTTGCTACATTGATGATGCAGGGCAAACTCGGAGGATTCCATTTTAATGACAGCAAATACGGAGATGACGATCTTACTGTAGGTTCCGTAAAGCCATATAACCTTTTCCTTATTTTTAACGAACTGGTTTATGGTATGGAGAATAATCCGCAGAATCCTTCCCTGGCCTGGATGATCGATGCCAGTCATAACATAAAGGATCCGCTGGAAGACCTCATACAATCACTTGAAGCCATATTAATTGCCTATGCCCAGGCTCTGTTGGTAGACCGAAAAGCTATTACGAATGCACAACAGGACAGTGATGTGGTGCAATGCCAGGAAATTTTACAGGATGCCTACCGTACGGATGTAAGGCCTTTACTCCGGGAAGCCCGGCTTCGCTCGGGAGGTGCTATGTGTCCCATACAGGCCTACCGCGAACTGAAAGTGAGAAAACGACTGATTGAAGAAAGAGGAATGAGAGTAAGAGCAACAGGACTATAAATAAACAGATAATGGGGAGATCTCCCCATGCCAACCAAATTAAACAACCTGGACCGATGACCGCCAAAACCGAGGTAACCGCTGTTTTTGATATCGGAAAGACAAATAAGAAGTTTTTCCTGTTCGACACTAATTTCAAAGAAGTGTACAGGGAATATACCATGCTGGATGAAACAGAAGATGAAGACGGCTATGCCGCGGAAAACCTGGAACAGTTGCAACAATGGCTGAAAGGACTTCTCGATCGTATCCTTCATGCGGAAGAATACAAAGTAACAGCCATCAATTTTTCCAGTTACGGGGCCAGCTTTGTACATGTGGATGAAAAGGGAAATGTACTCACACCACTGTACAATTACACCAAACCTGTACCGGAAGAAATTACAAAGGAATTTTATGAGACCTATGGCGACGAACTGTCCTTTGCGACTGAAACCGCTTCTCCACAGGCGGGAATGCTGAATTCCGGAATGCAATTGTATTGGATAAAGAAGACCAAGCCGGAAATATTCGAAAAGATTAAATACGCTCTTCATTTTCCGCAATACCTGTCTTATTTGTTCACCGGTATTCCGCTTAGTGATTATACCAGTATAGGCTGCCATACCGGGCTGTGGAATTATGAGGCCAACGATTATCACCGTTGGGTATACAAAGAAGAAATAGATAAAAAACTTCCTCCCATTGTACCTTCCGGGACCAGTTTGAGCATGACTTATAAGCGGAAGAAAATCAAGATCGGGGTGGGGATACACGACAGTTCGGCTGCGCTTTTACCCTATATTCTGAGTGAAAAGAAACCGTTTTTGCTGGTGTCCACCGGAACCTGGAGTATTTCCCTGAACCCGTTTAATGAAGAAGGGCTCTCCGGGGAAGATGTGGAGAACAATTGTCTGAACTACATGCGTACCAATGGGAAAAGAGTCAAAGCCACCCGTTTTTTTATGGGAAACGAATATCGTATACAGGTAAAAAAACTGGGAGAATATTACGGCAAAGCTTATGGATACCACCGGAAAGTGAAGTTCAACAAGAGATTATATCTTAAACTTATTTCCAACCCGTCCATGCATTTTAAGTTTGAAGGGATAAGACTCCGAAGGAAAAAACTGAATGAAACCGACCTGGCTCCCTTTTCCACTTTCGAAGAAGCTTTTCATCAGCTGATGATTGAACTTATGGAATTGCAGGTGGAAACTTCTCGGAGGGCTATAGGGAACACTGAAATAAATAAAATATTTATAGATGGTGGCTTTACGGATAACGATGTCTTCGTGAAGTTAATGTCCCATCATTTCCGGGAATTCAAGGTGAGGACAACACGGAATTCACTTGGGTCTGCCCTGGGTGCGGCTATGGTGATCTCCGAAGAAAAGCCAGGCCCCAAATTTTTAAAGAAAACCTATAAAATGGAAAAACTAGCGCCCCTGCTTCTTTCTTCCAAAAGAGATGTAGTTTAAAACGGTGCTCCAACCAACCCTTAATTTTTACAATATGGAACAAACGCATACAGAAGAACAAATACTCGAACTGACCTCTTCCACCGGGGGAGAATACGAAAGGGAAGCGGTCCCGGAATCGCGGTGGAAAGGCTGGAAGAGTTTTCTTGGTATGTATGCCGGCGAACACGCAGCAGGGACCGAATTTGTTATCGGCCCCCTGTTCCTCACCACGGGGGTAAGTGCCTTTGATCTGATTATCGGATTGTTGTTGGGAAATTTCCTGGCTGTGCTGAGCTGGCGGTTCCTCACGGCGGAAATTGCAGTTAAATACCGATGGACGCTATACTATCAACTGGAAAAAATTTGCGGAAAACGCCTGGTTACCGGATATAACCTTGCCAATGGTATATTGTTCTGCTTCCTCGCCGGATCTATGATTACCATATCTGCGACTGCAGTAGGGATTCCATTTAATATGGAAATGCCCCGGCTAACGGATACGATGCCAAACGGTATAACCTGGATTGTTATAGTTATAGCCATAGGCCTGGTGATCTCCGTCATTGCAGCACGGGGCTATGACATGGTATCCAAAGCGGCAAACTGGATGTCGCCGATTATCGTGCTAGCATTTCTTTTGTGCGGAATCGTAGCATTAAATCAGCTTGGTGTTTCGAGTTTTTCGGATTTCTGGAATGTATGGGGTGAAGGTTCCGAGCCTTTTCCCGGGCAGGTAAAATATACCTTCTGGCATGTAATGTTATGGTCCTGGTTTGCCAACGCGGCCATGCATATAGGAATGTCAGACCTAAGCGTATTCCGATATGCCAAAAAAGCTTCGGTAGGATGGACCAGTGCGGCAGGAATGTATGTAGGGCATTACATGGCATGGATTGCAGCGGCATTGATCTATGCGGTATACCTGCGCTCTCCCGAGGTACAATCTATTCTGGCTGAAGGGCAGGCACCTTCTGTAGCTCCGGGACCACTTGCATATAATACTATAGGGATATTCGGTATCATAGCGGTAATCCTTGCCGGATGGACTACGGCCAATCCTACTATTTACAGGGCAGGGCTGGCATTTCAGGCCGTGATGCCCAAAGCATCTACATTTAAGGTCACCCTGCTGGCAGGGGGAATAGCTACTCTGGCAGGACTTTTCCCTGCAATAGCCATGAAGTTACTGGATTTTGTAGCGTTGTACGGATTTATCCTGGCACCTTTCGGGGCAATTATTGTTTTCGAACATTTTTTTGCCGACCGTTGCGGTGTGCGGAAGTTCTATGCAGAAAAGACCGGGAGCCGGTTTAATACTGCGGTGTTTCTGGCATGGATCGTCAGTTTTGCGGTGTTTTACTTTATTTCTCTGCAATTTGATATATTCCTGTCTTTTGTAACCCTTCCCACATGGATCTGTTGCGGGGTGTTGTTTTTAGTATTCAGCAGGTATTTTCAGAAGAAAATAGTAGTGAGTTAACAGATTGAATTAGTTAGTTGGTGTGTAAAACCCTGCCGGTCTTCCTTTTGTGGAAAACATCGACAGGGTTTGTCTTTTTCGGATAAAATTATTGGTTTTAGAACGTATAGGAGAAATTAGCCGATATATTCCTTGTCCACTGTGGATTTATCGTAGACCATCCCGTATAGTATTCTTCGTCCGTAATGTTATTGAGTTTCAGGGTCACACGGAAATCCTTGCCGCCATAAAATACAGAAGCATTGAGAACGGTATATTCCGGAAGAGTAAAAGTTCCTGCAACGTTCCTGTTCATGATCTTGTTCTCACCGGCATAATTACCGCCGAAGCCTAGCCCGAAACCTTTTAGTTTACCAGAAGTAAACTGATAATCCGCCCATAGGTTAGCCGTGTTTACTGGGCCGGCGGATTCAGGTCTTTTCCCTTTGAAATCGGCATCTCCTTCTTCCAGTTCACTGTCTATGTAGCTATACCCTGCGATAAGGGTTAACCCGTGTACGGGATTGGCATTTACAGAAGCCTCGAAACCTTTGTTTCGTTGTTCTCCGTCCTGGGTATAGTAATAATTTTGGGCATCTTCGTCAATTCGAAGAGTCTTGTCAGAGACTTTTATGTCATAATAGCTCAGGGTAGCCTGTAGCTTGTCATTAAACAGGTTTAACTTGGTCCCGAATTCCAGTTGAGTGGCATGTTCCGGGTTAAAGGAGCGTACGGTTTGCAATCCGTCCCTGACTTCCGTCTGCGGGGCCACATTGGTAAAACCATCCATATAATTGGCAAATAGGGAAACCTGGTCCAGAATGGGCTGATAAACCAATCCGAATTTGGGAGAGAATGCAGTTTGGTTGTACGTATTGTTCCAGAAACGGTCTACACGCAAACTGGCCATGGCAGATAGTTGGGGAAAAAAGTTAATCACATCAGAAGCATATGCACTGAATATTTCCTGAACTGCTCTCGAAGGGTTTATTTTGGAGCCGGAAAGCAAGGCATCAGTCCCGGCCTGGGTAAGTACTCCGCTGTCATCGGTGTACTGTGCAGGGTCAGAAATCTGTAATATTCCCCGGTTGAATGTTTCCAGGTCAGAACCTATGTATACAAGCCCGTTCACTACATAAGGGCTGCTGTTATCGGTAGTGTTGGTTTTCAGGTAATCCAGCCCTACGACCAGCCTGTTTCGCATAGACCCAATTTTGAAGTCGCCGATAAAGTTTTGCTGTATATCCGTTCCTATTGTTTCCGAGTTTTGTTTGCTTAGATACCTGGAGAGTATGATTCCATTATCTAAAGTCACGGAAGCAGCGGCTTCTGCCGTTGTTGTCCCTTCATAGAGATAGGAATAGTACCCGTCCGATTTAGCCGATGAGGAGGAGATGGAAGTCTGGGAAGTCCATTGATCGTTAATTTTATAATTCATCTGGGCCTGTAAGCTGAAAGTAGGGTTGTCCATATACAGGTCGTTGCTGGTGTATGATCTTTTATGATCGTAGCCCAGTTCGTCCATATTATGAACCCGTAACGGGTTTGCCCGGTCCAGGAACAGCATGGTCTGGTTAGTCGTTCTTCCGTTATATATTTCCGTATTAACAAAGAAAGATAATTTGTCATTTACTTCATAAGAGAGGGAAGGAGCGACGTAAAAAGACCTGCGGAATCCGGCATCCTGGAAGCTGTTCTGCGTGTGGTATGCACTGTTTACCCTCAGGTAAATGTTTTTTTCAGTACTCAGCGGAGTATTTACATCTACGGTAACACGGTTTTGTCCATAGCTGCCCGCAGTATAGGAAATATTACCTCTGAAAGCGTTGAACGGTTTTTTGGTGACGATATTAATCAGTCCGCCGTAAGATATAAGGCTGCTGCCGTAAAGTGTTGCAGAAGGGCCTTTTATAACTTCTATGCGTTCGGTATTTGCTAGATCCGGGCTACCGTTGGTAAGGGCGGGAAGTCCGTTGAGCATGGTGGGCTGTACGGCAAATCCACGTACGGCAAAGTACCCGGCCCCGTCGGTCCCCCTTCCGGTGGGTTCCCATAGCATGGTTACCCCCGGAGCGTTTCGTAAGGCATCGTTAAAGTTAGTGACAACCTGGTCTTCCAGGAGTTGGCTTCCGATGCTGTTAGACACTTGAGGGTTCTCAATATCCTTTAAAGGCATTTTGGAAACATATGCACTCTCCTTCTGGGCATATTTGTTGGTTTTATTACCTTCCACGATCACTTCTTCCAGTTCTTCCTGTTGTTCCTTTAGGATGATTTCCGGAATTGTGGTTACTTCATTACTTCGGACTACGATCCTGGTTTCGCTGGTTTTAAAACCAACCGAGGAAGCTTTAAGGATATATGCTCCGGCTTGCACACCGGAAATCTCATAATTTCCCTTATTATCGGTAAGCGTACCTTTTGCAGTACCGTTTTTGCCTACGGTAATGGTTACGTATTCTATAGGGGAGTTATTTAGGGAAACAATGGTACCTTTTATGGTTCCGGTTTGTGCCAGCGTTGTGGCGGAAAAACTCAGAAAGGCAATAAAAAATAGTAACCTTCTCATAGGACTTGTTTTTATTTAGATTTATTTTAAACAGTGCAAAAGTATTTAACGGACTTTTAAGAACAAAGTTTTTTATGTTTTATTTCTACTTCTTTAATATGTTGTATATCAATTCGTAAAATGTTTTTGTGTACATTTTCTCTCTCTGGTTGAAAGGATATGTGGAGTTTCATTATGGACACACGGAATATGTTTAAAAAAACCGTACAAAACCCGGTTACATTGTTGAAAACAGATATTTTTATAGCATAAATCAAAACAGGAAATATATGAGACAAAAAACTACTACTTTTTTAGCTTTGATATTTTGTTGCTGTTGGGGATTCGGACAGGAGATACTCTGGAGGAAGAGTTTGGCTAAGGCCGGTCCGGATGTGCACATTGCCGAGTCTTTTCAGGTGATTAACTCCGAAAATGACGATATAGCCATGTTTCTCAAGAGTAAACAAAATGTGTTGGGTTATCTTTTGGATAGTTTGTTCCGGGTTAAGGCTTCTATGAGTTCGTTCAACCTCCCCGCAAAGTATAATACGATAATCGGGAGTTCTGTGGAAGAGGATAAAAATTATTACTTATACCTTACCAACAACAGAAAGAAGAAGTTCGGAATCATTAATTTTTCTTTCGGCGATGGTGGTTTTGAAACCAAAGAACTGGATTTGAAATTAAAGGACGAAAAATTTGTACAGACCTTTAAGATAGATAATCATCTTATTGTATTGACAGTTACTAAATTCTCTTCTGTACTGAATCTGTATTATTTTGACGGTTTTCAGTTTACCGTTAAAAAAGTTGATATGGAAAAACTCAATTTTTTAAGCAATACGGGAAAAAAATCGAACCTGTATTCCATGTTAACTACGGCCCAGGGACTGGCCAACAATGTGGATATTGAAAAGATAGACGAAAATACGCCTCATTCCATTGAATCCGTTTCCGCGCTGACTAAGATATACCGGGAAGGTGACAATATTATAGTCACTTTTGATGAATATGACGATTACACGCAGATACTAACCCTCAACCTCCTATCCCTGGAGTATGATTTGAGATCATTTTATAAACCGTTGAGCAACTATACCCTTTTTAACCGTAAAAAAACGAATACGTTTAAGTTCCGGGATAAGCTGTTCGCTTTTGTTACGACTTCCGATAGAATGATATTTACCGTTAATGACTATAAAACCGGGGAATTGATCAAAGAGTTTACGGCAAAGGAAGACGATACGATCTATTTTAAAAATACCCCTATCGTACAGGAAGGCGGAATATATGATTCGTACCGGGAGATGGAGAAGACAAAAAAGTTTCTGCGTAAAGCTACGTCTTCTACCATAGGAATTGCCGTGTACGAGCGGGGAGATCGTTACCATATAGCCTTAGGAGGCAAGCAGAAAGTAGCCGCGGGAGGTATGGGTATGTTTCCTATGTTCGGGGCTGTAGGGGGTGTAGCGAATTTTGCAACGGCCAATGTGTTTTATAATCCCGGATTTTTTGCCTTTCATCAATACAACAGTACTAAATCTGTGTATATTAACGGTCTTTTCGATAATGCTTTCGAACATATCAATGGGGTGATGGACTTAAATGTCTTTGATATGATAAAACAATATAAAGAAGAAAACGAGGACGCCAATATAAAGGGAGAAACGTTATTCCGCTACAAGGATTATTTCATCTTAGGAGGATATTCGGATAAAACAAAATCTTACGAACTTCGCAGGTTTAAAGATTAGGAAAAGAAAAAGCCTTCGTTCACAGAACGAAGGCTTTTTTATTCTTTACGAAAAGACATGTTTTGCTTATGCCTCAAAAGGCACAATAGAAACATAAGATTTATTGTTCTTTTTCTTTTCGAATTTTACGATACCGTCAATTTTCGCGTGAAGGGTATGATCTTTACCCATGTACACATTTTCACCCGGATTGTGGGCTGTGCCGCGCTGACGAATAATGATATTTCCGGCAATGGCAGCCTGCCCGCCGTATATCTTTACACCAAGACGTTTAGATTCTGATTCCCTACCGTTCTTGGAACTACCTACACCTTTCTTGTGAGCCATTTTGTTCGGTTTTTTGCCTTGTTACCCTGTGGAAAACAAGGGTGGGTTATACTTTAGTTATTACTTCCGGGGGTTATTTTTCAATACCGCCGTCCAGTTTTTCCTGTAATTCTTTTAGTTCATCCCATTTACCATCGGCAGCAAGCTGAGCTTGTTGCGGCCATGTATCGGGAATTTTGTTTGCATAGTTCGGACCGGCTTCGGTAAGAATGTCTTTCAACTTATCTACGGAAGTGGCAGCGAGGTCTGCATAAGTAAGGATTCCTGCACTGTTGAACAACTCGGCTATTTTAGGACCGATTCCTTCAACTTTTTTCAGGTCATCTCCTTTTTTGGCTGCTTTTTTTGCAGGTGCTTTTTTTGCGGGTTTTTCCGCACTGGCTTTAGAAGCCTGTTTTTTTGCTCCGGAAGCAACGATGCTTTCAACAACGATTTCAGTCAGGGCTTGTCTGTGACCGTTTTTCACTTTGTAACCCTTACGTCTTTTTTTCTTGAAAACGATTACTTTGTCACCTTTAAGGTGCTTTACTACTTTGGCTTCTACGGAAGCACCATCTATAGCCGGGGCGCCGATGGTAATGTCACCTGAATTGTCCAACAGAAGAACATTGTCAAAAGAAACTTTTGCTCCTTCATCTTCTGCCAGGCGGTGTACGAATACCTTCTGGTCTTTCGCAACTTTAAATTGCTGCCCTGCTATCTCTACAATTGCGTACATAGCGTTTAAATATAATTTAATTATCCAAAAAAGCCCATGCCTATGGCAAAGGCGGGTGCAAATATACGCCTAAATACTTAAAAGGCAAATGGGTTACGACAATTTTTTATACTTTTTCAGGCACCTTTCGGGAGAGGTTCCAACTGGGTTTGAATTTTTGCATAAAAGCAAGGGTAAGTACTACGGACGAAGCGAAGCCCTCCACAGCAAGGATAAAGAGCAGTATGCCCGGACGCTGGTTATAGCTTTTGATCCAGGTATTCATTATCTTTTCCGGGAAAGTAGGGTCCAGGTGAAACATGTATATGCCCATAAACCCAACGAAGATAAGTGTGGCAATAAAGCCGGTGAATATTCCTGTAGTCGCTCCGGCATAATAATCGAATTTCTCGCGTAGCACAAGGCGTTTGAAGCGGATGGAAGCATATATACCATAGGCTACGATAACCCCGTTGAGCAAGCGAAGCCATATATTTTCGTGAAGGTTGAACAGCCTTACGATCAGAAAGTAGGCAATTAAAACTATTGCCGTTACGATACCATATCTGAGATGAATGTGTTTTGCTCCCATAATCTTTTTAAATTATTGGATTAGAGGTATTAAGTTACAAAAAAATATATGATCAAGCCAAAATCTTTGTTATTTTTAACCGTAGTTTTCTGAAAAAAGAGGATTTCCGTAACATTTGATGCCTATAGTATACTAATATTGTAATACAGATGTATATTGCGATTCTGAAAGGTTTTTTGGCTTTTTGAGTATCACAGAAGAAAAATAACACAAACACAACACCTATGAAAAAAAGATTTTTACCCATTGCTTTACTGGTAACTTCACTTTTTACAGCTACAGCCCAGCAGGTACCTTTCGAAGAGTATGACCTGGACAATGGCCTGCACGTTATCCTCCATCGGGACAATACGGCTCCGGTGGTGACTACGGCGGTAATGTACCACGTCGGTTCGAAGGATGAGAATCCGGAACGTACGGGGTTTGCCCATTTCTTTGAGCATTTGCTTTTTGAAGGGACGGAGAATATTGACCGCGGACAATGGTTTACAATTGTTACGGCCAACGGCGGACAAAACAACGCGAACACCACCCAGGACAGGACTTATTATTACGAAGTATTTCCTTCCAATAACCTGGAACTCGGATTGTGGATGGAATCCGAAAGAATGTTGCACCCTGTAATCAACCAGATAGGTGTAGACACACAAAATGAAGTGGTAAAGGAAGAAAAACGTATGCGGATGGACAACCAGCCTTACGGGCAGTTTGCCACGGCCCTTTTTGCCAATTTGTTTGAAAAACATCCCTACCGCTGGCCGGTAATAGGTTCTATGGAGCACCTCGATGCCGCTACGCTCAACGAGTTTCTCGCTTTTAACGACAAGTTCTATGTGCCTAACAACGCGGTTCTTGTTGTTGCGGGTGATTTAGATACTGGCAAGACCAAAAAAATGATTGAGGATTATTTCGGAGCTATTCCGAGAGGAAAAGACATAAACAGGGAATCCTTTACGGAATCTCCCATAACAGAAACAAAAAAGGCACGTTTCGAAGACCCGAATATTCAGATTCCCGCTATCCTTACCGCATATCGTACACCCTCTATGAAAGACAGGGAAGCTTATGCGCTGGATATGATCTCTTCCATACTGAGTGACGGTAAATCGTCCCGGTTATATAAAAAACTGGTGGACGAAAAGAAAAAAGCCATGCAGGTAGGAGCTTTTAACTATTCTCTCGAAGATTACGGGGCTTACATTATATATGCGCTGCCACTCGGAGGGACTTCACTGGATGACCTGGTTGCAGAGATCGATGAGGAAGTGGCAAAACTGCAAAACGAACTTATCTCCGAAAGGGATTATGAAAAACTGCAAAACCAGTTCGAGAACAAGTTTGTAAATGCAAACTCCAGCATAGAAGGTATAGCCAATTCCCTTGCCAGGTACTACATGTTGTACGGTAATACCAAACTGATCAATGAGGAAATAGATATTTACCGTTCCATTACCCGTGAAGAAATAAAGGCCGTTGCTAAAAAATACCTGAACCCCGACCAGAGACTGCTTTTGGAATATGTTCCCAAAGAAGGAGGAGAAAACTGATACAATGATAAGAGGAAGTATTCTAAAAAATAAATTTTAGCGTTTTATAAAAAGACAAGTCTGATGAAAAAGTTAGTATTTACCATATTATTTATAAGTGCAATAGCCGTACAGGCCCAGATAGACCGGAGCAAACAGCCCCAGCCCGGACCAGCGCCGGAAATTCACCTCGGTACGCCCAATACGTTCGAACTGAAAAACGGACTGAAGGTTATTGTAGTTGAAAATCACAAACTGCCAAGGGTTTCCTACACTCTTACCATTGATAACCCTCCTTTTACGGAAGGTGTAAAGGCAGGGGTTTCCTCCCTTACCGGAAACATGCTCGGCAAAGGATCGGTTCATATGGACAAGGATACGTTTAATGAGGAAGTGGACTATATGGGAGCCAGTATGAATTTTGGGGCGGGCAGTGCCTATGCAAGGGGATTGTCCAAATATGCGGAAAGAATACTGGAGCTTATGGCAGACGCCGCCCTGTATCCCGATTTTAAGGAAGAAGAGTTTCAGAAGGAAAAAGACCTGCTGCTCGAAGGCCTGAAAGCCGATGAGAAAAGCGTTTCCTCTACAGCGCAGAGGGTGGAATCGGCACTGGCTTATGGAAAAGACAGCCCCCAGGGAGAATTTGTCACAGAAGAGACCGTAAATAATGTATCCTTACAGGATGTCAAAAATTTCTACGGAAATTATTTTGTTCCGAAAAATGCCTATCTCGTTATAGTGGGCGATGTGAAGTTCCGCGATATTCGTAAACAGGTTGAGAAGTATTTCAGCCCATGGAAAAAAAGCGCCCCTCCGGTTGTAGATTTCCCGGCACCTTCCGATGCTCAGTATACCCAGATAAACCTGGTAAATATGCCCAATGCCGTGCAGTCCGAGATAGCGGTGGAAAACCTGATGGATTTGAAAATGTCCGATCCGGATTATTTCCCTTCTTTATTGGCTAATAAAATACTCGGAGGCGGAGCGGAAGCCAGGTTATTCCTGAATCTCCGTGAAGATAAAGGGTATACCTATGGTGCGTATTCCGGGATCGGAGCTGATCTAAAGACGACTTCGAGGTTCCGAGCTTCGGCCAGCGTGAGGAATGAAGTGACCGATAGCGCGGTTGTCGCTTTCCTGAGTGAAATAGACCGCATAACTACCGAAAAAGTATCCGTACAGGAATTGGTGGTTGCCAAAGCGGATTATGTGGGCAACTTTGTCATGGCCCTCGAAAAACCCGAAACCATAGCCCGATATGCATTGCTGACCGAAACCCAGCAATTGCCGGAAGATTTTTACCAGACATATCTGGAAAAAATAAATGCCGTTACCGAAGACCAGGTTCTCGCTGTGGCAAAGAAATACTTTAAAGGTAATAATGCCAGGATAGTAGTGACCGGGAAAGCCGGAGACATAGCCAAAAACCTGGAAAAACTGGAGTTTAAAGGGAAAAAGATCCCCGTGTTTTATTTTGATAAATATGCCAATTCCATTGAAAAACCGGAAGAAAAAACCATAGCCGCCGGTGTAACTGTAAAAAGTGTGCTGGACAAGTATATACAAGCCATAGGAGGTGAAGAAAAACTGCAATCGGTGAAAAGTATGTTTAGTAAAATCACGGGAGCAGTGCAGGGAATGAACCTTGAAATTGTTGCGAAGAACACGTCGGATGGAAAAGTAGTTTCGGAAACTTTTATGATGGGAACTACCCTCAGCAAGCAGGTTTTCAATGGAGAAACGGGATATATGGTACAACAGGGACAGCGCCAGGAAATGGAGGGAGAGATGTTAACTTCGGCAAAAGAAAACGCATACCCTTTTCCCGAGCTGAGGCTGCGTGACAAAGAAGGGGTAACACTCGAAGGAATAGAAGAAGTGGATGGCGAAGATACATACGTGGTTAAGAATGGAAAAACAACCTTCTATTTTGATGTTGATTCCGGGTTAAAGGTTTCCCAGGTCAATACTACCGAAATTAAGGGACAGCCGTTAACACAAACCTTCAAATTTGAAGATTACCGCGATGTGGAAGGTGTGAAAATTCCGTTTAAAACCACCCTGGACACGGGAATGGGCATGCAGATGGACCTTACCACTACCGAAGTGAAATTCAACGAAGGAGTTAGCGATGCGGATTTTGAATAAATAGATCAGGTTTTTTACGAATCTAAATAAAGCTGTTTTCCCGGAAGTGTAGTGCGAAACTCATATAATATTGAGATCAGGAGCACTTCTTTCGGAGAACAGCTTTATTCGTTTTCATACCTGCCCTTCCGGAAAGGTAAACCCCTAGTAATATAATGGCAGCACCCAGCAATTGCCGGGAATTCATTTTTTCACTGTCCAGAAATCCCCAGATAGAGGCAATTATTGGAATAAGATAAGTAACCGAGGTAGAAAATACCGGGGAAGAGATCTGTATCAACCGGAAGAAAATAATATTGGCAATCCCTGTCCCCACGATACCCAAAATAAAAATAAAACCGATGGAAGTCAGGGTTTCCGGGGTATTTACATGTTTGAGTATTCCGGAAAATAACAGGATAATGAGTGCCGGAACCGATAATACAAGGAAATTCCCGGTGACAATACTCAGCGGGGGAAGTTCCTGCAAATACTTCTTAAGGATATTTACATTAAGCGCATAACATATGGTGGCAATAATGATAAATATGGCAAAAAAATAGTTTTGTTGCGGGTTCATGGACGCCCCGTTGATAATGAGCAGAATACTTCCGGAAAGCCCGAATAAAACACCCATGGCCTGTTTCCTCTGAAAAGGAGCCCTGAAAAACAGTATCCCTATAATAAGGGCATTTAACGGAACCAGCGAGTTTAATATGGAAGTTACGGAGCTGTCTATTTGTGTTTGTGCAATCGCAAAGAAATAGGCCGGAATAAAAGTACCCAGAATAGAGGTGATAACAATATACTTCCATTGGGGTTTTTGAATACGTTTAAGGCTCTTATATCCTGTTATAAATAAAAACAATGCGGCAAATAAAATACGGAAGGATCCCAGTTCAATGGGGGAAAGTCCGGAAAGCCCCCTTTTTATCAGGATGAAGGAACTTCCCCATATAAGGGCCAACACGGAGAGGAGTAACCATTTGTTGTTTATGTTTTGGTTCATGATGTTGCATGTTGAGATCCGGTTGACAAAGATGCATTGTTTTTAGCTAATTTTTGTCCGCTTTCTTGCTTTTTAACCACGCCAATCACCCACAGCAGATGTTACTCCGTGTAAAAACAGGACTTTTATACCTGATGTACTGTATTATACAAAAACAGGAGAACCGGAATAATAAGAAAGCGACCAATGCCTATAGCCTGGTCGCTTTCGGGCAGGAGATATGATTATAAATTTATCAGCGAATGACGATTTTGGCACTTCGTTCTTTACCGGAATTGTCCGTTTCGCTTATGATATATACACCTGGTGATAAACCGGAAATGTTGAGCCTGGTGTTATAGGATCCGTTTTTCACCTGGATTTTTTGTCTTAATACAGGATTGCCGGACATGTTGTAGAGATGTATTACAGCCGGACCATCGTGTAAAAGTTTTCCTTCTATACTTACCTCAGAACTGGCCGGATTAGGATATGCCATTATTCCTCCGGAGATGTTATTTTCTTCCGTTGCATCTTTCCATGGCATTCCAGGATACGCACTGCGATCTGAACAGTCTCCCAATGTGGCGCCTATGCCAAGAAGTGCACCTATGGCGCGCGGACTTATACAAAGTTGTTTTCCGCGATGACATATGGCGATTTTTTTGCCTTTGCAACTCACATCTTCCACGTTAACGGTAACAGATACGGATTCTGTGCAGCCAATAGCATCGGTAACTATCAGGTTGTATTGGTGTTTTCCGGGTTCTTCCGGGGCTGCCGGAAGGGTGTTTCCGGTAGTTCCGTTACTCCATTCATACTGATAAGGGGCAACTCCGCCATTTACTTCCGCATGGAAAAGAAGCTCTTCCGGTCCGTAACCTAGGTAAATGGTATTGGGAAGTCCGCCCGGGTTTATGGCAAACACATCTTCTACCGTAACAGATAGCGGGCTGGCTACCGGATGCCGGGCAAATATCAACTGACTGTCCTGCATGCCCGATTCCTGAGAAGTAAAGTAGAGGTCTTCTCCCTGGTTAATACCGGATTCGGCTTTTATCCATTCATCTGTAGCCTGGGAAGCCCGTTTATGGAGTTGGAGTTGTTGTGTGCAATCTGCCACTCCTTTCAGGATAACGGTTTGTATAGTATATTCTTCGTCATTAGCATAGTTTTTTGCGATCCAGTAAGAAGAATTATAAAGAGGTATTTCCGGAGCCTGATTAGGTGAAGAATCCAATCGGCTTATTACGGTTTCTCCGTTCGGATCAACATCATTGTCATCGTATATCAGTGCTATACCGGTTTCCCCGAAATCATAAGTGCCTGCCCTGTCTATCACAAGTGTTTTACTTATTCCTTTTGCGACGGGTGCCGAAGATATTACTCTGGAAGGAGTGTTAAAGATCCGCACGGGAAGGCCGTTATCGGACAAATCGGCGATAAGATCCGTTTTTCCGGTTTCCTGAAATTGCAGGTATAGTTTTAATCCCGGTTCGGCCCCTTGGAGTGTGTGATACATGTTTTCCCGGATCTCCTGCGGCGTTCGGGCTGTTTCCCACATACGGAATTCGTCTATTTCACCGTCAATGGTATTGGAGTCCGGATTTCCGATCCGGAAAGCGGACCACACGGGAGGAGCATCGGATGATGTTTTACTGTCCATTAACTCTCCGTCCATATAAATTCTGGCTTCCCCGTTCTGAAATGTATATGCGAAGTGATGCCAGTTACCGGTGTCACTAAACGCTCCGGGTACGGTCATCCGGGAATTGTCATTGTTGGCCACTCCTATGCTGAGATCTCCGGAACTTCCGGCATGAATCAGGAAGGACCCCCAGCCATTGCCTATCTGCTGGTTGTAATTACTGTATGAATTTGCTTTATGCCACCATTCTATGGTAAATTCGGTAGGCTGCCAGTTTAAGTCCTGTATTTCCAGATAATCCGAATTGCCATTAAAAGTAAGGGCTTTACCCGCCGTTATTTCGGGTTCTACTGCTTCCTGCATCACCCGGATACTGTCCAGCACCGCGGTACCGGAGAGAATTTTAATATGTCCCTCGTAAGTGCCCGCGGCTTTCGGCGCGAACCTGGCATATAATTTAGTGCTTTTTATTTCATTGTTTTCCGGACTTATATCCAGTGAAGTACTGTTGTCAATGTAAATACTGTCGTTGACGGATATTTCAAACCCTTCCGGTGGAATTACGGAAATATTCCCCGCAAGGTTAGCTCCCGAAATATCAAAATCCACAGCTTGTGTAACCGCATCTACCCTGGTATCGGAAAGAAAAAGCGAATCCCTGGTAGCATAGACGAACGGGTTTTCATCCCGCAGAAAAAGATATTGGGTATAAGATGTCCTGTTGTTCAGGTTCACGGAGTTTTGTTGTGCATGTGCAGAATCTGCCGCACTGTCGTATATCCAGGCTTCGGAAGTATAGGGGGCTCTGCTGAAGAGATGGATATAACCGGGATTTTGTTCGTCGTTTTCCGTAATATCGGCAGAACTTTTAAAAGAAATATCCATATTAAGAGTATCCGTACTTTGCGTGTAGCGATGACCTATCCAGAATTCGTTGCCGAGAATAGAGGCCGACGGGGAAAACCCGTCGAATTTTACGGAAGTCAGTGTTATCCTGGAAAAGGAGGCTTCTGTTTCTATCGGCGCATTATAATGTGCTGTAACACCTATATTTTCGCTAAATATTACACTGCCCGGAAGTTCCGGTTTTACTGATGTATTTCCTTCTCCGAAAGGATATTCGGCCTTTGCTTTCAGGGGATTTCCGGTATAGGACAACCCATCTCTGCTCCTTACCTCATACGTTTCCGGGCCCATATGATCGAAATTTATATAGTATTCGAGCCCTTCTTCTACACCGGAAAGCGGATGGTGCATGTTTTCCCTGATCTGGGAGGCGGTGCGCACAGTGTTCCATATGCGTATTTCATCCATTTCACCCTTATAGAATTTATCTCCTCCGTTATTTCGTGCACCGAGACGGATATTACCGGGTATGGTGTTCAATTCCCCGCCGGTATCCCAGGTATCCCATAAAATACCGTCGTAATATAGTTCTGCCGTGGTATTTTCCGGATCGTAGGTAATGGCCATGTGATGCCACTTTCCTTTGTTTTCGGGCAGGGTATAGCTTCGGGTGACATTCCAGAGGGATAGTTTCCACCGGCCTTCACCTCCGTTGGTAGACAGGGTAAAGTCGCCCCTGGTAGTACCCGCACCACCGGGAAGGTTTATCACGCCGCCATCGGAATTATAGGTGTCCGTACGAACCCAGCATTCGATGGTTCGGGCCTTATTGCCATTTACGGCATCATTAGGGCCGACGATTATGGTTTCTTCCCCGTTGAATACCATGGAATTTCCGGGTGACGGCTGAAAAGTATGGCTTTCCCCATATACATCCTTTCCATCCAGTTTCCCTTTAAGGCGATAATGCCAGGTTTCTCCGGACTGTAGGTTGAGCATTGCCGTTCGTTGAATTTGTGTAAACCGGGTTCCCGTGTATGTTCCGGGAACAGTAAGTTCGGAGCCATAGGAAGCTGTGGGGCCGTATTCGAACTTTATATCTGCCAGGGTTTTGCCCATCGCATTTATTTCCCCGGTAAGGAGAACGGAATCTTTTCTTACTTCAAAAGCCGCGGAGGTAATGACGGGACTGCATTTGAACTGCCCCTCACTTTTCCGTACGGCATTTGCTCTAAGGCTTACCTGGCCTTTCGGTCCGATAGCCCTTATGGAAAACCACTCCTCTGATTCCGCATCGGTAACCGGAAATATAAAGAGGGAATCTGTGGTAGTCCCTAGGGTTTCCATATATTTTTCTCCGAGCCTGAACAATTCATATTCGGAAGCTTCGGGAACTTTATCCCAGGAAAGCTGAACGGCATCTTCACAAGCCCAGTCCACTTTAAAATCTGTAGGTACCGGGAAAATGCTGAAAGGCTCGGATACGGATATTTGCTCTCCCCTTTTCACTCTTACAATAATGTCGGTTTCCAATTCGGGGACCGTCCAGCGGTATTGACGTTGGTCTTCGGGGAGATTGACAGCAATGGAATTCCAGGTAGTGCCGTTATCTGTGGAATAATCCAGGTCGAATGTTCCTGTCTCGCCGTAAGCATCCCACCGGATATACTCTTCATCTCCGGGAACCATAGGGGTATTTCCTATGGGATGGGTCAGGATAACTTCTTCGCGGAGGAATTCATATACGACAAAGAACTCCTGGGGCCCTTCCGGGATGTTATAGCCTTTTACGGAGACGGTATACGATCCGGTTGACGGATTATCTATAGTAACCTGTTCCACATTGTTTATATGATCTTCATTCCTGGCAGGCAAGGCATCGAGATTGGCCGGATTGGGAATAGTGTCCAGGACCCAGGGCAATGTTTCGGCATTGCCGGGATCTTTTACCACAAGATCGAGGTCATTTACCAGTGCTCTTGCTGCACCGGGGGTGGCTTCATAATCGTGCCAGTATACCATTACACGTAACTGTGTGGTGCCGGAAGGGACCTGGATTGAAAAAGTCTGTTCCTGTTCGTTTGCCACAGATCCTGCAAAATGCTGACCGTCCTTTATAACCTCATAAGCTCTGCGTACGTTGGGACGCCCGAAACCGGTTTTGAAATCAATACCTTTATTATGTATGTCGTCTGCCGTATTCAACAGAATGGCTTTGATAAGGGCACTTGGTGCCATGCTACCGGATGTTTCTTCCTTGTACGCCTGATGCAGAATAGTAAATATTCCGGATATCTTGGGTGCGGCAAATGAAGTCCCGCCCTGTCCTTCTATGGAAAGGTCGGGTTTGATACGGCCATCGTATGCCGGTCCCTTGCAGGTCCATTCCAGGAAGGTGTCTTCGTAGTCCGTTCCGCTTATGGTAAGCAGGTTTTTGGCGTGTTTGGCATGTCCGGAGATATTGGCCCAACCCGTTACGCCGTCGTAGAGTCCTCCGATGGGAGTATATCCTCCTACATTTCCGGAGGAGTACACTAGCATGGCTTCCGGCCTGGTACGAATGAAATTATCGTGTTCCTGGCTCAGCGAATTATAACCGGCCTGTACGGTCTGGTTATCCGTATTCCACCAGCCATAAGACATATTGGTAACGCGTATTTTTCTTTCCGGGTCATCGTACAGTTCATAAGTGTTCTGTCCGGAAACAGAGAGAATATCCGCACCCCATGCATTGGATCGGTCACGGGGATTGCCGTTACCTGCGCCGGCAAGATAGGAGGCTACTCCTGTGGAATGCGAGGAGGGGCTGTCGCCGAGATTAGAACCATCCATTAGCCGTCCGTGTGTGTCTATGGAAGGGTATATGCTGTTTTCCCGTACCATGACGTTTACGCCTTCCCCGTTGTATAATATACCTCCGAAGCCGGTATTCAGAAAGTTACTGCGACTGTGCCCATTGCTGAATTTATCTTCCGGAGCAGGCCGGTCGTCTTCTGCCCGGGGTTCGCCGCTGGCAGGTTCTATGAAGAGAATCCCGTTGACAGTTGCCAGGCCCCGGAGTTTATCCGGACTAACCAGTACCTGCCAGTGCCGATCGGATCTTTTGGAAATTACAGAAGCGTATCTGCCGATCTCTCTTTGTATAGCCGGAGTGTTTATACCTTCAAAGAGGGTGATTTCTACTTCGAGATTAGTTCCCTTGCGTAGATGGGATGGTAATCTATCGGCATGAAGTTCTCCGGACAGTTTAAAGTCTTCATCTATCGGAAGAATGGTTCTTAACTTGAAACCGGTAAGATTACCGGTGTGGACCTCTTTATCGAAACGGGCGTAATAAGCCATATTGGGAATGTAGTCCAGCAAGTTTATGCCCAGCTGCTGTAAATGATCCTTCTGTTCACGGGTAGGTAGTTCCTCGAATTGAATAATGAAATACCTGTCCTCATCGTAAATTACTGCAGAGGGGTCGGTGTTTGACCGGTGAATGCTTTTTGCATCCGTGGCAAAGCCCTTTTCCGGAGTGAACTTTTTGTTGACATGAAGTATCCGGTAATCCTTTTTTGAGGACGGATTAACCTGTGGATAAAGGGAAACTGACAATAGGGATGCCAGTAGCAAAAGTAAAATTTGTTTCATAGAACATAAGTTTAAGGTTAATAATTATTGTTAGATAAGAATATGGGTTGAGCATAATTGTACTTTACTAGGGCGATGTTGTATAACATAAACATAAGTGTTATCGATAACACTTATTGGGATACTACTCCGAAAATCGGCTGTTTTACAAAATCCTGTTTTCTCCGGATAGCAAGATGTCCCCGAAAATAATATTTTAACATAAATTAAACAAAGTTTTGCTTAAAAAAGTAAATATCATGAATTCCTGTTGGGCAGAAAATTCTTTCGCAACAGGTTTTTAAGGACAATTTCCCGGAAAAAACCGGTTATTTTTTATCTGAAGACCCTCGTTCCAAAAGGGAGGGATTGAGTATTATAGTCTTATTGGACAAGCCTGCTTCGCTGTTTTGTATGTTGCTTACGAGCAGATCGCAGGCAATTTTTCCTATCTCGAAGGCAGACTGGTCTATCGTAGTCAGGGAAGGCTCTATGACTTCGGAACTGGGCTCATTGCTAAAACCCACTATAGCAATATCTTCCGGGATCTTTTTTCCTATTTTCTTGAGATATTTTACGGCTCCTATGGCAGCTACGTCATTGGCGGAGAAAATACCGTCAAGATCCGGTTGATCCTGCAGGAGTTTTTTTATGGATGCACTCCCATCAGCCTCCATCAGGGTGGAGGTCAAAACGATTTTCGGATTGTAGGAAATGTGGTGATCTTTCAGAGCTTTTTCATAACCTTTAAGGCGATTTTTGTAGATTTCCAGTTCCTGGGGTCCGCTAAAGTGCGCAATTTTTTTGCATCCTTTGGAGATGAGGTGCGCTACGGCATCATAAGCAGCCTGGAAATCGTTTATGAGGACTTTGCTTGCATTGGGCATGTTTTTGCAATGGCGGTCGAAGAAAACCAGGGGCGTACCATTGTCCTGTAAATATTGCAGGTGGCTGCTTTCGGTGGTTTCCATGGACACAGAGATAAGAATGCCGTCAACGCGGTTGGCAACAAGGTTTTTGACAATCCGTTGTTCGCGATCCAGTTTCTCAAGGGATTGACATATAATGACGTTGAATCCGGAGATAAAGGCTGCTTCTTCTATCCCGGCGATAGCCGAGGAGAAAAAGTGCCTGGAAATTCTGGGGATAATCACACCTATGGTATTGGTCTGGTTACGACGAAGGTTGGAAGCCAAAAGGTTACGCTGGTAACCGAGCTCCTTGGCTTTGGCCCAGACTTTTTCCTTTGTTTTCTGCGTTACCCTATTACTGTCATTGAGGGCCCTGGATACGGTTGAACTGTTAATATTCAGGACCCTGGCAATTTCATGAATGGTTGGCTTCCCTTTTTTCATAGATGTGAATTTTCTGAAATCGGTAATGTAAATATACTATCATCTACGAATTGGAGGAGGAACTATTTTTAATTGTTCTTCTTTTTCAGGGAATTTGCCGTTTAACATATATATGATTATTTGTCCTGTATTTCTTTTTTCCGGAGCATGGCTTCAAGGAAATAATAGTCGGCATAATTTAAAGGAACATTGACCTCCACCTCATGAGGTTTACTGCCTACGGAATGCATGAGTAGAAAGTCTCCGTTGCTCCCGGGTTTGGCGAAATAGACGGATGAGCCCAGGCTTTCCATGATCTTGTCTGCAAAAACAAGATGATTTTCCGCATTTTTATTTTCGGTAAATGTACTTAGTTCATAAAGTGCAGAGGCTGCTATTGCCGCTGCCGATGCGTCCTTCGGAGTATTTTCGGAAGCCGGGGCGTCGTAATCCCAGTAGGGGACTTTATCTTCGGGAAGATTAGGGTTATTCTGGATAAAGGCGGCAATTTTCTGTGCCTGTTCGAGATATTTGAGATCCCCCGTCTGCCGGTAGCACATGGTAAAGCCGTACAATCCCCAGGCCTGTCCCCTTGCCCATGCCGAATCGTCCCGGAAGCCCTGATGTGTGTTTTTTTGTATCACCTGCCCGGTTATAGTATCATAATCCAGCACATGATACGAACTGTAATCTTCCCTGTAATGGTTTTTCATAGTCTGGTCAGCGTGGGATACTGCAATATTGTAATAGGTGGAGTCACCGGATATGCTCGTGGCGTGAAAAAGAAGTTCCAGGTTCATCATATTGTCGATGATAACCGGACATTCCCATTTTTTGGACCAGTCCCAGGACTGAATAACTCCTGCCTTGGGACGAAATCTTGTTGAAAGGGACCTGGCTGTTTGTACTATAACTGAGTCATAAGCCGGAGAGTCTATGTATTTGAGGGCATTGCCATAAGAACATTCCATAATGAAACCTACATCGTGGTTCCCTTCCCAGTATTGTATAGTGTCCAGTTTTTCGGTATACGCTATGCCACGGTCCTTCCATTTGTCGTCTTTCGTAAGACCGTAGAGATACCACAGCGACCCGGGGAAAAAACCACTGGTCCAGTCGTATATGCCGACGGAGATCAACTTCCCGTCTTTTGTGGTACGGGGCATCATTTTTTGGTTTTCCTTTAAGGGGGCGATGGATTTACATAGGGAATCGTATTGGTCCCGGGCAAGGTCAAGAACGGATTCTGATGTTTTCTGAACGGGTTTTTCGGAACACCCGGCTACAATTACTGACAGTAGCAGCAGAAAGAAAGTGCATCTCATAAAATATAGTCTTTTTGGTTAGTTGATACTTAGTTGGCCTTACAGCAACATTAAGTGTTCTCGAACACAACAAATATATGTATTTTCCTTAAAAAACAATCGATTGTATTCATTTTTTATTCCCATTTCAGGGATTCCATGAGCCTCCGTATGTCTTTGTTAAGGTATTCTGCGGCGGGTAGGATAGAGTCGTAATTTGGTTTGGTGTAGAAGTAAAGAGATCCGGTAAGAAAGTGTGAGGTGCTGTCCGTTACATAAAACTGGGATTGGGATGCCGCGTTTCCGGCAATTTCATACAATCTGCCGTACACGTTCTCCGTTTTGTTTTCAAATTGTCCGCCAACGCCTATTTCATCTGCTTTGATAACATGATCGAAAGTGAGCTTTTCCGCATCCCGGAGCAGGGATTTAAGGTTGTCCCGAACGGGCATGTAGGTAAGAAATATGGTGGCTTTCATACCGGAATATTCGATATTAAGGCGGCAATTGCCTTTATTTTTTATGGTGGCCAGAGTATTCTGTTCAAATTGAAAAGGACAGTTATCGGTTTTGGCAGCCCGGTAAGAGGCTTCCGGATATTCCAATCGTAAAACGGCTTTGGGTTTGGGTAGTGGGTCCCTACCACATGCAGTAAGAAATATTAACAGTAAAATGCAATATATAAAACAGGGTTTCTTCACTTTGTGTTTTTTCGGCTGCGTTAGGTTGTGGCACCTTGCGGACTGGGTTCAATGGTAACCTTAATTTGCTTGATACGTTTTTCGTCCAGGGCCTCTATGATAAACGTAAAGTTATGGAAGTTTATTTTTTCCCGGATACGGGGAAATTTTCCGGCGATTTCCAGTACAAATCCGGCAACAGTTTCGGATTCCCCCTTGTTTTCTTCAAAAATTTCCTCATTGTTCAGTCGTAGGACCCGGTAAAAGTCTTTCAGGGTAGTTTTCCCTTCGAAGACATAGTTGTTTTCGTCCAGTTTGGAGAAAATGAGGTCTTCGTCGTCAAACTCGTCACTTATATCTCCGACAATTTCTTCGATAATATCTTCCAGGGTAACCAGTCCGGAGGTCCCTCCGTATTCATCGACTACGATAGCCAGGTGCATTTTCATTTCCTGGAATTCCTTAAGCAGGTCGTCCAGCTTTTTGTTTTCGGGAACGAAATAAGCTTCCCTTTTCAGTTTGGACCAGTTAAGGGTTTTTTTGTCGATATGAGGTAAAAGGTCCTTTACGTACAATACGCCGGTGACATTATCTACATTATCCCTGAAAACAGGAATTCTCGAATATCCGTTCTTGACAATTTCGCGGATGACATCAGGAAATTTCATTTCTTCGTTGAGTGCGAAAACATCAATACGCGGACACATTACCTGTTTGGTATCGGTATTCCCAAAAGAAACGATACCCTGAAGTATCTTTTGTTCTTCCTTGGTCGTGTCTTCTTCGGAAGTCAACTCCAGGGCATGGGATAGCTGGTCCACCGACAAGTTTGTTTTTTCCCTTCCCAGCCTGTCCTGCAGAAAAGATGTGGAAGCCTTCATGGGAATACTTAAGGGGGCAAGCAGTTTGTCGAGAACCATGAGAGGGTAAGCCATAAAGTGTACGAACTTGATACGGTTACGGCTCGCATATATTTTTGGCAGTATTTCTCCGAAAAGGAGTATCATGGCGGTGGCTACTACTACTTCGAGCAGAAATCTCAGTTCCACAACACCGAAGATTTTCTGTTCCAGCCCACCGAACAGCGATTTACCGAGTGAGCTGAACAGCAGTACTATAGCTATATTAATAAAGTTATTGGCTACCAGTACGGTGGCCAGTAATCTTTTAGGACGCTGGAGGAGTTTTACGATGAGGTCCCCCCGGGGGGTTTTGGAAGCTTCTTCTTCATTGAGGTCGGTTTGTGTCATGGAAAAGAAAGCTACTTCTGCCCCCGATACCAATGCGGAGCAACCGAGCAATATAAAAAGTATAGCGAATTTAAAAATATTTACGCCTTCTGTATCGGAAAGAAAAATTAAAAAACTCGAGGGTTCAGGGTCCAATCGCTGCGAATTTGGTTAAACTTCGTTAAAACGGTAAATCGTCGTCCTCTTCCGTATCCTGGGAAGGAGCGGGATTATTAGCGGCAGGCTTGTTTTCCGTTGAAGGGGAAGAACTTGACTGAGAGAAATTGTTGTCGTTGCTTTCTTTTTTGGTAGACAGAAAGGTGAAATCGGTTACCTGTATTTCCGTAGAATACCTGGTATTACCGTCTTCTCCCTGCCATTGTCTTGTTTTTATACGTCCTTCAACATATATCTTGTCTCCTTTGCTAAGATATTTTTCACAAACTTCAGCAGCCTTGTTGCGTACTACTATATTATGCCATTCCGTATTGGTGACGCGTTCCCCGGTTTGCCTGTTCATATAAGTTTCATTAGTGGCCAGGGGGAAGCGTCCAATGGAATTCCCTCCTTCAAAATAATGCATTTTCACATCATCTCCCAAATGCCCTATCAGCATTACTTTGTTTAATGTTCCAGTCATAATCTTCTGGTTCTGTTTACTCAAAAATACTAAAAATTAGCTGTTTTTCCCTGCAAAGGACTCAAAATTCATACTCGCGTACAAAATTAGCAATTAAAACGGGGACGGGATACTCTTTTATTTCAGATTTCCGGATTCCCCCTTCTATATCATTTTTCAGGTAAACGATCCAGAATGTGGCGTATATATGTTGATGAGAGAGTTTATGAACTATTTTTTCTTTATTGTAAAGGGAAATCTCAAAACGGTTTCCTCCTATGAGTTCCTTAAATTGCGGGTGGCTTATAATTTCCTCTTCGCTCATGGATTTTTCCGTTTCTACCAGGGGAAATTCATACAGGTGTTGCCATATGTCTTTCTCCCTTCTTTGAAAGAGCAGCGTGCGTTGTTCGTTATGTACAATAAGATAATTGAAATACCGGTGTCTTATTCTGGTATTTTTGATTTTTACCGGAAGCCGATCTACCAGGTTGTCTTTGAGAGCCACACATCCCGTATTTAAGGGGCACTTGGAACATAATGGAGACTTGGGCTTACATTGAACGGCACCGAATTCCATAATACCCTGGTTAAAAGTAGCCGGGTTTTCCTTGTCTATGAGCTCCTGGGCGAGTTCTTTGAAGTATTTTGGGCCCCTGCCCGAATTTATCGGGATGTCGATACCAAAATAGCGGGAAAGTACCCTGTACACATTACCGTCCACTACGGGCGAAGCCTCGTTGTAAGATATGGATGCTATGGCGCTTGCCGTGTAATCGCCAACTCCTTTCAGTTTAAGCAGTTCTTTATAGGAAGAAGGAAATTTACCTTTTCTTTCCCTGGCAATATATCCGGCGGTATGATGCAGATTTCTGGCCCTCGAATAGTAGCCCAGTCCCTGCCATAATTTGAGAACCTCTTCTTCTGTCGCATCGGCCAGATCGAAGACTGTCGGAAAGGCTTTTTCAAACTTCAGATAGTAAGGGAGCCCCTGATCTACCCTGGTTTGCTGTAACATGATCTCGGAAAGCCATATTTTGTACGGGTCAGTGGTTTTTCGCCACGGCAATTCGCGTTTATTTTGCCGATACCAGTCTATTATTACCTCTGAAAAAGTCATGTTTTTGAATATGGATCAAAAGTATAAAGTTTATATGGTTAAATTTTAATCAATTAGGGTTTAAATTTTGAGTAATTAATTTATATATTTGCATCCCCTAAAATTAATATAAGTTAATAAAACATAATAAAAATGACGAAAGCAGACATCGTAGCTAAGATTTCAGAAAAACTTGGCATGGAAAAAGGAGATGTGCAGGCCACAGTAGAATCTTTCATGGATGAAGTGAAGAATTCTTTAGAAAGCGGAGACAATGTGTATTTGCGAGGATTTGGCAGCTTTATTATTAAAACCAGAGCAGAGAAAACAGGTAGGAATATCTCTAAGAATACTACCATTAAAATACCTGCTCATAACATCCCTGCATTTAAGCCTGCGAAAGTTTTTGTTGAGGGAGTAAAAACCAACGTGGAAGTTAAGTAAGCAATATTAATTTAATCATACAGACTATGCCGAGTGGTAAAAAAAGAAAAAGACATAAGGTAGCTACGCATAAACGTAAAAAAAGGGCGAGAGCTAACCGACATAAAAAGAAAAAATAAAGTAGAGACACACCATTGTGTGTCTCTGCCGTTTTCAGTTTTAAGAATTATAAACGTTCATTGAAATAGAAACTTTGCCCGTAAGGTGATGAAGTTTCGCCGGGTTATTATCCCGCCAAAAGCGGGAAACCTGTGAAAATTATTGTTTAATCCTTTCGTTCGCACGTACTGTTATGGTTACTGGCGAATGGACATAAAATCATTCAGAGTGAATAAGGAATTGATAGTAAGATCTGGCTCCTCTGACGTTGATTTTGCCTTGTTAAAGGATGGAAAACTAATAGAATTGCACAAGGAAGAGGACAGCAGTGATTTTGCCGTGGGCGATATTATGCTCGCCAAGATCAGAAAGCCTGTTTCCGGGCTTAATGCAGCCTTTGTAAATGTAGGGTATGAGAAAGATGCTTTTTTGCATTATCATGACCTCGGCCCCAAATTACCTTCTTTGTTGAAATTCATTAAACGTGTAAGCACAGGTAAATTAAAAGACTTTTCATTAAAAGACTTCCCATTTGAAGAAGATATAGATAAGAACGGAAGCATTATAAATGTGCTGAAATCCAATCAGTCTATATTGGTGCAAATTGTAAAAGAACCTATTTCTACCAAAGGACCCAGGATCAGTTCCGAGCTATCCATAGCCGGGCGTTATCTGGTACTGGTACCTTTTTCCGATCGCATTTCGGTTTCGCAAAAAATTGAAAGCAAAGAAGAAAAAGACAGGTTGAAAAGGCTCGTGCAAAGCATCAGGCCCAAAGGGTTTGGTGTTATAGTTCGTACCGTTGCAGAAGGCAAAAAAGTCGCAGAACTGGATAAAGATTTACACAACCTATACCTAAGATGGATAGCCATGTGTAAAAAAATCCATAAAGCGGGACATCCGTCAAAAGTGCTCAGTGAGCTGAATCGTACAGCATCCATATTAAGGGATGTGTTTAACGATTCGTTTACAGGGATCTATGTAGATGATGAAACGCTTTATTATCAAATTAAAGATTATGTGCATGAAATCGCACCGGAAAAAGAATCTATCGTGAAATTACACGATCCCCGTATTCCCGTATTCGAAAAATACGGGATAGAAAGGCAAATAAAGACTTCTTTCGGAAAAACCGTATCCATGAGTAAGGGCGCATACCTCGTTATAGAACATACCGAAGCCCTCCATGTGATAGATGTAAACAGTGGTAATCGCTCCAACAAAGCCAAATCGCAGGAAGAAACCGCATTGGAAGTTAACCTGATAGCAGCAAGTGAAATTGCCAGGCAACTCCGGTTGCGCGATATGGGCGGAATAATTGTCGTCGATTTTATTGATATGACAAGACAGGAGAACCGCAGAAAACTCTATGACCATTTCAGAGAGGAAATGAAAGAAGACAGGGCCAAGCACAAGATCTTACCCCCCAGTAAATTTGGCCTGATACAAATTACGAGGCAGAGAGTGAGACCGGAAATGAATATTAAGACCAGGGAAGAGAATCCCAACAGTAACGGGGAAATAGAGGCTCCTATCTTAATTATAGACAAGATCTCTGCCGATCTTGAAAAAATTATACAAAACAAAAGCTTCAAAAACGGTATTGTACTTAATGTACACCCGTTTATTGCAGCATATTTAACCAAAGGATTTCCATCCATCCGTTCTAAGTGGTTCTTAGAACACAAAAAATGGGTAAAAATATTACCAAGAGACGCTTACACGTATTTGGAATACCGATTTAAAGATAAAAAGGGAACAATTTTATCTTAAAAACTACCACGCTATAAGCCATATAGCGTGGTTTTTTTGTTTTGTATAGTTAGTTTGCTAGGCGTTGCTGATAATTCTTCTATAAATCCAATAAAACACATACTTCTCTTAGTACAAAACATGATTGTTACGTTAAAATAACTCCGAACTAAAAACTCCACAACTTTTATCCTTGCTTTATTTGGAATATTTTACTTTTATTTGATCCGTTATTTAGCTTTTCCGGATGATGAACAAACAAACCTTTACCGTAGACGAAGCCAAGCGAAAACTGGAACATTATTGTGCTTACCGCGAGCGCTGCCATAAAGAAGTAGTGACGAAACTTAGGGAAATGAACATGATACCCCTGGCTGTCGATACCATAGTAGTGCACCTTATTGAGAATGATTTCCTGAACGAAGAACGGTTTGCAAGAAGTTTTGCCCGGGGGAAATTCCGAATTAAAAAATGGGGTAAGCAACGTATAGTGAGAGAGCTCCAGGCAAGAGAAATATCTGCTCCTAATATCCGTGAAAGCCTTAAAGAAATTTCGGAAGAAGATTACCTGGATACGTTTCACGATATTGCTGAAAAGAAATGGAGCCAGATAAAAGATGCTTTTCCCGGCGGCAAAAAACAGGCCGACACCCTTTTTCGGGGAAGAAAAAAACTATCTGATTATTTGTTATACAGGGGATGGGAAAGCCATTTGGTATATGAAAAGGTAAACGAACTTACCAACTGAACTTCAATTCAAGTCAAATCTGTATGCCCAGTTCCCTGTGGGTTTTTATGATTGCCTGTTCATTTTTATAATCTATCCAGGCTTGTCCTTTCTGCTTTCGCATAAAAGTATCAAAATGGCGCATAACAAGCACATTGTATGCTGCCTTTACCAGGTTCAGGGGTTTGCGGGGAAAAGCCCGGAGGCTCATCGAAAAACCAGGAGTCAGGTACTTCATATAATGCCAGTATCCTTCGGGCATATAAAGCATTTCCCCGTGTTCCAGGTTGGCGATATACCCTTTTGCCTTTTTCAGGGCCGGCCATTTGTCATAATCCGGATGATCAAAATCAATATCTTCCCTGGAAATAAGGGAATGCGGGATTTTATACATGTATTTGCTCTGGTCCGGGGGAAGGATGATACACTGTTTTTTACCGTGAAAGTGGAAGTGCAGTATATTGGAATAATCAATGTCGAAATGCATGAATACCTTGCTGTTTTCCCCTCCGAAGAATAACATGGGCAGTTGTTTTACCAGCTTCAGGCCTATATCGGGCCATTCGAAATCCTTTTGAAGTGCCGGTACTTCCTTCATAAGGTTGTATAAAAATATCCTGTAACGGGTGGGTTCCGTTTCTAAGAGTTTAATGTATTCGTACATTTTCATTTTGCCATGCGGTTCATTAAAACCGTCTTCATGGCTTACAGGCCGATCGTCATACAAAGGTACTGTTCTGTCTCCTGCGATACGGGCTATATAGTCGAGATGCCATTTTTCATATGCCCCCCAGTCTTTGGTGAGTTTCTGAATAACCACAGGCTTTTGAGGCTTCACATACCGGGCTACAAAGTCCTCTTTTGTGATGTTTTTTACACGAGGGATTTCCTGTAGTTGCATACGAAAGTACATTGAATTTTAACCGGGCAAAGTTAAAGAATTGTTTCAAAAATGTTTATAAAAATTTCATTTAAGTGATTTTTCGCATATAATATATGTCAGAAATCATGACTTTTACCTGCATGGTTTCGCATATCAAACATATAAGCGTTCCGTATCTGCATCCGGGGACAGTGAAATTTTAAAATATTCTTAAAGGTACGGCTTTGGTGTCTTTTTTGTATATCTTTATGTGAAAAGGAATCATGAGGATAAAGTTGATAATGCCTTTTTTCTGTAAATCGGGGGACCCGTTCCGTAAATAATGCAAAACATAAATACGGGTCTTTAAAAATAAGGGTAAAAACGGTTAAGACGAACTTCGGATAAGAAAAAGATCCCGGGAAAACCGTTATCAGAACCGGGACAGGTGGAGCAAGCCGGCTAACAGAACTGAGGCCATCTGGAATAAAAAAAGTATAATGGCTTACTTCCCGAAAGGACAAGGTTATTGGTTAAAACTATTCCGGCATTGGCAGAAACTGTTGAAAAGCAATAATACTTATCGTACTTTTGTATAAAAATTGCACTATGAGCATTAAGGATATTCAGGAAGAAATAGTTGCGGAGTTTTCCATGTTTGACGATTGGATGCAGCGTTATGAATATATGATAGAACTCGGCAAATCACTTCCTCTTATCGATGAAAAATATAAGACGGATGACAATCTTATTAAAGGATGCCAGAGCAAGGTATGGGTCCATGCCGAACTTCAGGCAGATAAATTGTGTTTTACGGCAGACAGTGATGCCATTATAACCAAAGGGATTATAGCCATATTGATAAGGGTTTTTTCCAACCAGGCACCCAAGAATATCATTGAAGCAGACACACAGTTTATTGACGAAATAGGATTGAAAGAACACTTGTCCCCTACCCGTGCCAACGGATTGGTGAATATGATAAAACAACTGAAAATGTATGCCATAGCATACCAGACACAGTTAAATTAAACCTGAGAAATTATGAGTGCAGAAACAACTATAGATACTACAGAGCTGGGAGAAAAGATCGTTAAAGTACTGAAGACGATATACGATCCGGAAATTCCGGTGGACATCTACGAACTGGGCCTCATATACGATGTCTTTGTCAATGAAGATTATGATGTAAAGATATTGATGACCCTGACTACACCCAATTGTCCCGTAGCCGAAACCCTACCTGTGGAAGTGGAAGAAAAAATAAAATCCATTGACGGTTTAAAAGACGTGGAAGTGGAAATTACCTTCGATCCGCCGTGGAACCAGGATCTGATGAGTGAAGAGGCTAAACTGGAACTCGGATTACTTTAACCGTAGCGGGCATACATATGTTATGCGCGCCATTATGTGCAGAAGAAGATGGCAGAAGAAATTATAAATCGTGTAGCACAGAGCAAACTCGTGACCATAGACCCGGGCGATTATTACCCTGGAGGGGAGCGGGTACATCTGGATATCAAAGACTGGCTGTACGAAGGTTTTATACTCAGGGAAAAAGATTTCCGGCAGGCACTCAAAGAACATGACTGGAGCCGGTATGAAGGGGCTTTCGTAGCGCTTACCTGCTCTGCCGATGCCATTATTCCGGCTTGGGCCTTTATGCTGGTAACCTCCCATTTAACTCCTTACTCCCGCAAAGTCGTGGTTGGCGATATGGAGTTACTGGAAACGGCTGTCTACCGGGATGCCCTGGAAAAAGTAGATTTTGAGCAGTATAAAGACCTTCCTGTTATTGTACGCGGTTGTGCTGAAAAACCCGTTCCTCAAAATGCGTATATCATGCTGGTGGAAGAACTTCGAAAATTCGCAAAAAGCGTGATGTATGGAGAAGCTTGCTCCTCCGTCCCGTTATTTAAACGATAAAAACGCACACTTTATCCTCGACTTGTATTAAAAAACTTCTTATTTTTGTCAGAACAAGAAGTCCGGATTACGTTTGTGGACTTAAAAATTAAAAGTAAGAAGATGAAAAAAATTGTATTCGCATTAGCCTTTATTCTGGGTGTAACAGTGGTAAATGCACAGGTGTTGAGTGAAGATTCTTTTAACCAGGGACAAGACACCGTAAGACCTGAAGGATGGATCCGGGGCGGTAATGTCACTTTTTTATTAAACCAGTCCGCATTTTCCAACTGGCTTGCAGGAGGAGAAAACAACGTTGCGGGGAATTTAGGGATCAACTACGATTTTAACTATAAAAGGGGAGACTGGACCTGGGATAATAAAATTATCGCAAGTTACGGTCTTACCAAACTGAAAGGACAAGATACCAGGAAAACAGATGACCGTCTGGAATTCAATTCCCTGGTAGGTAAAAAAGCTTCCGGTTACTGGAGTTACTCATTTTTTGCAAATCTCAGGACCCAGTTTACAGACGGGTATGATTACGCCAACGATGAAGCAGAGGAATTTCAGACTTCGGGGTTCTTTAAACCGGCGTACGTTACTTTCGGCCCCGGTATGCTCTGGAAAAGAAGTGAAAACCTGAAAGTTAACATCGCTCCTGTGACTTCCAAAATGACTATTCTCAGCGGGGAAGTGTTTACTTACGATAAAGGCTTGGGCGAATTTATGTCCAGCAATGATGTAGAGACCTTTGGAGTAGATCCGGGTAAAAGCCTGCGTTATGAACTTGGTTTTTATGTAGAAGGATATTACAAGTTTAACCTGATGCAGAACGTATCTGCCGAGAATATCTTAAACCTGTATTCCAACTATCTCGAAGACCCGCAAAATGTGGATATCAACTATACGTTGAACCTCGTGATGAAAATCAATGATTATCTTTCCACAAATCTTATCTTCCAGACCATATATGATGACAATGCCTATAAAGGATTCCAGATAAGGGAAGTCTTTGGTCTTGGTGTTAACTTCGGATTCTAGGGTATAGTCCCGGTAAAAGTATAAAATAGCAGAGCCTGCACGGATTTTTTCGACAGGCTCTGTGCTTTTTTACAATTCGTCAATGAATTCCGGATAGAGAAAATTATTGTAAGGAAAACGGGTAATGTGGATCTTCCGGACTTCTTCGTAAACTTTTTTACGGAATTCGTCCAGGTTTTCCTTGTTGATAGCGGAGATAAACAGTGCCTGTCCGTTGGCCCGGTTCATCCACGTACGTTTCCAGTCTTCTATGGTAAAGTGCTTTTCTGACTTTTCCGTGGCCAGATCATCCGAATCTATGGTTTCATGGGTGTACTGGTCAATTTTATTGAATACCATAAGAGTAGGCTTGTCTGCAGTATCTATTTCCGCCAGTATCTGGTTCACCGAAGCAATGTGTTCCTCAAAGTTCGCATGTGAAATATCCACTACGTGAAGCAGGAGATCGGCTTCACGGACTTCATCCAGGGTACTTTTAAACGATTCGACAAGCTGGGTGGGTAGTTTGCGTATAAACCCTACCGTATCACTAAGAAGGAACGGCAGGTTGCCGATAACTACTTTGCGCACCGTCGTATCGAGTGTGGCAAAGAGTTTGTTTTCGGCAAAAACATCACTTTTACTGATAACATTCATCAGGGTGGATTTTCCCACGTTGGTATATCCTACCAGTGCTACCCGCACCAGGGCGCCACGGTTTCCGCGCTGGGTGGCCATTTGCTTGTCTATGGTCTCCAGTTTTTTCTTTAACAAGGCTATACGGTCCCGGACAATCCGGCGGTCCGTTTCAATCTCGGTTTCCCCCGGTCCGCGCATACCTATACCTCCACGCTGTCTTTCGAGGTGGGTCCATAACCCGGTTAGCCGCGGAAGTAGATATTCGTATTGTGCCAGTTCTACTTGTGTCCGGGCATAGGATGTTTGCGCCCGTTGTGCAAAAATATCCAGGATAAGGCTGGTCCGGTCCAGTATCTTGGACCGGAGGATCTTTTCTATGTTCTTTTGCTGGGCCGGTGAGAGTTCATCATCAAAGATTACCGTTCCGATTTCGTGTTCTTCCACATATGCGGCCACTTCGTCCATTTTCCCGCTTCCGATAAAGGTCTTCGGATTGGGAATATCAACTTTTTGTGTAAAGCGTTTCACTACCTCCCCGCCAGCCGTATACGTGAGAAATTCCAGCTCGTCCAGGTATTCGTTAGACTTCTCTTCATCCTGCTCCCGGTTTATAACACCGATGAGCACTACTTTCTCATAATCTAAGGTCTTTTTTTCTAGCATATAATATTAAAAGATAAACAATAAACTGCCGGTTATTTTATTCCATATGACCGTTCCCCCGTTTTTCAAACAATAATTCTGTAGTAACAAAATGGATATGTGAGGGTTAAATGAAATACAAAGGTACATAATTCCGCACTTTCCGAAGGATTTTTATGAAGAGATACTAACATCGTATCCCATCTTTCTGCTTTTCCGGCCCAGCCTGGAAAAATAATTTCCTTGCTTGTCCTGTAATTGCTATTTTAGTCTTGCAAAAACGGACTTTTAGACTATGTTTTTTAAGAAAAAACCTTCTCCGGAATTATATACCATCGGATTTTATAACGTAGAAAATCTCTTCGACATCTATAACGATCCAGACACCCTGGACGACGATTTTACTCCCGGTGGGGTTTTGCACTGGACGAAAAGGCGATATAAAAAAAAGCTATATAAACTGGGGAGAGCCATCGCCGATATCGGTTATGGTACCAGCGGAATGGCACCCGTGCTGGTAGGGCTCGCTGAAGTGGAAAACCGGCAGGTAGTCCGGGAACTTCTCGGATCACGCTCTTTAAAAGATAAAGGTTACGAGCTTATTCATAACGATTCTCCCGATGAAAGGGGGATAGACACCGCGCTTATTTACAGAAGCCGGTATTTTCAGGTACTTGCTTCGGAGACCATACCATTGCTGGTTGACAATAGTAACGGTGAACGCGATTACACAAGAGATATACTGCACGTTACCGGTCTGTTGAACGGACAACGTATTCATATATTGGTAAACCACTGGCCTTCCCGAAGAGAAGGTGGAGAAGATACGGCTTATAAACGCGTGGCTGCGGCACAACGGGTACACGAGGTGATGGATAGCGTAAGAGCCGAAGAAAAAGCCCCCGTGTTTATTATTATGGGAGATTTTAATGACGACCCGTTTTCCAAAAGCATCAGGGAATATTTGGTGTCTCCGGATTTGTATAATCCAATGGAAAAATTACTTTCTCACGACAGGGGCAGTGCCAATTATAATTTTAAATGGAACCTCTTCGATCAGATAGTATTCTCCCGTGATTTTTTCATGGAAGAAAAGGGGACGCATAGTTTTGTAAAAGCAGGGATTTTCAACAAGCGCTTTTTAGCGGAATGGACAGGGAGGTTCAAGAACAGTCCTTTTCGCACCTATGCGGGCAGAAGGTATCTCGGCGGATACAGCGATCATTTCCCGGTATATATTCAGCTGAAACTAAACGTGTAGAATAGCATCTTCAGGCAGTATATCTTCTCCGCGAAACCTGAGAAAGACCTGTGCGGTGGCAACGACATCTTTTTCGCAATAAGTAACGATCCGGTCCAGGTCTTTTTCAGTGTAAAACACATCCCTTACCTGGCTGCCGTCTATATCGTCTTTTGGCGAGGGTACCCGGAGAATGCTGGTGAGCAGTTTCAGGGAGGTGTAATGCTTGTAATCCCCGAACTTCCAGAGTTCCATAGTATCCAGGTGAGGTACTTCCCACGGTTTTTTACCGAACAGGTTCAGTTTAAACGGAATATGTATACTATGTATTACCATACGGCGGGCAATGTACGGAAAGTCAAATTCTTTACCATTATGGGCACACAGGAGGTGATATGATTGACTAAAATGGCCCTCCAGAAGGTTCTTGAATTCTGTGAGAAGTTGCTTCTCCTCCCCGAGAAAAGATGTTGTTCGAAATTGCTTTTCGTTGTTTCTGGACACAAAGTAACCTACCGATATACAGACTATTTTTCCGAATTCCGCCCATATTCCCGCCCGGTCATAGAATTCTTCCGGAGTGTATTCATCTTTACGTTGGTATTCGGTCTTTTGGCTCCAGAGTTGCTGTTGTGTTTCGGAAAGGTTATTAAAATCTTCTTCTTCGGGCACGGTCTCAATATCGAGAAACAGTATATTCTCTAAAGGGATTTTGTGTAACATATTATTCCTGGTTTAGCATGGTATAAGCTTCTTCAATATAGGTATAAAAATCAGAGCTATGCGGATCGTCATTGGTTTGTTCTCCTTTACGGTGCCCCAGACGCACCAGGATAAGGTTGTCTTCCGGAATGGCTATGACGTATTGCCCCAGGTGCCCGCGCATATAGAATATTTGTTTGTTCCTGTAATTGCTTAGCCAGAAGCCATAACCGTATTGAGGGGAATCGGGAAATCTAGGGGTTACGGACCTGGCTACGAAGGAAGAATCGAGCAGTTGTTTCCCGTTCCATTTGCCATAGTCTTTATACAGTTTTCCGAAGCGGGCAAAATCGCGGGCATTGCTGGCTACGCAGCAATAAGCCTTTTCCAGGCCGTCTTTTTCACTGTCCAGTTGCCATAAGGCATCGCTTTCCGCACCCATAGGCTTCCAGAATTTTTCCGAAAGATAATCGGAGATGGTCTGCCCGGTAGCCTTTTCCAGTATCATGGCCAGAAGCGCGGTGTTTCCGCTAAGGTATTTATAGGATTGGCCCGGTTCTTCCGAAACCTTTAGTCCGAGGATGATATCCCGAAGGTTGTCGTCAAAATAAGCCCTGGTGGTGACGGAGAACGGGCTGTAATAAGATTCATCCCAATTGAGCCCGCTGGACATGGAAGAGAGATCGCCAACGGTCATATGTGCGGCCATACCATCCGAAAATTCGGAAAAGAAATCGCTTACCGGTTGGTCAAGCCCCTTTATTTTGTCTTCCATAATAGCCTTTCCCAACAGGGCGGAGACGATACTTTTGGCCATGGAGAAAGAATTGCTCCTGGAATCTTTGTTGTAATCTTCATAATATTTTTCATACCATAGACTATCATTTTTAATGATCAGAAAGGCAACGGTACCCAGTTCTTCATTGATGGTCTCGAGTTTTTCGGTAGCCACGGCCTTATTGTAGTCTTTATGGATAAACCACGGTTGCGGGGTTGCACTTTTAATCACCCGGTTATCAAAAGCGGTATAATCTTCCAGGTAAGCGGTGTCGTGGCCGGTACCATAAGTAACAATTACAGCTTTTATGAGGTAATCATATCCAAACAGGTACAATGAGGCTATAAGTACGATCAACAGGATAAAGAGCCACTTGAAAAAAATCTTTAGAAATCTCATGGAAAGGACGGATTTAACGAAGTTAAAGATAGTTAATTATCGGGGGAAATCAGACGATTCCATTTTCAGAACAGCGATTGTTGTTTATACGGGCTTTCGTGTTCGAGCAGCCATTTCTTTCGCCACAGGCCTCCCGCATAACCGGTTAGCGAACCGTCATTGCCGATGACACGGTGACAGGGGATGATGATCCACAAAGGATTCCTGGCATTGGCTCCGGCTACCGCACGAATGGCTTTTACATCACCAAGTCTTTTGGAGAGTTCCAGGTAGGACATGGTTTTGGCAAAGGGTATTTTCAGGAGCTCAGCCCATACCCTTTTTTGAAAATCCGATCCTCCCGGGTTTAGTTTCAGGTCAAATTCATGGCGTTCTCCTGCAAAATATTCCCGGAGCTGGTATACACAATCTTCCAGTTCTTCCGGAATAACTTCATCGTACTTTATGTCTTCGGCATTAAGGACAGATATAGCAGAAATACCATTTTCGTCCCCGGTTATTTTTGCAGGGCCAAGAGGTGTTTTCAGGTATACTGTTTTCATAATTCTTCTTCGGTATCATCAATAATGCCCAGCCTTTTGGCCCTGAGCTGCCAGTTTCGCCTGGCGAGGACCTGAAGGTCTTCGACATTATCGCTTTCATCCACGATTTCCAGCCCCAGAAGGGTTTCTATGACATCTTCCATAGTGACCAGTCCGCTTACGGACCCATATTCATCTACAATAAGGGCAATGTGTTCCTTTTGCAGTATAAAGCTCTCAAACAGGCTGGGTATAGGCAGGCTTCTCTGGATAACCAGTATATTACGTCGGATATCTGCGAGTTTAAGGTGGCCGTTACCGTCAATGATTTCCTCCATAACTTCATCTTTGAGGATAAATCCCGTGATGTTATCCGGATTGTCTTTGTAGACAGGGATCCGGGAGAAACGTAGCTTTGGGTTGTTTTTAAAAAAAGTTTCTATGGTCAGGTCTTCGGAGGCCGTTTTTATAACGGTCCTGGGGGTCATAATGTCCCTGGCATATACCTCGTTGAACTGCAAAAGGTTTTTAATGATCTTGCTTTCTCCCTGTTCAAAGACACCTTCCTGCTCTGCTATATCTGCCATGGCAGAAAAATCTTCCCTGCTGAAGACCGATTCATGGGCCTGTTTACCCCCGATGAGCCGGGTTGCAAGGCGCAGTATCCATAAAAGGCCCGTATATTGTAAAGGGAATATAATCAGATTCAGTGCTTTTGAAGTAAAATTAGCGAGTTGTTTCCAGAAAGTAGCGCCGATGGTTTTCGGGATGATTTCGGATACTATGAGGATAAGAGCCGTCATGATTGCCGACACGATACCCACGGCATTGTTACCACTGCCGAACGTTTTTTCGGCCTGTACCCCGACCAATATGGCTCCTACGGTGTGTGCCACCGTATTGAAGGTGAGTATGGCTATCAATGGTTTGTCCACATCTTTCTTTAATGCCTCCAGGTTGGCGGCATAACTCTTGCCTTCCTGTTTTTTCAGGTTTATGAAAGTCGGTGTTATACTTAATAAAACAGCTTCCAGGACGGAGCACAAAAAAGAAAAGAGTATGGATATGACAGCATATAGGATTAATAAAGGCATTTCGATTATATATTTATATGTGCTAATTTAGGAAATAAAAGCCAAAGGGAGAGCGTGAAAGGAGGATATGAAGAGGGCAAAAGAAAAAGGCCACGAGGAAATACCGCGTGGCCTTTTTTCCTAATGGAAAGCCTCTGTATTGAGGTGTCTTACAAAACGGTCGGCCTTGTATAGGATAGCTTCCGCTTCAAGAGGGTTTTCATAAGAATCGTCGAATACGGAAATAACGTAAGGACTTCCTTGTCCCTTTTTGGTAAAAACCATAGCGATATGCTGTAGAATAGCTTTGGAATTTTCACCGTTCTTCCAGGATTTTTGTATACTGCAGGCGTCAAAATCCTCCAGGTCAACTACATTGAAATCTCCTTGTTTTTTGTGGTAATTCAGCAGTTTTTTCCCCTCGGTATCCGATACGAATATATAATTGGCTATACTGACAGTATCTGTTTTTCTAATATTATTGTCCGAACATATTTTTGTAATGTGATTGTTCAGCTTTTTCTTTTTCACATTTTCTTTGGCCAAAATATAAATGATAGGGGCCATAAAGATAAACAGGAACGCAATTCCCATTTCCAGAGATATTATATCCATCTTTTCTTTTTTTGATTAATAATAAGGGTACGGCCATATCGTCCGGATAGTGCAGGGGTGCACCCGGAGTATTGCCGGTTCAGAAGAGAGATTGTAAATCAATAAAAAAAATGGAAAGGGAATATAAGTTGTTCTATGTGATGCTTAAGATCGGCAGTTTTGGTAAGACCCACAAATTTGGTAAGTGTATCAGGTCGGTCCGGTAATGTGTTATGCAATAATTCCGGAACAGGAAGTCCGGAAGGCAGAAGTTTTATTTTACCGGAAAAAAAAGTACGTGAAGATTCTTCTTCACTCATAATACCCACAAAGGCAGAAGCTTTTGCAATACTCAGCGAAGTGCGATCTTTTGTATTGTGCGATATGGTCTTTACCTGTGTTCCGGGGAAAGGTCCCAGGACAGAAGCCAGCCAGAACAAAACGAAAGATAAGGCTATGTATATCTTATACTTTTGCTTTTTCACGACGCAAAATTACTTTAAAACAGTATTATGCAAACTAAATCGAAGTTAAAATTTTAGATGATCTCTATGAAAGACCCCTGCCTGAAGGAAATTTTCATCATTTTTTACACTGCTATTGTTTTTCATAAGGGGTTTTTATTATTTTTATCCGCACCCCGATTTGTATTTGTTTCATGAAAAATAAAGAGAAGTTACCGTTTTGTCTTAATTGCGGGACCGCATTGGGAGAAAAGGAAAATTACTGCCCTTCCTGCGGACAGGAGAACTGGGATCAAAAAGTGCCACTGAAGGCATTTCTTGCAGATTTCTTTTCTACATATCTGAATTTTGATTCCACCCTATTTAAAACAGCCCCGGTATTTCTGTTTAAACCTGGCAAGTTGACCAATGTTTATAACAAAGGGAAAAGGAGGGTATATCTCAACCCTATCCGCCTGTACCTCGTAATGTCCCTGTTTTATTTCTTTGCGATAAGCCTTATCATACCCCGTAACCTGTTCGATCGTGTAATGGCCGGGGATTATACGGGTATAGTTGGAGATGGCGGAATATTGGAGAGACCGGAGGTAAAGAATGCCCTGAATGAGAAGGACAAGGCAGAACTGGATAGCCTGCTGAATCAGGCACAGGCTAAAAACCCCGGTGTTCTGAGCGGACTGGATACACTTACGACCAAACTCGGGAATTCTTCCGAAGGAAAATTAGGATGGAAAGAACTTAAACTCCTGGCACAGGACCCGATGGTATCGGACAGTGCATTCGGACTGGCTGTGGAAAAAAGTACTCTCAAAGGAGTAGATTTTGTCAGTTTGGAAGGAAAGCGGAATTTCGTGGCCAACTCCAATCTTTTCCTGGTAGGTTTTGCACGGAACCTTCCGGTGATGATGTTGTTTTTATTGCCCTTTTTTGCACTGATGTTAAAGCTCCTTTATGTACGGGGGCCCTGGTATTATGTGGAGCACCTTATACACGGGCTTCACCTTCACAGTTTTGCTTACCTCGTGTATGGTATAGGTATTGTTATGATTCATTTAAAGACGGCAAACACCAATTGGGTTTCCGTTATTTCGTTCGTTTTGGTATCGGCCTACGCCTATATTTCCCTGCTGAATGTCTATAAACAGGGATGGTTCAAGACTCTTTTAAAGTTTAATGTACTGGGATTCGTGTATTTCCTTCTTTTTTGGATAGCCTTGTCCTATGAATTGTATCTTTCCTTGCGGTTCTTGTAAAGGATATCGGGGAATATGCGGAAATGCGGATATTCCCCGAAGGATATTTATTTTAAGAGACGGATAGCGTCTTTGGCAAAATAAGAAGCTATGATGTCTGCCCCCGCACGTTTTATAGCGGTAAGTTGTTCCAGGACTACCGCATCGTGGTCCAGCCAGCCTTTTTCTGCTGCCGCTTTTATCATGGCATATTCTCCGCTGACCTGGTAAACGGCTACGGGTACGTCAAATTCATTTTTTATATCCCGCACGATATCCAGGTAGCATAGACCGGGTTTTATCATAACGATATCCGCTCCTTCATCAATATCCATTTCAGTTTCGCGCAGGGCTTCAATGCGGTTACCGTAATCCATCTGGTAAGTTTTTTTGTCTTTCGGAATATCTTTCCGGTCAACCGGGGCAGAGTCCAGGGCATCCCGGAAAGGGCCGTAAAAGGCAGAGGCATATTTCGCGCTGTAACTTACAATACCGGTTTCAGTAAACCCATCGTCTTCCAGGGCTTCACGGATAGATAATATACGGCCGTCCATCATATCGCTGGGTGCTACGAAATCGGCTCCGGCCCGGGCATGAGAAAGGCTCATCTCCGTCAGGGCGTCTACAGACTCATCATTCTGTATAATCCCGTTTTCTACAATACCGTCATGTCCATAAGAAGAATAAGGATCAAGGGCAACATCTGTCATAACTACCATTTCCGGAACGGCATTTTTAACGGTTTTTATTGCCCGTTGCATCAGGCCGTCCGGGTTTATGGCTTCGGTACCTTTATTGTCTTTCAGGTTATCGGCAACCTTTACAAACAGGAGGACGGATTTTAATCCCATTGTATATAACTCCTTTACTTCCTTTTCCAGCAGGTCCAGGCTGTAGCGGTAATAGCCGGGCATGGAAGCGATCTCTTTCCTCAGGTTATTACCTTCTGTAACAAAGAGCGGTACCAGAAAGTCGTTGGGTGTAATAATGGTTTCCCGAACTAATGAGCGAATACTTTCATTGGTGCGGAGGCGCCTATTGCGTTTTAGAGGATACATAATATTATGGTTTTATCTTGAGTTTGTCATTAATTTTATCTGCCTTACGGACCAGCTTCTCCGATGCCTTAAACCGGTAACCTATAAAAATTTGCAAAAAAGGAATATTGTCCTTTATATAGGTTGAATGATCCGTACTGTGGTTCAGAAACAGGTAACTGTAATGCAGGCCTGTATAAATATTAGAAAGATCATATGTCAATGAGCCTTTAAGGTTTAATTCGGTTAAGAGAGACGTAAACGATCCTTCTTCGGAATTCGAGTGGTTCAGACCGATGCCTGCCGAAACACCGGCCGATAACAACAGGTTCTTTGCAGGTATCAAATTGTAATAATAAGCCGGTGCTAATGCGATGTCAAACAAATGGAACTCCTGGGTGAACGAGTCCATGTTGATATTTAATTTGGTATAATAGTATACAACCCCGGGAATGAAACTTCCGGCGTTTTGTAGTTGTTTCTCGTCTTGAGAAACGATAGCCCGGTATGAAAATTTATCATTTAAAATATAAGACGTGGCCCCGCCAATTTTAAAGGATTTCATTTCAGGATAATAGGGACTTAAAGTTTCATAGTTGACAAAAAAACCTTTTTGGTGGTATAAATCAAGAGTTTGCATCCACTTACCAAAATAAGCTCTTAAGTTCAGGTTGAATAATTTTGAGCGTCTATTATCTTTATTCTCTGCCAGGAAATCGGGCGCAACGGAAAAGGAGACCGAAATGTTCCTGAAAGCCACCGAAGCACCGATGCGATCCTGTTTATTGGGGACTAACCTGATCGCATCTTTTGAATTTTTGTCATTTAAATTAAAGGAATTCGAGGTGTTCACATAAAACAAACGCGTTGTAATCCTATTGGGAAATGATTCGATATGATCATCCTTTTTATCATAGATAACTTCTTCTGCGGTTTCCTGGGAAAAAGTTGGAAATCCGGAAAAAAGAATAAAAAAGGTTGAAAATAATCGTTTCATACCCAGGATTTAGGTTTTTTAAGAACTTCGAGCAACCTTGCTTCCTCACTTCCCTTTTCCGGATGATGGTCATAGACCCATTGTACCCGGGGAGGGAGGCTCATCAATATACTTTCAATACGCCCATTGGTCTTTAGTCCGAACAAGGTGCCCTTATCGTGGACGAGGTTGAACTCTACATACCTGCCCCGGCGGATCTCCTGCCAGGTACGGTTAGTTTCGGAGTACGGCAGTTCTTTCCGGCGTTTGACAATAGGGAGATAAGCGTCCAGGAAACTGTCCCCCACTCCGGTAACAAAGGCGTACCAGTTTTCTGCGGACATTTCTTCGGAAGGCTTACAGTAATCAAAAAACAGGCCGCCTATGCCGCGGGATTCACCTCTATGTGTATTCCGGAAGTAATCGTCGCATTTCTTCTTAAAGTCCGGGTAGAAATCCGGGTGGTATCTGTCACAAACGGTTTTACATACCTTGTGAAAGTGTACCGCGTCTTCATCGAACAGGTAATACGGGGTAAGATCCTGTCCGCCCCCGAACCACCGGTCTACGATGTCCCCGTCTTTGTCATACATTTCAAAATAGCGCCAGTTAGCATGTACGGTAGGGACAAACGGATTTTTCGGGTGGAGAACCAGGCTGAGTCCGCAGGCAAAGAAATCGGCATCTTTAACGTTAAAATAATTTTGCATGGATTCCGGAAGTTTTCCGAAAACACGGGAAATGTTTACGCCTCCTTTTTCAAAGACCCCGCCGTTCTCTATAACCCGCGTACGTCCCCCGCCACCGCCGGGACGCTCCCATAGATCTTCCCGGAACTTTGTCGTGCCGTCCTCTTTTTCCAGGCCGGAAGTTATGGTGTTTTGAAGATCTTCTATATATTGATAGAATTTGTGTTTCATTAGTGTCACCGGTTTTTATTCTTCTTCAGTGTGGACCAGTCCGGAACAATCTGCATCGGAAGGAACGGTTATTCTCTTGCTTTCCGCGATAGCATTCTTCAGATATGCTGTTATATTACTGTCTGACAGGTCTTTTTCATTGTGTGGCCATGTCTCGAATATTTCTCTGCCTATAGCATTATTGTGCAGGTCCATGACTTTAGCGAGCTCTTTATTAGGAGCAAATTCTTCATGCCAATCCGTTATTGTTTTTGCCCAATCCAGGGATTTTTCCCTGCTCCCGTTCCATTTCATGGCTTCACGGGCAATCAGTATATTCCAAAGGGCATGCCGAAAAGCATTGGCCCTACCGTTGCCCCGGTGTTTTTTTGGGAACAGGTTACCGGCAATACGAAGGCTCCTTGTCGTTGCTTTTGCCGTTGGGATAAGCATAAGCGGATGCTTCGCAAACAAAACCATAAGGCTTAGGATTTGCCGGAATTTCAGATGCCGGATTAATTTCCATAACGACATAGTCCCTTATTTTTAAGCTACATCTCGTTCTGCCGGACGCTACCGCCTCAATATTCTTTTACCGCGTCTATGAATGCCCTGGCATGGTCTACCGGGATATTAGGCAGGATGCCATGACCGAGATTTACAATGTAGCGATCTTTACCGAATTCGTCTATCATCTGGTGTACCATTTTTTTGATGGTTGCCGGGGGAGATAACAATCGTGAAGGATCGAAATTTCCCTGGAGGGTTATTTGTCCCCCGCTCAGATAACGCGCATTACGGGCCGAACAGGTCCAGTCCACGCCTAGTGCGCTGGCCCGGCTCCTGCCCATTTCGTGAAGCGCAAACCAGCATCCTTTTCCAAATACGATTACTTTGGTATGAGGAGCCAGTGCCTCCACGATCCGGTTGATATACTGCCAGGAAAATTCCTGATAATCTACGGGAGAAAGCATACCTCCCCAGCTGTCGAAAATCTGGATGGCATTACAGCCTGCTTTTACCTTTTCCAGGAGATAGGCTATGGTGGTATCGGTTATTTTTTGCAATAGTCTGTGTGCGGCTTCGGGCTGTGAAAAACAAAAACCTTTTGCCGTGTCAAAACTTTTGGAACCTTTTCCTTCCACCGCATAGCAGAAGATGGTCCAGGGAGAGCCCGCAAACCCGATAAGGGGAACTTCATCATTGAGTTCCTGTTTGGTGAGTTTTATAGCATCCATGACATATCCCAGGGTCTCGTGGATGTCCGGTACCGTTACCTTGTCGACATCATGTGATGACCGGACGGGATTGGGAAGCCAGGGGCCGATATTTTCTTTCATCTCCACATCAATACCCATAGCCTGGGGAATGACCAGAATATCCGAAAACAGTATGGCGGCATCGGGTTTTACGATACGGATGGGTTGTATGGTAATTTCGGCAGCAAGTTCCGGGGTGCGGCAACGGGTAAAGAAATCGTACTTGTCGCGTAACGCACGAAACTCAGGCAGGTATCTTCCGGCCTGACGCATCATCCATACCGGGGGACGTTCTACAGTCTCTCCGTTGAGGGCCTTCAAAAACAGGTCGTTTTTTATCATAGATTATACTGTTATTTAGGTAAGGAGGGATATACAATGGTATTTTGCCGCCCTCCGGGATTTATATCTTTTTAAAAAATTTTGCAACCTTTGCAATAACGCTTTCCACTTCGGGCGTATTGGCTATTACAATGTTCTTCGTTACACCTATTAGGGCTTTTGCCGTAGTGGAACCGATGCAAAAACAAATTTCATCGGTGATATTATTTTCCGTCAGGAAACTCTCCACACCGGAAGGACTGAAAAAAAGAATTCCTGCCGGCCGACTCTCTATTTTACGTGGAGCCAGATATGTGGTGTAGGCTTCCATCTCGTTAAAGTCGATATGATGTGCCGAAAGCGTTCCCGGGAGATCATCGTTTCTTAAATTGCCGCAAAAAAATGTAAACCTGTGATTTGCATAATTTTGAAGGATCTCCGTAGTGAGTTCTTTGGCATAGTCTTTTCGCACCAAGACTTTAAATCCGTTCCGTTCCAGCAATGCCGCTGTTTTTTTACCTACACAAAAACTGGGTTTACTTTTAAGCGTTTCACTGTTTTTATGTAGTAATACACTTTTTACGGCATTGCTGCTTGTAAAAATAATATAGTCCCGGACATGGATGAGGTCCACATCCCTGTATACTATCTTTATGAAATCTGCCTCTATCAGCCGAAAGCCTGCATGTAGCAAAAGATCTCTTTGGCTGGGAAGCAGTTTCTTCGTAGATAATATGCGAGGATTGTCATGCTTCATTCATGGAACAGAATTTGGCAATATCTTTATTGGCGCCGAAAACCACGAGAACGTCATTGGCCATGACCACAGTGTCCTTGTTTACGGCCCCCATGACTTTGCCCAGGGATTGCCTGGTACCGAAAAAGGTCGTTTTGATCTCTTTGCGGATAATGGTAATGATATTGAGATTATATTCGTTCCGGAAATCGATATCCTGAAGAGTTTTTCCTTCAAAATCGGGCAGGGCCTTAATTTCGGATACGGAGTGGTCAGGGTCCAGTTCGAAATTGTTGATCATACTTTTCAGGTTGATCTTTTTGGCTAGCGCCTCGGCAAATTCCTGTTCCGGATGAACGATAATCTCTATTCCCATGGCATGCAGGACCGTATCGTGAATGGCCGAAAGTGAACGACTTATGATTTTTGCTGTGGACAGTTTTTTAATAATCGCGGTTGCAATAATCGTGGCTCCTTCGTTTTCCCCTATGGCAATGACAGCGATATCCGCACTTTTAAGGGGAATAGATGCGTAGGCCATTTCATTGGTAGCATCCATACATACGGTATGGGCAATCGTATCCTTCAAACGGTCTACCTTTTCCATTTTGTTATCCACACCGATAACTTCATTTCCCGTTTCGGTCAGGTACGCGGCCAGCGATGACCCGAAGTTGCCCAGTCCGATAATTATAATTTTCATACGTCCTTATTTTAAAGAGGAAGGCTGTACCAAACCGGTTTAATGCCTTCCGGGATCGGTCTTTGTTAAAAATCAGTTTATTAAAATATTCTCTTCCGGATACTGATACGAATGGGATTGTATACGACGGAGCATACCTATGAGTAAATTGAGTAATCCTATCCTGCCGAAAAACATGACAAAGACGAGTACATATTTGCTCGGATCGCTGAGTTCCCCGGTAATACCGAGAGATAGCCCTACGGTACTGTACGCTGAAAAAACTTCGAATGCAATCTGGATCAGCGTGAATTTTTTTTCGAATATCAGTAATAACAATATGGCATTCCCGATGACGATCAGGGAAATGCATATAATGGCAAAGGCCCTTCTTACGGATTGGTTGTTTACCTTTCGTGTTCCGATCTCTATGTGTTCTTTGCCTTTTGCCGTGGCTATGATGTTGAGGGTGGCCAGTGCAAAGGTACTGGTTTTTATACCACCTCCGGTAGATGCCGGTGATGCCCCGATCCACATCAGTAATATGGTAAAGAGAATAACAGGCATTGTTAGTGCCGAAAAATCTACCGTATTAAAACCAGCGGTCCTGGTAGTTACAGACACAAAACTGGCGGTAGTGAACTTGCCCCAGAAACCCTCGTGGTCTTTGAGTGTATTATTCAGTTCTCCGAAGAAGACAAATACGGTGCCTATAAAGAGGAGGATAGAGGTGCTGACAATTACAATTTTGGAATTCAGGGTCAGTACCCTTACCGGTTGTTTGAATTTTCGGAATGTAATGAGGTTCAGCAGCAGTTGCTTGGCATACTTAATAAAGTTAAAAGCTATATTATAACCCAGTCCGCCGAGAATAATGAGATACATGATGATCCACTGAAAAGTATAGGCATGACTGATGTTCTGATCGTAAAGTCCGTCCGATAACGTGGAAAAACCGGCATTGCAGAATGCGGATATGGAATGGAAAATTGAGAAAAACAACTTGTTTTGTATGTCGGGTATATCGTGCACGGAATAAAAGATAAAGATGGTACCGACCAGTTCCAGTCCGAAAGTGAAAATCACGACCTGCATAGCCATTTTCAATACATCATTTAATTGCTCGGTGCCCATGAGGTCTCTTATATTAAGGCCTTCCTGGAACGAAGTCCCTCCCTTGAAGAAAAAAGCAAAGAACGATGTAAATGTGAGCATACCAATTCCTCCGAGCTGAATAATGATCAGGATAATAGTTTGCCCCAGCGAGGTGAATTCCGTGGCGGTATCCATGACAATAAGACCAGTTACACAAACGGCGCTTGTGGAGGTAAAAAGAGCATCGATATAACGGATACCGTTGGTTGTAGCATTCGGAAGCATTAACAGGAAAGAGCCTATCAGTGCTATAACCATAAAACTGCCTATGAACAGGATCAACGGATTGTGATACACCGTATAAAGTTTGCGGAGAAGGTGGGTGAGCCGGAGTAAAAAATACAATATAAGCCCAATATCAATAAGATAAGATATATCCCGTATTTTATGAATACTGTCAAAGTCCCCGAGAAAGAAAACAGTAAGAGTTATAACTACGGTACTTATAAGAACAATGAGATTGGCCTTGTACATCCGGTTTACCGTGGGGTTTTTGGATATGTAGAGTCTGGCGAAGTTCAGGACAACAAGAGCAATAGCTATTAACAGCAGGGTCAGTGACTTGTTGTAAATAAGGTGGTAATCTGTCTTGTACCCGAAATCGATAACCAGAAATACGATGAGGATTATATCCGTAAAGCCGTAAATCTTGGAAAGAGGGCTTTTATAGTTTTTTAAGTTTTTTTTAGGCATCTTTCATCCGAAATATTTTCCTCTCATTACCCGTAATTGTCGGGATATGAGTGGCAAACAAATGTGGTGCAAATTTCATAATAAATTATATAAACTAAAAAGATAAAGAGGGTTTTTAAAAAATAAAGTCCGTAGCGGAGTTTTATTCCCGGTTCCCGGAAGTGTTTTTTATGAAGAAACCTGGCTGTCAGGGCCTTTAGTTTCATGTAGTTTTATAAGATGCAGGGTCTCCTTCCCTCCGTTTTCCAGGATTTCCAGGGCACATGCTTCTCCAAAGCGGAGATAGTCCTGCGATATTATCTTTCGGGTTACGATGTGCCTTCTCTTTCCGTCCGGGGAAAGCAAGACACCGGTAAAGGTTATTTCATGGTTTTTTATTTCCGCTTTGGCACCGATGGGTGCCGTACATCCGCCTTCGAGTACACGCAGGAACTGTCGTTCGATATATGTGCATATTTCGGTTTCCCTGTGGTTTAGTTTCGAAAGGCATTCTTTGCTGTATGAATCGTTTTCCAGGGCTACCGCCAGCATAGCACCCTGTGCGGGAGCGGGGATCATCCAGTCCAGTGCGACACAATGTTCCGGGTTGATCTCTGTTCCGGTAAAAGGAGAGATTCTTTCGAGCCCGGCAGCGGCAAAAATAGCACCCTGCCAGTTGCTGTCCTGTAATTTCCGCATACGGGTATTGACATTGCCCCTGAGGTTTTCTACGGAATGTTCAGGGTAGCGATGAAGCCATTGTGCTTTCCGGCGCAGGCTGCCTGTAGCTATGGTCCCTGTTTTTTCAAGGAAAGAGAGGGCTCCCTTATGGACCAGTACATCTGCGGCATCTGCCCTTTGTAATACGGCCGCCTGAACAATGCCTTTTGGTAGGGCTGTGGGAACATCCTTCATGCTGTGTACGGCAACGTCTATTCTGCCCTGTATCATGGCAACGTCAAGAGTCTTGGTGAAGATACCGGTAATTCCGAGTTCATACAACGGCTTGTCCAAGATAATGTCTCCATCCGATTTTACCGGGACTATCTCGGTCCGGCAACCCAGTTGTTCCAGGCCGTCTTTTACTTTGTTTGCCTGCCACAAGGCCAGTTCGCTGTCTCGGGTTCCTATACGGATAGTTTTTTCCATGATTTCGGTTTTACCACATCGGGAAAGATAAGGTTTTCCCGGTATTTCATGTGGCCGGAGGTTGTTAGCGGGTTATTTGTATCTTCAATTGGAAGCAGCTTTGGAGACTTTTTCTTCGGGAACGGATACGGAACTGCCATTGGGATTGTCCAGTTGGAACACCTTTTTAATAAGCTCCAGGCTTTCGTCTGCAGAAGAATTGTTTTCTTTCAGATGATTGGCAAAATGCGTAGTTATCTTTTGTATGATGCGGTTGCCTATGATTTCCGCCTGTTCGTCATTGAAGCCGTTTATTTTTTTGCGCTGAAAATCCAATTCGGCGTCTTTGAGAGATTTCAGCTTCTTTTTAAGCGCCTTGATGGTGGGGGCAAATTTTCTTGTGCCCAGCCACTCCGTGAATTCGCTTTTAACTTCGTCTATAATATCCTCTGCCTGGGGTATAAAGGTTTTTCTTCGTTCCAGGGCCTGATCGGTCATCCGGGAAAGGTGATCCAGGTGTACCAGGGTCGCGTGGTCCGTTCCGGCTATGGCACTGTCCACATTTTTAGGAACAGAAAGGTCGAGGATCAGCATTTCTTTTCCGGCGGGGATAAGGTCGGCAGAAACTGTGGGAGACTGGGCGCCGGTAGCAACGATCAGGATGTCACATTTTTCAATCTCCGAAGAAAGCTCCGAAAGATCCTTGACCGAGAGGTTGAATTTTCCGGCTATTTTTTCGGCTTTGCCTTTTGTTCGGTTTATAAGTGTAATATGGTCGTTCCCTGTGTGTTTGATCAGGTTTTCACAGGTATTACGGCCTATTTTTCCGGTTCCGAAAAGCAATATGTTCTTTTCGGATACGTTTTTCACGTGATTGAGAATGTATTGTACGGATGCAAAAGAAACGGAAGTTGCCCCGGAAGACAGGTCGGTTTCGTTTTTAATGCGTTTGCTGGCCTGAATAACAGAATTGCACAAGCGTTCGAGAAATGCATTGGCCGTTCCGTGTTTGCGGGAAAGGACAAAACTCTTTTTTATCTGTGCTATGATTTCGAAATCGCCCAGTATCTGGCTGTCCAGGCCGGTGCCTACACGGTACATATGAGTAATGGCCTCATTGCCTTTGTAAACATAAGCGACCTGCTGGAATTCTTCCACGCTGCCGTTGGAATTGTCGCAAAGTAATTTGATAAGCTGAAAAGGATGCTGTGCAAAACCGTATATTTCCGTACGGTTACAGGTAGAAATAACCAGGGTCTCATCCAGGCCTTCTTCTTTGGCCTGTTGAAGCAAAATAGTCTTTCTCTCTTCATCCAAGCTGAATTTACCCCTAATTTCCGCATCTGCCTTTTTGTAGCTCAGTCCTACAACGTAAAAATATTTTCCCCGGTTAAGGTTGTAATTTTCCATTAGGTAATTTCTAAAATCGGAACAAAAGTAAAATACCTTCTTATAAAAAAATAACGCTCAAAGAACTTTTTATGACGCTTTAGGAAATTTTTGTCCTTTTGGATGGCATTATGGCCCAAATACTGTAAATTTGTAGTAATATCAACGGTTTAAAAAACATCAGTTTAGAATAATTCTAAATAAAAAACACCAATTAGACCATGGTTATAGAAGATAAAAATATCGCTATAAGTTCTGCTGATGAGATACAGCTCGAAGAAGGCTTTTCTATCTTAAGGCTTCAAAATGAAGAAAGTACCGATCAGCATATAATCCGGGAGATAGACTGTAGTTTTATTCAGTTCCATTTTTGTCTCCGGGGCAGTTCCAGGTTCAATTTTAACGACGGGCGGTATCACCTGCAGGTGGAAGAAGAACAGTCTTTATTACTGTACAATCCGCAGCGCGATCTTCCCATAGATCTGGAGATGGCCCCTAAGGCCCAGCTTGTTTCATTGCTGATATCCATTAAAAAGTTTCATTCTCTCTTCTCGCATGAAGCAGATTACATACATTTTTTGAGTGAAGATAACCGGGATAAAAAATATTATAACAATGCAGAAATATCCCCGGCAATGATGGTAGCGCTCAACCAGATGATACATCATAACCTGCACGATTCGGTAAAGCGGCTTTATCTCAAAGGAAAGGCATATGAGCTCATGGGGTTGTATTTTAACAAACCGGAAGATGCGGATATAGAACAATGTCCTTTCCTGGTTGATGAAGAAAACGTGGCCAGGATCCGAAAGGCGAAAGATATTATCATCGCCAATATGGCGGAGCCCCCCGGGCTGGAAAGCCTGGCTAATGAAGTGGGGCTCAATCTCAAAAAGCTGAAAACCGGGTTCAAGCAGATATACGGCGATTCCGTCTACAGTTTTCTTTTTGACTACAAAATGGAGTATGCCCGTAAAATGCTCGAAGGAGGCGCACACAATGTCAATGAAGTGGGCTTTAAGATCGGGTATAGCACGGCGAGTCATTTTATTGCCGCTTTTAAGAAAAAATACGGGACTACCCCCAAAAAATACCTGATGTCGCTTAACGGGTAAGCGATGGCCGGTATTTCCTCCTCCGAAAAAATCAAATGTTTCTGAAATGAAGGAAATCATATTCAGGTTGGAAGACCTGTTGGCTAAAGGAAAGAAGTTCCTGGAAAATATGCCTTTGGAGCAGATCGAACACAAGGTTTCCGAAAGTAAATGGTCCGGAAAAGAAATACTGGGACATCTTGTGGACTCCGGAATAAATAACCTCGTGAGGTTTGTGGAAATTTCTTCTGGCGAAATGCCCTATCGGCTAAAGGAATATGACCAGGACGCGTGGGTGCGGACAAGCGATTACCAGAACACACCGTTGCCCGAAGTGCTGGAATTATGGTTGCTGGTCAACAGGCAAATATTACGGGTAATAAAAGGGCAAAAAGAAGAGACTATGGTTAAGGAGGTGCTTCTGAGCAGTGGTCGGACTATCGATTTCCGTTTTCTGATAAACGACTATACCGACCATATGGAACACCATTTGAAACAGGTAATGCGTTAAAAAAACGGGAGCCGGTCCTATAATCCACAACTAATCATTAAATTTGGAATTCTTTTGAATGAAAATCCCGTTTGCGGTGCCGGAAAAGGTTCCGGACGTGAAAACTTAAACAGTTTCTTAGAAACACGTAATCAGAAATATTTGGAATGAAACTAACCTCAACGCTCCTCGTTGTACTGTTATCCGTAATGTCTTTAGGGCTTTACGCGCAAAAACAGCAAAATGTACTGGTTTTTACCAAGACTGAAGGATTTCGTCATGAGTCGATAGAAGTCGGTGCGGCGCTGATCGAAAAACTCGGGCAGGAAAATCATTTTAACGTGACGCATTCGGAGGATGCCTCTCTTTTTAATAAAGACACGCTGTCTCATTATAATGTCGTCATATTTTTAAATACTACGGGAGATATTCTTAACGAAGATCAGCAAAGGGCTTTTGAATTTTTTATGGAAAAAGGAGGCGGTTTCGTCGGTGTACACGCGGCTTCCGATACGGAGTTTGACTGGCCCTGGTACGGGATGCTGGTAGGAGCGTATTTTGATAGTCATCCGAAGATTCAGGAAGCGAAGATACAGGTGAAGATGCCGAGCCATTCTACCTGCTCGCATCTCGGTGAAACCTGGACACGTACGGACGAGTGGTATAACTTCAAGAATATTAGCCCCAATATAAAGGTCTTGCTCAATTTGGATGAGTCTTCTTATGAAGGCGGAACCAACGGGCCTTCTCACCCAATAGCCTGGTATCAGGATTTCGCCGGAGGACGTTCTTTCTATACCGGAGGCGGACATACGAAAGAATCCTATAGCGAAGAAGCTTTTGTTAAACACCTTCTGGAAGGGATCAAATATTGCCTGTTCCGGTAATTGCAGTATTGGATTTTGTACTTCAGGAAGATGATCTGATAATCCCGGAGAAAGATATCCGTGGATAAAAACCGCGATAAATTCTGGTTATGCGACATTGACAAAAAAAAGGGAAACCTTCCGTTTAAACCTCAAATAATGCCTATTTTTATCCGAAATTTAGAACAAGAGGATGAAAGGTGTTTTATTAGTCAATCTGGGTTCGCCGGACAGCACAGAAGTAGAAGATGTAAAGAAATATCTCGACGAGTTTTTAATGGATGAAAGGGTAATTGATGTTCCCTGGATTCTAAGGGCTTTTATAGTAAAGGGCATAATTTTAAGAACACGTCCCAAAAACTCGGCCGAAGCTTATAAAAGGATCTGGTGGGATGAAGGATCTCCCCTTATAGTACTGTCCAAAAGGTTACGGGAAAAGGTAGAAGAGCTGGTATCTGTGCCTGTAGCCCTGGCTATGCGTTATGGAAACCCGTCTCTGCAGGCTGGTTTGGACGAATTGCATAAGAAGGGAGTAACGGAAGTATTGCTTATACCGCTGTATCCGCAGTTTGCTATGGCCACTACCGAAACCATACTGGTGCTGGCCGAAAAGCTCCGGAAAAAATATTTTCCGGAGATGAGCTTCACTACCCTGCCCGCTTTTTACAACCATCCGGATTATATCCGCGTATTAGCGGTTTCCATAGAAGAAGCGCTTCAGGGTAAAGAATGGGAGCACCTCCTGTTTTCCTATCACGGGGTCCCCGAAAGGCATATCCGGAAATCCGACGTTACTAAGTCGCATTGTAAGATAGATGGCAAGTGTTGTCATACACCTTCTCCGGCACATCAGTTTTGCTACAGGCACCAGTGCTATGAGACTACAAAACAGGTAGCTTCCTATCTCGGTCTAAAAGAAGGTGCTTATTCTACATCATTTCAGTCGCGTCTGGGGAAAGATCCCTGGTTACAGCCATTTACAGATAAAACCGTTGCTGCATTTGCGGAAAACGGCACCAGGAAAATGGCAATAGCCACCCCGGCCTTTGTTTCCGATTGCCTGGAAACCCTGGAGGAGATAGGCATGGAAGCGAAAGAGGATTTTCTGGAAAAGGGAGGTGAAGAATTTCATGTGGTCCCCTGCATCAATGACAGGGAAGATTGGGTGAAAGTACTTGCCCGCTGGATGGATGAATGGGCGAACCAGGGAGAAGAGATGATAACTGTAAAGAAATAGATCAAGTTTAAAATATTTTTTGCCCTGTTACGACAACATTAAAAGGGGCAGTATGGCAGTATGATTTTCGGATGCCAACCCATCGTTTGGCAATCATTACCCCGAAAGTTCCGCTTTTACTTTTCGTATCGGTCAGGATGCGTATGGCGGATTTTCGGGATTTGACATTTAAAAGATTATGGCGAGTATTTCATCAAAAGACCTGGGAGACCAACCTATAGGTAAATTACTGATAAAACAGGCAGTGCCTGCATCTATAGGTATACTGGTAATGTCCCTGAATATACTTATAGATACCATATTCGTGGGTAACTGGATAGGATCTATAGCCATTGCTGCTATAAATGTAGTGTTACCCGTATCTTTTTTCATTGCGGCACTGGGTATGGCTATCGGTATAGGCGGTGCTTCCATTATATCCAGATCTCTCGGCGCAGATAATCCGCAGAAAGCCCGCTATACTTTTGGCAACCAGATCACCCTGACACTTATAGTTACGCTGGCCTTTGTAGCGGCCGGACTCACCTTTGCAGATTCCATAGTATCCAGTTTCGGAGGTAAAGGAGCTATTTTTGATCCCGCCAGGGTGTATTATGTTATAGTGTTATACGGAGTTCCCATTCTTGCCTTGTGCATGATGGGGAATAATGTGATCCGGGCGGAGGGCAAACCCAAATTCGGTATGGTGGCCATGATGATCCCGTCTGTAGGCAACCTTGTTCTCGACTATATTTTTATCAACCTGCTGGATTATGGTATGTATGGGGCCGCATGGGCCACTACAGGGTCGTACTTCCTTTGTTTTGCCTATATTATCTGGTTTTTCCGATCCGGGAATTCCGAGCTAAAGATCGGCTGGAAGCACCTTGCCCTGCGTATGGATATAGTGAAGGAAATAGGGGCGCTGGGTTTTGTAACCCTGGCCAGGCAGGCCGTAGTGAGTATCACCTACCTGTTTGTAAACAATATACTCTATCACCTGGGTGGAGAAGCTTCGGTTACCGTATATGCCATTATAGGGAGGATGCTTATGTTTGCCCTTTTCCCGGTACTGGGCGTAACGCAGGGCTTTTTGCCAATAGCCGGGTTTAATTATGGTGCCGGGAAGTATCCCAGGGTAATAGAAAGTATTAACATAGCTATTAAATATGCAGCTTTGCTGGCCTTGCTGGTTTTTGCCTTTATCATGTTGTTTCCCGATGCCATAGTCCGGGTATTTACTACCGATGCGGATGTCGTGAATAATACGCCCTATGCCATGCGCTGGGTTTTTGCAGCGACCCCTGTTATTGCCATTCAGCTTATCGGGGCAGCTTATTTTCAGGCAGTGGGAAAAGCTATTCCTGCACTGTTGCTTACGTTGACAAGGCAGGGTTTTTTCTTCATTCCCCTTATACTCGTACTTCCCCGTTTTTACGGAGAGTTAGGGGTGTGGATATCATTTCCGATAGCAGATCTCCTGTCCACGCTGGTCACTGGATTTTATCTGAATAAAGAGATTCGACAGAAGTTAAAACCGGCAATTTCGGCGGAAAGCGAATAATATCGGGCAAAATTCCCTGTTGGCTAAAATGTCTAATATGCCGATATTATTCCTAAATTTATCAGGACAAATCAGCTTAGCATGACAGATTATTATAATTACATCAAATCATTACATCTTATATTTGTAATCACCTGGTTTGCGGGCCTGTTTTATATTCCCCGTCTGTTTGTCTACCAGGTGGAAGCCTCTCAAAAACCATCTCCTGAAAAAGAAATACTCGGAAAACAGTTGAAGATCATGGCCAGAAGATTGTGGTATATTATTACATGGCCATCAGCTATACTTGCCATTATCTTTGCAGTATGGTTACTTTTTTTATACCCGTCCTGGTTAAAAATGGGATGGATGCATATCAAACTTTTTTTTGTGTTTTTGCTTGTCCTGTATCATTTGAAAACACACAGTATATTCAAACAATTACAAAATGACGGCACCGTAAAATACTCTTCCGGCTTTATGCGTATCTGGAATGAAGGGGCTACGATCCTCCTTTTTGCTATTGTATTTCTGGTTATTTTGAAAAACAGTATAAACTGGATTTTCGGAGTGCTGGGCATTATAGTTCTGGGAATTTTGCTTATGTTAGGGATACGTTTGTATAAACGCATACGTGAAAAGAATCCGGACGCCTGAAAGTAAGTGGCCCGGAGTTTGTTGTGTTCGGTTTGCAAACCGGAACAAGTATAAAATTTAATTCGTACCATTGGATAAAAGAATGTCATTAAGGCTGCGTATTTTCGTTACCATGATCCTGTTGGTACTTGTGGCCTTTGTGCTTATTGCCGGGGTTACGATATTACAGTATAAACAACAATCCGAAGAATATCACCGGGAGCGCATGGAGCGCAAAGAAGACCAGGTTATAGCCAGCATAAACTACACGCTCGAAACCACCACCTGGCCCGCAACTACAGAAAACCTGAAGTATATTTTCAGGAATGAGATCTACAAGATTTCCGACGTGCAGAATGTGTCTTTTAATATTTATGACCTGGAAGGAGATCTTGTTGTCAGTTCCAAACCTTATTCCGAAGAGGATTCCACCATGCTTAAACTGAACGATTCCATACGGGATCATATAGCCATGAGTCCGTTCAAAAGATATGTGGAAAAGCATATGGCAGCCGGTGACCGGTACAGGTCTTCTTATTCGTATATCACCGATATGCGGTTTAAACCCATTGGCATACTCAATATACCGTATTTCGAGGACGATTCGTTCAACAACAGGGAGCTTCGTTCCTTTTTGTTCCGCCTGGGCGGGGTTTATGTATTTATTCTTATCATAGCCATATTTCTGGCCTATTTTATATCCAAGTACATTACCAGGTCACTGAAAACGATAAGTGATAAGCTACAGGAGACCAGGTTCAGTTCTGGGGTGGCCAATAAAAGGATCGTATTGGATCATGCCAGCGAAGAGATATACAACCTGGTAAACGCTTATAACAGTATGGTGGATGCCCTGGAAGGCAGTGCGATAAAACTTGCCAGGAGTGAGAGAGAACAGGCGTGGAGGGAAATGGCGAGGCAGGTGGCTCATGAGATCAAAAATCCGCTTACCCCTATGCGGCTGAGTGTGCAGAATTTCCAGAGGAAATTTGATGCTTCCGATCCGGATATGGAAAGAAAACTCAACGAATTTTCCAGAACACTGATACAGCAGATAGATACGATGAGCAGTATAGCTTCGGCTTTTTCCAATTTTGCCAGTATGCCCGCCCAGCAAAACGAAACATTGAATGTGGTGGAAATCGTAAGATTGGCCCTTGATATTTTTACCGAGGATTATATCGTATTTATAACCCATGAAGAAGAAGTTGTCGCCAAGCTGGATCGCACACAACTTATAAGGGTGATTACCAACCTGGTGAAAAACGCCATACAGTCCATACCCGAAGAAAGAGCGCCAAAAGTAGTAGTCTCGGTATTTTCCGAGGGGGATAAAGTGAAAATAACGGTAGCCGATAATGGTATCGGTATTGCCGAAGAAAACCGGGATAAGATATTTGAACCCAAATTTACGACCAAAACCAGTGGCATGGGCCTCGGACTCGGAATGGTAAAGAATATTGTGGAAAACTATAAGGGAAGTATTAACTTTACATCGCAACCCGGCAAAGGGACAGTTTTTACCATTGTTTTTCCCAAACAACAACCGGAAGAAGAACCAAAAAAATAGCGTAATGGAAGAATACAAAAATATTTATGTAGAAGAAGATAACGGCATTGCCTTTATTACCATAGATCGTCCGGCAAAACTCAACGCATTGAACAGGGAGACCATAGAAGAACTGCACGATGCGTTTCAGGAAAATGATGAAGATCCGGATATAAAGGTCATCATCATTACCGGAAGCGGGGATAAAGCTTTTGTGGCAGGTGCCGATATATCTGAATTTGCCGGTTTTTCTGTAAAAGAAGGGAGTGCCCTGGCAGCAAAAGGACAGGAACTGTTGTTTGATTTTGTAGAAAATCTCTCGACCCCTGTTATTGCCGCAGTAAACGGATTTGCCCTCGGTGGCGGATTGGAACTTGCTATGGCATGCCATTTCCGTGTGGCATCACACAATGCCAAAATGGGGTTGCCGGAGGTATCACTCGGGGTAATTCCGGGTTATGGAGGAACACAAAGACTACCGCAGCTTGTCGGCAAGGGCAAGGCTATGGAGATGATAATGACTGCCGGGATGATCAATGCGGAAGAAGCAAAAAGCTACGGCTTGGTCAATCATGTGATCGCACAAGAGGAATTACTGGAATATTGCGAAAATATAGCGCTCAAGATCAGTAAAAATTCCGGTGTAGCTATCGCTGCCGTAATACAGGCAATAAATGCAGGATATAAAGACGGGGTGGATGGATACCGGGCTGAAATACAAGCTTTCGGGAACTGTTTCGGTACGGAAGATTTTAAAGAAGGGACTACCGCATTCCTGGAAAAGAGAAAAGCAGAATTCCCCGGGAAATAAGTATGTAATTCCTTTTTTTATTAACTGCGTATTTTATTCCCGGAAACCAATCTTTTCCTTGTGTATGAATATAGGCATCGGTAAAATAAACCTGCCTTTATATGAATAAGGGACGAAACGCATTACGGTTTCCGAACAATACCGATCCGGTTTTGCGGAATATATCACCAGAAATTCCCCGGATTAAATCCCATTAAATGGGTCTTATTCCTCGATGCTCTGCATCGAAATGAGCTAAGGTTCGTTCATTTGAATGCCTCGCGGGCTTGCCCTGAGGTAGTTGATTAAGGATGCGGAAATTTTTCTCCTATTTATGAAGTTCCAGTAACCGGGCTACATATTTTCCTACCACATCAAATTCCAGGTTAACCACAGTGCCTGTTCTGTAATTCCTGAAATTTGTGTGTTCATAAGTATAAGGAATAATAGCCACACTAAAAAAGTCGGTTCCGGAATCAACGACCGTAAGGCTGGTGCCGTCAATGGTTATGGAGCCCTTTTCTATGGTAATGTTACTCGAAGACGCGTCGTAGGTAAATGTAAACAACCAACTTCCGTTCGCGTTTTTTATATCCGAACACACCGCAGTCTGGTCCACATGGCCCTGAACGATATGTCCGTCCAGCCTGTCCCCCAGTTTCATGGCACGTTCCAGGTTTACGGTATCTCCTTTTTTCAGGTTGCCCAGTGAAGACCGTTCCAGGGTCTCCTTAATAGCGGTTACGGTATATTCGTCTCCGTCCAGGGAAACCACGGTGAGACATACGCCATTATGCGAAACACTTTGATCTATTTTTAACTCGGAAGTGATACTGCTTTTAACAGAAATGTGCAAATTGTCCTTCTCCGGAACAAGATTTGTTACCGTTCCGAGTTCTTCGATGATCCCTGTGAACATTCTTTCGTATTTATTGGTTAATTTTGCTATGTAAAAGTAAGGAATATAAAAACGACCCCGAATCATTACTTTTATAAAATTTACATAAATATTGCACATGAAAACAAAGAATAATATACGAGTCGGGATTTCCATCGGAGATATTAACGGTATAGGCGGGGAGATTATCCTGAGAGCTTTTGAAGACAGCCGTATGCTGGAGTTTTGCACTCCAGTAATATTTGCATCCAATAAAGTCATCGCTTTTCAGAAAAAACATTTCGGACTGGAAGTCAATTACAATGGTGTACAGGAAGCTTCCCAGGCGGTAGAAGGCAAGGTGAATATTGTGAATATTTCGAAAAATGCCCCCCAAATAGAATTCGGAAAAGAAACGGAGGAAGCGGGTAAATATGCTTTTTTATCCCTTAAGGTGGCCGTGGAAGCATTAAAGAAGGATGAAGTGGATGTCCTGGTAACGGCCCCGATAAACAAGCATAACATTCAGTCCGAGGAATTTCATTTTCCCGGACATACCGATTACCTGGCCAAAGAATTGAATGGAGAAGCCCTGATGTTTATGGTAACCGAAGAGCTGAAAGTAGGGCTTATGACCGATCATATTGCCGTAAAAGATGTCAGTGAAAATATTACTAAAAACCTTATTCTGAAAAAAGCGGGAAAAATACACGATTCGCTTGTACGCGATTTCCGCATACGTAAACCTAAAATTGCCGTATTGGGCATTAATCCCCACAGCGGGGATAATGGAGTTATAGGGACAGAAGACGACACAGTGCTCAAGCCTACGGTACATGAACTTTTTGAGAAAGGTATTATGGCTTTTGGCCCATACTCGGCTGACAGTTTCTTCGGCTCGGACAGTTATAAGAAATTCGATGCCGTATTGGCGGCCTATCACGATCAGGGACTTATTCCCTTTAAAACACTATCCTTCGGAAGAGGTGTAAACTACACAGCCGGACTCAACAAGGTGAGGACGTCTCCCGATCATGGAACGGCCTACGAAATTGCAGGTAAAGGAGTGGCGGATTACCAGTCATTTAAAGAAGCTGTATTCACGGCAATCCAGATCTACAGGAACCGGGAGGAGTATGGAGAATTGACTTCCAACCCGTTGAAAAAGGCTTCGATGAGCAATAGGTAGCGATTTTGCTTTACGGATGTGATCTTACGGACTATGAAGTATGGTTCGTAACCTTTACCGTGGAAAGTTAAAATTGTTAATGCGGACATTTTGGGGTTGTTTTCCGTTTTGTTTCCGTATTTTTGAGTATGCCGGATGTCGCAATCCGGTAAAAACTGTGTTGAAAAATATCGTTTTTTCGTTGTCTTTTTGTTTCCGCACGGAGTTGTGGTAAAAAAGGAATGGAAAAAATAAAGATAGTAAGTTGGTCATTAATAAAAATTTATATCTTTGCACACCCGTTCCGAATCCGGGAGGTCAGGAATGAGATGCGAAGATAACGGAGGTTTAAGATGAAGAAGTTCAAGGAGTTCGATATCCCGTTTGTGGGGTTGAAGCAAGGAGAACACCGGTTTGGTTATCGTATCGATAATTTGTTCTTTGAAGGGTTTGACTACACTGATTTTAACGATGCTTCGTTGAAAGTAGATGTGGTCTTGCACAAGAGAAGCAATATGCTGGAGCTGGATTTTGCCGTAAAAGGTACGGTAAATGTAAATTGTGATCTTTCCAACGAGCCTTTTGATCAGAAGATAAAAGGGGCACTTAACCTTATTGTTAAGTTCGGGGAGGAATACAACGATGAGAATGAGGAAATACTCATTTTACCACATGGGGAACACCATGTTAATGTAGCACAGTATATTTATGAGATGACCGTACTTTCCGTGCCGGCAAAAAAAGTGCATCCGGGTATAAAAGACGGAAGCCTTGACTCGGAAATTGTGCGGAAACTTACAGAATTACAACCGGGTACAGAAAAAGAAAAAGACGAAGAAACAGATCCGAGGTGGGATACGCTGAAGAAGCTGTTAACTGATAAATAAGAAAGCGAAATTTTAAAATAGACGAAAATGGCACATCCTAAAAGAAGACAGTCTAGTACGAGAAGAGATAAAAGAAGAACGCACTATAAGGCGACTGCTCCTCAAATTGCCGTAGATTCTACTACAGGTGAGGCTCATCTTTATCACAGGGCGCACTGGCATGAAGGTAAGTTGTATTACAGAGGTAAAGTGTTGATCGACAATTCTGCCGAAGAAGTAGCATAGTAATGACGGTCCTAAAAAGTAAAACTCTCACGCTGTGGGGGTTTTTTTTATGAAGAAATATTTTTCTAAATAGTAAAAACCAACTATTTTGCACCGGTATTCAAAGAAAATTAATAATTTCACATGGTGGAAATCCCATGAAGCACAGGGATATGCATGTTTGATTTTACGGGAAACGGTGTGGTTTTAATTTGGTTTGATAGTGGAAATTAAGATAGAAGAATACCAAAACTGAATGGTGGATCTGGTCCGGAATGGATAAAAAGAGCCTAGGTGGGTGTATGTTTTGTATTAATTTTCTTCGGTTTCGCAGTTTTGGTATAAACGAAATTAGACTATGAGTAGAAAAACAGCAGCAATTACAGCTGTAGGAGCATACGTTCCGGATTTTGTGTTATCTAACCAGATGTTGGAAACCATGGTAGATACCAACGACGAGTGGATAACCACACGTACGGGTATAAAGGAAAGGCGTATTCTCAAAGACAAGGACAAGGGAACTTCATATCTTGCCATTAAAGCTGCGGAAGACCTTATTAAAAAAGCAAAAATCAACCCGGAGGAAATAGATCTTTTAATAATGGCTACAGCTACGCCCGACCTGTTGGTGGCATCCACAGGGGCGTATGTGGCAACAGAAATCGGGGCGGTCAACGCCTTTTCTTATGATTTGCAGGCCGCTTGTTCCAGTTTTCTTTACGGAATGTCTACGGCAGCCAGCTATATCGAATCCGGAAGGTATAAGAAAGTATTGCTTATCGGGGCAGATAAAATGTCCTCTATTATAGATTATACAGACCGTACTACCTGTATTATCTTTGGTGATGGTGGCGGGGCTGTTCTTTTTGAACCCAATGAAGAAGGGCTTGGACTGCAGGACGAATACCTAAGGTCGGACGGAAGTGGAAGAGCTTTCCTGAATATGGAGGCCGGAGGATCACTTTCCCCGGCAACGGAAGAAACCGTAAAGAACAAACAACATTATGTTCACCAGGACGGAAGGACCGTATTTAAATTTGCGGTTTCCAATATGGCTGATGTTGCAGAAAAGATCATGGTAAAAAATGATCTTTCCAAAGAAGATTTACACTGGCTGGTGCCTCACCAGGCCAATAAAAGGATTATCGACGCTACTGCCGGGCGCATTGGACTGGAAGAGGAAAAGGTAATGATTAACATTGAAAAGTATGGAAATACGACATCAGCAACACTTCCCTTACTGTTAAATGATTATGAAAATCGACTGAAAAAAGGAGATAACCTTATATTTGCTGCCTTTGGAGGTGGTTTTACCTGGGGTTCCATTTACCTCAAATGGGCGTATGACCCCCGGTAACGCTAAGTGTTCGTCCCGTTAACGGGAAGTAGATAAAAGACTTAAAATACTAACAAAACGAATAATCATGGATCTAAAGGAAATTCAAAATCTGATCAAGTTTGTTGCCAAGTCGGGTGCCAGTGAAGTAAAGCTGGAGATGGATGACGTTAAGATTACCATCAAGACTGGTACGGAAGGAAGCTCGTCAGAAACCACTTACATACAGCATGTTCCGGTAGCCCCTACTGTTCCTCAGCAACCGGCGCAACAACAGGCACAGGAACAAACCGCTCCTGTCAAGCCGGCTGAATCAGTTCCGGCGGAAAACGACAAATACATTACCATAAAATCTCCGATCATCGGAACTTTCTACAGAAAACCGTCTCCGGACAAACCATCGTTTGTTGAAGTCGGAAGCACGATTAAACAAGGAGATGTCCTGTGTGTCATCGAAGCCATGAAACTGTTCAATGAAATAGAATCGGAGGTTTCCGGTAAGATCGTAAAAATGTTAGTAGAGGATTCTTCGCCGGTAGAATTTGATCAACCCCTTTTCCTCGTTGACCCATCATAAGAAATTTTAAATTTCAACAGATGTTTAAAAAAATACTGATAGCAAACAGAGGAGAGATAGCACTTCGTGTTATTCGTACATGTAAGGAAATGGGAATAAAAACGGTAGCGGTGTATTCCACTGCCGATGCCGATAGCCTGCATGTCCGTTTTGCAGACGAGGCAGTTTGTATAGGCCCTCCCCCGAGTAACTTGTCCTACCTGAAGATGTCCAACATCATTGCAGCTGCAGAGATTACTAATGCGGATGCTATTCACCCCGGGTACGGATTCCTTTCCGAAAATGCCAAGTTTTCCAAAATATGTGCAGAGCACGATATAAAATTTATCGGAGCATCTTCTGACATGATCGAAAAAATGGGAGACAAGGCCACGGCCAAAGCTACTATGAAAGAGGCGGGTGTGCCTACGGTCCCCGGTTCTGAAGGGCTTCTGGAGTCATACAAACATGCGGAAAAACTGGCTAAGGAGATGGGATACCCCGTAATGCTGAAGGCTACTGCAGGTGGTGGAGGTAAAGGAATGCGCGCGGTGTGGAAAGAAGAGAATCTGAAAAAGGCACTGGAAAGTGCCCAGCAGGAAGCCGCTGCAGCATTCGGAAATGACGGTATGTACATGGAAAAGCTTATCGAAGAGCCCAGGCATATCGAAATCCAGATCGTGGGAGACGCATATGGCAAAGCATGTCACCTTTCCGAAAGGGACTGCTCCGTACAACGGCGTCACCAGAAGCTTACCGAAGAGACCCCTTCTCCTTTTATGACGGATGAACTCCGTGATAAAATGGGGAAAGCTGCGGTAAAGGCGGCAGAATATATAAAATACGAAGGTGCCGGCACCGTGGAATTTCTCGTGGATAAACACCGGAATTTCTATTTCATGGAGATGAATACCCGTATCCAGGTGGAACACCCGATTACCGAGCAGGTTATAGATTATGACCTGATCCGGGAGCAGATACTCGTTGCCGCCGGAGTGCCGATCTCAGGTAAAAATTATATCCCCAAACTGCATTCTATCGAATGCCGTATCAATGCGGAAGACCCTTATAACGATTTCCGCCCCTCCCCGGGAAGGATCACTACATTGCATGCCCCCGGAGGACATGGGGTGCGGCTGGACACACATGTGTACAGTGGTTATGTGATCCCGCCGAACTATGACTCCATGATCGCCAAACTCATTACCACGGCTCAAACCAGGGATGAAGCTATAAATAAAATGAAGCGTGCGCTGGATGAATTTGTGATCGAAGGAATAAAGACCACAATACCTTTCCACAGGCAGTTGATGGACCACCCGGATTATATAGCGGGGAATTACACGACCAAGTTTATGGAAGACTTTGAGATGAAGCCCGAAGAGGAAGAGTAAATCCTGTCATCTCCCGGGGCACCATCTGTCTTAAGCAGGTAATATAATTGTTGTATTGTATACAGATAAAGGCCTGAAAAGTGATTTTCGGGCCTTTTTTATGGAGTTGTTTTACTGTATCTGTTACAAGAAGGATCTATATCTCGTATTTCTCCAGTATATTCTTTAGTCTGTTTTGCAGGGTTTTTATATCCGTTTTCCCCTCATCATACTTTTCCAGTTCTTGATAGATCTCCATGCACTTGTTTATTTCGTGCTTCATCTCGTCCGGAAGTTGTTCCAGTTCTTTTTTGTATTTACCAATCATAATCACGGTGCTGTAATATTTAATTCCTAATCATATACAAAAGAAGCAGGTGTTGAGGCCTTTTTCATTTTGTTGGGTTATTCGGTGTTGTGAAAACATCATAATATAACCCCGGCTCTCTTTTTTGGAAAAAAGAGCAAGGATTTGCGAAGCGGAGGGGTAGTAAATTACTTCTTGAAAAGGTAATAACGGTAAGTTAAAGAACCAAAGTAAAGATTTGTGGTTGGTATTCAGTTATTTGTCCGACACAAAAATATATTTTTTATAATATAAAACAAATCTCTATCGATAATGTGCCATTAAAACGGGAAGAATTGCGGAATTATAAATGAAGCGGTAAGCCAGGTAATGATGTTGAGCGGCGTTCCTATTTTCAGAAAGTCATTAAACTTATAGTTTCCCGGGGCATAGACCATAGTGTTGGTCGGGTAGCTTACCGGGGTCATAAACGTCAGGGAACACGCGAACATCACGGTAATGAGAAAAGGTCTTTCGCTTACATTCATGGCGGAAGCAAGGCTTATGACTATGGGAGTCATAAGGGCGGCGGTCGCCTTGCTGGAGAGTACATTAGTGGATAGAAACGTAATAAGGTACAAAAGGCTTAGTGTAATACGCGGGTCATAATGTCCCAGACCTTGCTGTACAAACAGGGCTATTTTCTCCGCACCTCCCGTTTTTTCCAGCGCGGTACCCATAGAGAGTACTCCGGCCATCATAAAAATTACTTTCCATTCTACCGCTTTATAGGCTTCCTGGGGTTTCAGTGCTCCCGTGGTTATCAATAGAAGAGAACCTATCATACTGCTTATGAGTATTGAAGTGAGGTCGAGTGCTGCGGCCAGTACTACTCCCAGGGCAATGATCAGGGCCGGGATGACCTTTCGGAAGTTTATTTTCTTGCTTTTGTGTTCAGAGAGAGTAATGGTAAGTCCCTGGACAGACAAGGCATCCAGTTCTTCTTTGGAACCGAGTATGAGCAGCATATCCCCCTCAAGGAGTTTGATATCCGGTAGATTTTCGAGAAGTAATTCTCCTCTGTGCCGCAGGGCAAGTACCGAAGATTTGTACTTTCGGCGGAAATTGATTGCACGCAGGGAACTTCCGGCCAGGGCAGAGCCAAAAGGTATGATGGTTTCGTATAGGTTTTTTTCGTTTTTAGGGTTTTTAAAACCATATCCCGAAAGGTCTCCTTTAATTTTGTATCCTTTTACGTTGCGAAGGCTGTTTAAGGCGTCGGAAAGCAGCATGACCTTTAAAATGTCACCTTCCCGGATTATGGTTTCCTGCCCGATGTCAAACAAATTTCTTTCATCCCTGCGGATACTTAGTATTTGTGTGTTAAATTCCCGTACCAGCTTGGACCTGAAAACGGATTTGTCCAGGTCGGGACAGCCCTTTTCCACAGCGATCTCCGTTACATATTTTTCGGCTTCTTCACTAAGGCCGGGAGTGGTGTTGTCTCTTTTCGGAAGTAAAAGAGGCCCGATGAACAGAAGGTAAGCAAATCCCACTGCGGCGATACAAAGGGCTGCAAGGCTGAATTCGAACATACCGAAACCTTCGAGCCCGTATTTTTCCGCATAGCTGCTTACCAGGATGTTAGTAGAAGTGCCGATGAGTGTGCAGGTACCCCCGAAAAGCGCGGCGAATGCGATAGGAATAAGCAGCCTGGAAGGACTTATTTCACTGTCCCGACACACTTTAAGGGCCACGGGAAGTAACAGGGCCACCACGGCCGAATCGTTTACAAATGCCGAAAATACGGCGGCGGTAAGGCAAAAGATAAGGAGGGCAAAGAAATAATTGATCCGGGCAATCCGCACAAGTTTTGTGCTAATACCGTCCAGCAAACCGGAATGGAAAACACCTGCACTGACCACAAACATACATCCCAAAGTGAGTGTCGCGGGATGGTTAAACCCGGAAAAACCTTCTTCAGGACTAAGGACCCCCGCTACAATAAATAAAGCCATGATTAAAATAGAGGTGGTGTCTATAGTAAAATAATCTTTTACAAAAAGGAAGATCCCTATGGCTATGATGACAATGGTAATAATAAGGTCAAGAGACATACGCTTTTCAATTAAGGATATACAATGATCTTACTGTTCTGGTCAAAATATTTTTCCAGTTTGGTGGGGAGGTTGTCCATGACATTCTGATAAGATACGGCTCCTTTTCGGGCAGAGATCAGGAAAAATAAATCCTGAGAAGCCAGTAGCTTGGAAAAGCCAAAGAAATCTTCCCCGTTTACAAAATTGCTGAATTTGCTGTTGGAGTTCGGGTAGTTGAGTTTTTTGTATTTGTTTATTGTATCCTCCGTATTCTTATTGCAATGGTATACGATAGGAATACTCAATTCCTGCCCGAGTTTTATGATTTTGTCTACCCACAATTCAAAACCTTTTTCCAACTCTGCCAACGGAGGTATCGTCACCAGTATTCTCTTGTGGTTTACCAAAGGATTTTTTAGGTCGCATATAAACAGCATTTTATCCGTATAGGTCAGGATGTGTTCCATTTTTTCCCCTATAAGCTTATCTATAAACCCTTTTCTTTGAGGCCATCCCAGTAAAATGATATTGGCCATAATTTCCGTCGCTGTTCTCGCGATACCACTGGATGCGTTATAGTCGAGCGTAGCTATGACCTCTGTTTTGGTTTCGGATGCTGCCGCATCTTTTGTGTAACTTTCAAGTTTGTTCCTGGCTTTGGTGACGTTTTTTTTCGCTTCCAGATTATTGGGAACTACGGAAAGTATAGACAATGGATAGCTGGATTTTTTATCCTTGATTAAAATGGCAAACTCCAGTGCTTTTTCCATGTTCAACGTGTTGGCAATCGGCAAAAGAATGTGTTCGTCATATAGCGCATAACCATTGGAAGTGATACTTGGTTCTTCATCGGATGCGATTACGATTTGTTTCGCAGCCTTTTGTGTCACAAAAGACGCAATTATACAGGTAATTAGTATAAGGATAACCGTTCCGTTAAGAATATTTTCATCCAGAATATCGGATCTGTACCCAACCAATACGATAGCAAGAGTGGCAGCAGCGCGGGCGCTGGTAAGTCCAAAAGTAAGTTGCCGTTCCATTTTGGAGTATTTGAAAATGAATTTGGCAACCCAGGCGGTCAGCCATTTCCCGAACAATGCAACGACCGTCAGTATACCGGCAATAGCAAGAGCTTCCGGGCCTTTTAAAATAACGCTTATATCTACCAGCATTCCTACGCTTATAAGAAAAAAGGGGATGAACAGGGAGTTTCCGATAAATTCAATACGGTTCATTAAAGCCGAGGAGTGAGGAATGAGCCGGTTTAGGGCGAGTCCTGCGACGAACGCTCCTATTATAGATTCTACTCCTGCCAGTTCTGCCAGGAAAGCAGCAAGGAAAACTACCGACAGGACGAAGATGTAATGCGAGTGTTTTTCATTTTCCATTTTCCGAAAAAACCATTTGGCTATTCTGGGAATAACTAAAAACATAATGAGGGAAAATATGGTAAGTGATACGCCCATCCGTATCCAGAAGGCCTGGTTTAATGTGCCCTGGCTTTCGGCCAGTATAATAGCCAGGATAAGCAAGGCGGCGGTATCGGCAAGAACAGTTCCTCCAACAGTAATAGCTACAGCCTTGTTCTTAGAAATCCCTAATTTACTTACAATGGGATAGGTAACCAGTGTATGTGTGGCGAGCATGCTGGCTGTTAAAAAGCTGGAGTTAAAATTGTAGCCCAGGAGATAGTAGCATATGGGATATGCGGCGCCCAATGGGATAATAAATGTTAGAAAGCCGAACAAAATACTTTTATTCCTGTTCGCTTTAAACTCATTCATATCCAGTTCCAGGCCGGCTATAAACATGATGTACAAAAGCCCTATAGTAGAGAACAGGTCAATTGCAGAATTTTTGGCCAATAGGTTTAGTCCGTAAGGTCCGATGAGGACACCGGACAGAATCAAAACAATTATTCCAGGAATGTTAAGTCTTTTCAGGAGTATGGGAGATACCAGAATAATAATGAGGATGAGGGCAAAAACCAGTACGGGATTTGCCAGGGGTAGCTCAAATTCATGCATTAAATGTTCAAAGAAAGTATCCATGAGAAATAGTTAAGTTACACCATAGAGGGAGATTTACACTTCTTTTCTTTTGTAATATATTTTTAGGTTATTTGATGTAATGTACCTTGTATCCGGGTTCTAATTCTGCTCCGTAATGGTATATATGTAATTTGCCTTTGGTGTCTTCGTAAAAAACAGGAAGGATATCGCCTTCTTCTTCAGATAATCGCTTTAAGAGATTTCGTGACGAAATATTTTCGGCTATTTCTACGGTGATTTCTTCGAAATCCTTGTTTTCCAGCTTGTAATCCCATTTATAAGGATCGGTTTTCTTTGCAAAAATAGTCGATGCTCCTATAGGGTCCAATAACTCTATATTGGCACCTTCCGGAGAAGGAGTGATAGAAACGTATATATTGGGAATGCCTATGACCTCACTGGCGAGTTGTGCGGCGAGCACATTGATTTCACTGTTATTGGTCAGGCTTACAAAAGTCCCTGCTTCGTGTCCTTCGGCCTCTATAATGGTTTCTTCCTTTAGCGCGTTTCCCTGAATACATTTTAAGCCCAGATTATTGGCCCGTATGCAGTGGTCTATATTGGAGTCAATGAGGGAGACCGGGAAGTTCCCGGCCATTTTTTTAGCAATATATAAGGATAGCGGTCCTGCACCCAGAATAAGAATACCCTCCTTTTCAGACGAGGAGAGCACCAATTCACCCCTGTTTCGAAGCCATTTGGTGGTCCAGGTAAGGAGGACCGGAACGGTTGCCGTAGTAAAGATGGCCATGAAAACCAGAATAGAAAAGATCTCATTATCTATAAACCCCATTTTCAACGCAATACCGGCAATGACTATTTCTACTGCCCCCCTTCCGTTCATTCCGGTACCTACCGTGATACCTTCTCTCCATCCGTTACCACTGGGTAGGTAAAAAAGTGCTGTTCCGAAAACTTTTCCCAATACGGCAACTGCAAGGATGACCAGCAGTAAAGCCAGGTTGTTCTGAAAAACGTCAAAAGTTACGTGGTAACCCGCTGTAACAAAAAAGACAGGGGCGAGAAAACCTATGGAAATGTCATAAAACACCTTATTCAGGTCTTTAGAAAGCCTTCGGTCGAAGATGCTGTCTCTTAAAAACAATCCGGCTATGAATGCACCGAGAATGGAGTGCAGCCCTGCGAGTTCCGCAAGCTCTGCAAATCCAATGGCTACTATCAGCATTATAGTAAAATACAGGGTACGGTTTGTAAAACCCGCTTTTTCCAGTTGTTTTCCCAGGTAAGGAAGAGCATAAATCCCCAGTAGCCCGGTAACTACAAAGAAGATAAGGGCCTTGCCTGTCACGATGAGTATTTCCATAAACTCAATACTTCCGGCATCGGCAAAACTTATAATGCCTGCAAAAATAATAAGCGCCAGCGTATCGGATATGAGCGCTCCGGCCATAAGCACATGGGCAATACGGGTATTGAGTAGTTTCAGGTCTACCAGTATACGCGATTTTGTAGCCAGGGAGGTTACGCCCACGGCAATCGCCACAAAAAGGGCGCCCATTTTGGTGCCATCAAATGCCAGAACAGCATAATACCCCAGGACAAAGGGCACGAGAAACCCGCCTAAGGCAGCCAGCAACCCTGCCCGGGAAGCTTTGCCAAGTTCGCGGAAATCAATTTCCATACCTATGTAAAGCATCATCAGGAGCACCCCCATTTCGGCAAGTACCGCCGTAGCTTCCGATGGAGCGAGAACGCCAAGCAATGCGGGGCCAAAAACGATACCGGCAATCAACTCTCCCAGAATAGACGGATAGCCAAGGCGTGTAGCCAGGGAACCTCCCGTCCATGCAACAACCAAAACTAAAAATAAATTCAACAGTTCTAACTCCATAGTGATATACGCTGTTATTGTGATGTCCCGGATTTGCAGAAGAAATTACTCTTCCGGATCCCGGGGTTTGTGATGAAATCGTTTCAGACTTTTTTTGAGCAACAGAAATCTGTATATTCCGATAATGAGAAATACAATGCTAAGTGCGAGTGATAATATTCCGAGGTACCTGAGGTTATAGAAGTCGTCCAGTTGTATAAAAGTGATCCCGCCAAGGATAAGATACAGAGATGTCCGTATATACGACAAGAGTGTCCTTTCGTTGGAGAGCCGGGTACGCTCCACAGACAGGTAGTCCCTGAGGATCATATCTTCATCCCGCTCAAAATCGCGGCCAAATCGCAGAAGTTGCATTTTTCGGAACGGGACTAGTTTTTTCATGGTTACAAATGATTTGAAGGTTCTTTCCGGAGAACTCGGATTAACCGATATGGAGGGAACAGGCTAACTGCCTGTATCCTCCCCGGGCCTGCTTCAGCATTAAAAATAGCGCAATATTTTAGAATAGCCATGCATATACATTTTAAATATCTGATAAAATAAAGAAATGTTAAAAAAGACCCAATAAAAGACAACTTTTTGATATTTTCTTCTGTGGTTTTGTTATTTTGCGGACTATTTGGCCCCTCGGCTCTGCCCGGGGACCGGGAGAATTTTGAATGCCATGAACCAAACCTGCAACTTGCAACCTGAAACCTTGAACCAAATAGCATGCAATTATATCCCATAGAAACAGGAAATTTTAAGCTGGACGGCGGGGCCATGTTTGGCGTAGTGCCAAAGTCTTTGTGGAACAGGACCAATCCTGCGGACGAAAATAATATGATAGATATTGCCGCAAGATCACTTCTCATAGAAAACGGAGACAGGCTTATGCTCATCGATACAGGTATGGGGAATAAACAATCTGATAAATTCTTCGGTTATTATTACCTGTGGGGTGATGATACTATAGACAAATCTCTGGCAAAACACGGTTTTCACCGCGATGACATTACCGATGTGTTCATGACCCACCTGCATTTCGATCATTGCGGGGGCAGTATTCAGTGGAATAAGGATCGTACCGGATATGAGCCTGCTTTTAAAAACGCCAGGTTCTGGAGCAATGAGGCGCATTGGAAATGGGCCACCAAGCCCAATGCCCGTGAAAAGGCTTCTTTCCTCAAAGAAAATATACTACCTCTTGAAGAAAGCGGGCAATTGTCTTTTATCCCCGTACCCGAAAAAGATTCCCGTTATCTCAAAGACCCGGGATTGGGTTTTGATATCCTTTATGTGGACGGGCATACGGATAAACAGATGATCCCCGTTCTTCAATACAAAGGAAAAACCCTGGTATTTATGGCAGATTTGCTGCCTACTGTGGGGCATATTCCCCTGCCTTTTGTAATGGGCTATGATACCCGTCCTTTACTTACCCTGAAAGAAAAAGCAGATTTTCTGAACCAAGCAGCTTCGGATGAGTTTTACTTGTTCCTGGAGCACGATGCCCATAACGAAATATGCACCCTCAAACATACCGAAAAAGGAGTTCGTCTCCGCGAAATCCACACCTTTGACGAGGTGTTTAACTAAACGAAATGACCGGAAAACACCCGGTCGGATAAAACATCAATTTATTATGAACCTTACAAGATCATTTCTTTTGCCGGTTTCGGCAGTTTTTTTGCTCGCAGGTTGCGGAACTGCGGCCATTGTTTCTACGCCGATAGAAAATATAGATTCGGTACCTCTTAAAGTAGCCGATCTTAATGAAAATGAGTTTAAGACCTGGCCTCATGCAGATCTCATAGCCGATACTATTCCGGGGATGAGTGTAAACAAGGCGTATGAAGAGCTTCTGAAAGGAAGAAAAGGGGTGAAAGTAATTGTCGGAGTGGTGGATTCCGGTGTGGATATAGAACACGAAGACCTGAAAGATATAATCTGGACCAACGAAAAGGAAATTCCGGGGAATGGTATAGATGATGATGGTAACGGGTACGTAGATGATGTTCACGGCTGGAACTTCCTGGGAGATGCCATTCACGAGAACCTGGAGTATGTGAGGATAATCAAGAAAGGAGACGACGGTTCCGAAGAATATAAAAGAGCCAAAGCGGAATATGACAAAGAGATCGGAGAGGCAAAAACAAATAAAAACCAGTACGAGCAGATATTGCAGATGGTAAATAATGCCGATGAAACGGTCAGGGAAGAACTCCAGAAAGAAGATTATACCAGGGAAGATATTGAAAAACTTCCTTCGTCCAATCTGAAACTGGTACAGGCAAAAGGATTTCTGACGAATATCATGTCTGTAGACACTTCACTGAGTTCCGTAAAAGAACTGAAAAAAGAGCTTGAAGAAGGTATCGAATATTTCAGCGACCAGTTGAATTATAACCTGAACCTGGATTTTGACGGAAGAGGTCCCGTAGGTGATAACCCCGATGACATTAACGATACGGATTACGGAAATAATAACGTAATAGGACCTGATAAAGAAGAGGCCAAACACGGCACTCATGTTTCGGGTATTATTGCCGCCGTAAGGAATAACGGGTTAGGAATGAATGGCGTAGCTAACAATGTGAAGATCATGGCGGTAAGAGCAGTGCCGGGCGGAGACGAATATGATAAGGATATTGCACTGGGTATCCGTTATGCGGTGGACAACGGGGCGAGGATTATCAATACAAGCTTCGGTAAGTATTATTCCCCGCACCCGGAATGGGTAAGGGATGCCATTAAATACGCTGCGGAAAAAGACGTGCTCATTGTCAACGCTGCGGGAAATGAATCCAAAGACCTGGACAAAACGAATGTATATCCCAATGATGCCGTAGATAACGGAGAGGAAATTGCAGATAACTTCTTAACCGTAGGTGCATTGGATTATTCATACGGACCGGAAATGGTAGCGGAATTTTCCAACTACGGGAAAAACAACGTAGATGTCTTTGCGCCGGGAACCAAAATATGGTCTTCAGTACCGGGAAGCAAGTACGAATTTCAACAGGGAACGTCTATGGCGTCTCCCGAAGTGGCCGGTGTTGCTGCGTTAATACGTTCTTATTACCCGGACCTGACAGCATCTCAGGTTAAAAAAATAATAATGCATTCCGGACTTGCGGCAAAAGCGAATGTTATCCTTGAAGGCGATCCGGAGAAAAAACAGCCTTTCTCTGAAGTATCCGGGTCGGGGAGAATGGTAAATGCTTATAACGCCATTATCATGGCCGACAAAGTATCCAGGAAAAAACTGGTTCTGTAGGAAAGTATAAATGCCCCCGAAACCGCCTGCTTTTACCTGAAAAACGCCTTGCCTGCCATGCACAGTATAGATGTAAAAATGAGTCGTATGAAAAAAATTATTATTGCATGCTCCGTCCTTCTTGCCGGTGTTGCCGCAAATGCCCAGGAAACTACCGGTTACTGGCAGCAACATGTGGATTACAAGATGAATGTGGATATGGATGTGAAGAACTTCCGTTATACGGGAAAACAGGAACTGGTCTATACCAATAATTCCCCGGATGTTCTCGATGAAGTATTTTATCACCTGTATTTCAACGCCTTTCAGCCGGGGAGTGAAATGGATGTTCGCTTGAAGACCATAGCCGACCCGGATAAACGGATGGTTATAAACAAAGGCTCTAAGGAAGAACCCGAATACGAGAGCCGCATCGGAGTATTAAACCCGGATGAGACAGGATATCTTAAAGTACGATCACTTACCCAGAACGGTCAGCCGGTGACTTTTAATGAAGAAGGAACCATTCTGGAAGTGAAACTCGCCAGCCCCTTAAAACCTGGGGCATCTACCAAACTAGTGATGGACTTTGAAGGCCAGGTGCCGCTGCAAATACGAAGATCGGGCCGTAACAGTTCCGAAGGAGTAGCTTTGTCCATGACACAATGGTATCCGAAAATGGCGGAGTACGATTTTGAAGGATGGCATGCCGATCCGTATATCGGACGGGAATTTCACGGAGTTTGGGGGAATTTCGACGTGCAGATATCCATCGATAAAGATTATGTCCTCGGAGGAACCGGAAACCTGCAAAACGGGGATGAAATAGGGCATGGTTATGAAAAAGAGGGAGCCAAGGTAAAACGTGCTAAAGGCAAAAAACTGACCTGGCATTTTAATGCGGAAAAAGTGCATGATTTTGCCTGGGCGGCAGACCCGGAATATATTCATGATACCCTGGAAACTCAGGGCGGTGTAACCCTGCACTTTTTGTATAAGGACAACCCGGAAATTGTGGAAAACTGGAAAAAGCTTCAACCCAAAACCGCGGCATTACTCGATTTCTATAACAAAAACATAGGGCCTTACCCGTGGAAGCAGTATTCCGTAATACAGGGTGGAGACGGCGGTATGGAATATGCCATGTGCACCCTTATTACCGGGGAGCGAAGCTTCGGGAGTCTTGTAGGCGTAACCGCCCACGAAATGGCACATGCCTGGTTCCAGCACTTGCTGGCTACCAACGAGTCCAAACACCCTTGGATGGATGAGGGCTTTACTTCTTTTATTTCCGATCTGGCTGAGAACGAGATCATGGAAAGGAACAAACCCAATCCGTTTGAAAACGCATATCGCAGCTATTTTATGCTGGCCATATCCGGTAAAGAACAACCGCAAACCACGCATGGCGACCGCTATGCGGAAAATATGGCATACTCTTTTAGCGCTTACAGTAAAGGAGAGGTGTTCCTGGCTCAACTCGGTTATATTATAGGGCAGGATAAGCTGATGCAAACCCTGCACAAATATTACGAAGATTTCAAGTTTAAACATCCAACTCCCAATGATTTTAAAAGGGTGGCCGAAAAAGTATCCGGCTTTCAGCTCGATTGGTACCTGATAGATTGGACCATGACTACCAATACGATCGATTATAGTATTAAAGAAGTGGCTGAAGAAGGAGAAGGCACCAAGGTAACTCTGGAGCGCATCGGTTTGATGCCGATGCCTTTAGATGTCCTGGTTGTTTACAAAGACGACTCTTATGAGACCTTTTACGCTCCGCTGCGCATGATGCACGGTATAAAGGACAATCCTTATCCGAACCTGGAAAGGACCGTGCTTCCGGACTGGGCATGGGCATATCCTACTTATGAATTTAATATAAACAGACCTAAAAGCGACATCAAAGCGATAGTGATCGACCCTTCTGATCTTATGGCTGATATAGACAAGAGCAACAACGGGATGACTTTTGAATAAAAGAAGTTTAAATGACTTATATGAAAAACCTCCTGTTGTCGGGAGGTTTTTCTATTTTTACAGAAATATAATCGGATGGATCACAGTTTCCCGAAAGAGGAAAAATTAAAGAGCAAAAAGCTGATAGAGAAACTCTTTTCCGAAGGGAAAAGCGTCTCCCGGTTTCCGCTTCGTCTGGTGTATATTAAAACCGAACTTCCCCGAGCAGTCAGGGTTCAGACAGCCGTGTCTGCAAGTAAGCGAAATTTTAAAAAAGCTGTGGACCGTAACCGGATAAAAAGGCTTTTAAGGGAAACGTACCGTTTGAATAAACACGAGATCCGGGAAGGGATCGGGGATTCTTATGCCTTTATGATTTTGTATCTTGGCAGGGAAATGCCCGAATACCGGAAAACCGATCGTAAAATGAAAGAGTTACTGCACCTGTTCCTGGAAAAAGAAGCCGGGGAAGATAAACTTTAAAGCAGAAAGTATGGACTTTAATACCGCATTGTATACAGACCTTTACCAGGTGGCTATGGGACAAGCCTACTTCTTAAAAGGCAAGCACGAAACAGAAGCCACCTTCGATTATTTTTACAGGAAAACCCCTTTTAACAGCGGATATGTTCTTTTCTGCGGTTTGGAAGATGCGCTGGACTGGCTGGAGAAAGTTTCGTTCTCCCGGGAAGACCTGGACTATCTTTTGGAACAGGGTTTTGATCCCGGATTTATAGAATATCTTAGCGATTTTCGGTTCACGGGGACGGTTAAAAGTGCGCCCGAAGGAGAAATAGTCTTTCCTTTCGCACCCATTATCACGGTTACGGGACCGGTAGTAGAATGCCAGATCGTGGAAACCTTTCTTTTAAACTGCCTGAATTTCCAGTCGCTCATCGCAACGAAGGCCAGTCGTATCCGTTATATTTCGGGTAAAGACAAATCCTTGGCCGAGTTCGGGTTACGGAGGGCTCAGGGATATGCAGGGCTTCAGGCTTCACGTGCCTCTTTTATAGGCGGATTTGATGCTACTTCCAATGTCCTGGCCGGTAAAACTTTTCAAATACCGGTCACCGGGACCATGGCCCATGCCTATATACAGAGCTATGATGATGAACTCACCGCATTCCGGGATTTTGCGGAAACACATCCGGATAACTGCGTTTTACTGGTGGATACGTATAATACATTGAACAGTGGTATACCGAATGCTATTACCATTGCTGGGGAAATGGAAGGAAAAGGAAAGAAACTGATAGGAATACGGCTGGATAGCGGTGACCTTGCCTATCTGTCAAAAGCAGCCAGGAAAATGCTGGATGATGCGGGACTTTCATATGTTAAAATAGCCGCTTCCAATCAACTCGACGAGCACGTTATACGGAGTTTGAAGGAACAACGTGCGGCTATAGACATTTTCGGGGTCGGGACCAATCTTGTGGTAGGACATGAAAATGCTGCACTTGACGGGGTGTATAAACTGTGCAGTTTTGAAGACAAACCCCGTATAAAAATATCGGAGAACCTGAGGAAGATGAATTTTCCGGGACAAAAACAGGTATATCGTTACTTGAACGGCAATGGCAAATGTGTTGCAGATGCGATAACCCTGGAAGGACTGGAGGCTCCAGACAGCATGGCCCACCCGTTTGAGCCGCATAAGAGAATGCCTTTAAACCCTGCCCTGGCAGAGCCGTTGTTGCAGGAGGTTATGAAGGGAGGTAGACGCCTTTTTCCGGCACGATCTGTCCGGGACATAGCCGCTGCTGCCGTAAAAAACCTGGGGCGTTTGCCGGAGGAGCACAAACGTTTCGATTTTCCGCATGTGTATAAAGTTGGACTTAGTAGTGAAATAGAGCAGATGCGGAATCATCTGAAAGCGGAAAAGTTAAAAGAAAGCTGAAAATAAAACATAAATTCCTTCCCATGAAAGCATTACTGATCGTAGACGTACAAAATGATTTTTTGCCCGGAGGGAGCCTGGCCGTTCCGGGCGGAGATGAAGTGATACCGGTGATCAACGCTTTACAATCCCATTTCGATCTCGTGGTTGCTACCCAGGACTGGCATCCGGAGGAACACCTGAGTTTTGCTTCTGCACACCCCGGGAAAAAAATTTTTGAAATAATAGATCTGTACGGACTGGAGCAGGTGCTTTGGCCGGATCATTGTGTGCAGGGAAGTTCCGGTGCTGATTTTGCCAAAGCATTAAACCAAAAACCGATTGCTGCTATTTTCCGGAAAGGAATGCATTACCGGGTAGATAGCTACAGCGGGTTTTACGATAACGGAAAAAAATACAGTACCGGGCTGGCTTCCTATCTCCGGGAAATGGAAGTAAAAGAAGTATATGTCTGTGGCCTTGCAGCCGATTATTGTGTATACTATACGGCAAAAGACGCCTGCAATGCCGGGTTCCGGACGCATTATATTACAGATGCTACCAGGTTCATAGCCGGCGAATCTTACGAAAAAGCAATTTCCGATTTACGTCAAATTGGAGTACATTTGGTATCCTCAGAGGAATTGTGATGCAAAGAAAAAGTGTGTTGTTCCCGTAAAGAAGATAAAGACTAAATCTGAGAGCCATGAAAAAACTGCTTAAAAAACGAATAGTATTGCCGCTCATTGCCGTTTGTATGCTTTTTACGGCAACGTCATTTAAAAACGACTTTTTCGAGATAGCCAAGCAAATAGAGATTTTCACCACCTTGTTCAAAGAGCTTAATATGAACTATGTGGATGAAATTAACCCGGCCAGGCTTATGGACGGGGCCATCAAGGAAATGCTCGATAATCTCGATCCGTATACGGTGTATATGAACGAGCAGGACGTGGAGGAATACAAGATAAAGAATAGCGGGGAATATTCCGGTATCGGGGCCGTGGTTCGCAGTTATCACGATAAGCTACTTATTATAGAGCCCTATAAGGGCTATCCCGCCGATGAAGCAGGTTTGAAAGCAGGAGACGAACTGATCCAGATAGGCGATGTCCGTATCTCGGATTTTAAAGATGATGCGGGTGAGCTGCTTAAAGGAACCATAAACAGTTCGGTAGATATAACCTATCGACGGCAGGGAGAGATCCGTAAAACAACACTGACCAGGAAGGAAATAGAAGTGGATGCCGTTCCTTTTTACGGAAAGGTCAATGACGATACCGGGTATATTGTGCTGTCCCGTTTTAACCGGAAAGCAGCCAGCCAGACCAAAGAGGCACTGGAAGATCTTAAGTCGCAGGGAATAAGGCAATTGGTTCTGGATCTGAGAGGCAATCCGGGAGGACTGCTTACCGAAGCCATAGATATTACCAATTTGTTTGTTCCCAAAGGAGAAACTATTGTGACTACGAAATCCAAGGTGAAGAAGTTCAACCAGGAGTTCCGTACCAGGAAAGATCCCGTAGATACGGAAATCCCCCTGGTAATTCTTATAAACGGAAGAAGCGCCTCTGCAAGTGAAATAGTATCCGGGGCACTTCAGGACCTGGACAGGGCCGTTGTAGTAGGTGCCAGAAGCTTTGGAAAAGGATTGGTGCAAAGGCCGCTTAAACTAACTTACGGAACACAACTCAAAGTGACCATATCCAGGTATTACACGCCCAGCGGCAGGTGTATCCAGGCCCTGGACTACATGCATCGGGATGAGAATGGGAATGCCGTAAGAACAGATGCTTCCAGGTATAATGCTTTTAAAACAAGAAAAGGAAGGACCGTATATGACGGTGGGGGGATAATGCCCGACCTGGAAGTAAAGGTACTTCGCCAAAATAAACTCGTACAGGAACTGCTGAGCAATCAGGTGGTTTTTGATTATGCCACCGATTATTATTTTAACCATAAGGTAGAAGACCTGGAAAACTTTTCATTTTCAGATGCGGATTATCACGAATTTAAGGATTTTGTGGCTAAAAGTGATTTCAATTACGAAACCGAAGTGGAGAAACTTCTTAAGAAGGTGGGGGAGAATGAAGAGATGGAACTGTTTGGCGATGAGGTACAGGAAGACTACAGGAAATTACTGGAGGATATCGCAAGCAGTAAAATAACTACCCTGGACAATTACAAGCAAGAACTGTCCAAGGAAATAGAAGACGAGATCATCAAAAGGTATTTCTACAGGGAAGGATTATACGACTATTACCTGTCCAACGACGAGGCTATCGTTGCCGCAGCCGGTCTTTTGAAAGACAAAACAAAATATAACGCCCTGCTGAAATAGGGTGATCATCACGCAAAGGATTATTCGATATACACCCTTTTGACCCTTCGGGAAATTCCTGTTATAAGTTCATAGGAGATAGTATTGGCCGTGATTGCAAATTCTTCGGCAGTCGGGTTTTTGCCGTACACAATGACCTCATCTCCCTCTTTACAGTTTATTCCGGTAATGTCTATCATAAGCATATCCATACAGACATTACCGATAATAGAGGCTTTTTGGCCGTTAACGGATACATATCCCCGGCCTTTGCCGTATTGTCTGCCTATACCATCGGCATGTCCGAGGGGCAGAGTGGCTGTTACGGTGCTTTTATCTGCTATAAATCCCCGGTTATACCCCAGGCTGTCCCCTTTCTCCAGTTGGTGTATCTGGGAGATCACGGTTTTCAGGCTGCCTACGGGGCGCAGGAGTTTGTCTTTTGTTTCATCGTTACCGTAGCCATAAAGTCCTATCCCGCTTCTTACCATATCAAACCGGGCTTCCGGATGACATAGTATGCCGGAGGTATTGGATTGGTGTAATAAAGGTTTGTATCCTGCCAGTTTCTCGAAATTATCCGAAATCCTTTGGAACGCCGCGATCTGATTTCTCGTAAATACCTCCTCGTCCGGATCTTCGGAAGCGGCCAGGTGGGAGAATAGAGAAACTGCTTTTATGTTTGTTTGTGCCTTAAGTGCAGTGGTTATCCTTTCCACTTCATTTTCGTCAAATCCCAGCCTGTTAAGGCCGGTGTTGAACTTCAGGTGTACGGGGTAAGCTTCCAGTTTTCTTGTTTTCGCGGTTTCCAGGAAGAGTGACAGGATGCGGTCCGAATAAATACAGGGTTCGAGTTTATAGTCTGCAAGATCGTCAAAATGTACACTTTGCGGGTGTAAAACCATGATGGGGGTTCGTATGCCCGCTTCCCGGAGCTCTATTCCTTCGCTGGTATAAGCTACGGCAAAGTAGTCCACGCCCAGTTTTTCCAGGAACGGGGCTATCCTGCGGGAATCGTGCCCATAGGCAAATGCCTTTACAACAGCGACAAACTTTGTTTCCGGCCGAAGTGTGGATTTCAAGTATTCATAGTTGTGCCGGAGAGCCCCGAGGTCTACTTCGAGTACGGTTTCTGCAACTTTTGACATGTTTTTTCGTTCAGCTGTTAGAATGATCTTTAGTAATGCGCCGGGACCGTGTTCTGATCGGGGAAAATGGTTTGTTTAAGCCTTTATCCTGTTGAATCGTTTTTCTTTTTTTCGGATAGGTCCTCCGGGTCCTTTACGTCTATTTTGCTTACTTTTTGTCTTAGCATGGCCTTGTAGAAGGCAGCCCTGCTCAATGGCTCATATTCTTCCGTTTCCCCGAGCAATACGAGTTTGTCGTCATTCGATTTCCGGAAACTGTAATTAGCCAGGTTTCCTGTTCTGGTGCAGATGGCATGTACCTTGGTAACGTATTCTGCGGTGGCCATCAGGGCAGGCATGGGGCCGAAGGGATTTCCCTTGAAGTCCATGTCCAGGCCGGCTACCACGACACGGACACCTTTGTTGGCCAGATCATTACATACGGTTACTATTTCGTCATCAAAAAACTGGGCTTCATCAATGCCGATTACGTCACAACCGTCAGCCAGTATACGGATGTTGGCTGCGGCAGGGACTGGGGTAGACCGTATTTCGTTCGCGTCGTGAGATACCACCATATCCTCGCTGTGCCTGGTGTCGATAGCAGGTTTGAAAATCTCCACTTTCTGTTTGGCTATCTGCGCCCGCCGCAATCTTCGGATAAGTTCTTCCGTCTTTCCGGAAAACATGGAGCCGCAAATAACTTCTATCCAGCCAAATTGTTCTTTATGATTAACCGTATTTTCGAGAAACATTTCGTATTTTTCAACTCAGAAACAGACATAGGCCAATGTTGTCTTTTTAGCCTTCCCTTCAGTCAGGGAAAGATGGCTTAACCCCTATGCATATTACCGATGGTGTGTAAAATATTATTGCGATACTAAAGAAAATAAAATTTTTAAACCGTCGGAACAGGTGCCATACCCGTTTGGTATGAAACTTGTGTGAACTAAAGTAATTTTTTTTCATTAAAATCCATGCAAAGCTAAGGAAAAAAATGTGACGCATTTTAGGGAAGAAAAGGGCTTTTTACAAATGAGATGTTATAATAATACTAATATTTTTGTATCTGTTCCGGGAAAAAGTTATATTATTGACATAATCCCCGGTAGTCTGAAAAGATACTATGGACAAACATTAAAAATAAAGCAATGAAAAAGAAACTGGAATCCGAACTGGTCAGTATAGCCCATGATATCCTCAAGCTCAGAGGTAAGGAAGATGTGGCTGCACTACAGGTGCAGGCGCAGAAAGTTTATGAGAAACTTACCTTGCTGAAGTTTGTGGAAGAACATTTCGGGGTTATACAGCCCTCTACGGGGAAGAGTGAGGCCCTCCGGAAATTCGAACAACTTGCCGGAGCGGTAATAGAAGAAAATACCCGGGTGCCGGAAAGCAATCCGCACAGTGAAGATATTATTGTACCGGGGATAGATACCATCAAAGATATGGTTGCCGAAATGCCGGAAGCAGAAACACTGGAAGATATTCTTGCCGACATTATGCCCGATCCCGTATTTGAAAAACGGGATTCGGATGATATAGTGCCCGTAATGCAAAAAACCGGGGTACAACAAAAAATATCTTCACTTAACGACAGGTTTAAAGACGGTGTCGCCATAGGGCTGAACGATAAGCTTGCCTTTATTAAACACCTTTTTAACGATAGTACGGAAGATTATAACCGGGTGATCTCGCAGATAAATACGATAGACAGTGAGGAAGAGGTCAAAAACTTTATCCGCCATATGATAAAACCGGATTATAACAACTGGGAAGGAAAAGAAAAGTACGAGGAGCGCTTCATGTACATCCTCGAGCAGAAGTTCGGATAGTTTCCGGCCCCCCGGCCGTTTTAAATGCGGGGAAATCAACGACCCCGGAGTGTCCCTATAGTTCGGACGCAAGACATCAGATGAAAAACAACATTTCGACGTAAGCGTCGAAACATTTAATCCCGATAATTATCGGGACACTTGGTGAGTATAATGAGCATGTCCAAACTCTACATTGTACCAACTCCTATTGGTAACCTGGAAGATATGACTTTCAGGGCAGTTACGGTCCTGAAGGAAGCAGATACCGTTCTGGCCGAAGATACGCGGACCAGCGGGAAATTATTTAAACATTTTGGTATTACTACGCCGTTGCAAAGTCATCATATGCACAATGAGCATAAAACGATAGATAGCATAGTGCGGAGGATTGCCGGTGGTGAAATCATTGCCCTTATTTCCGATGCGGGGACTCCCGCAATCTCCGATCCGGGATTTCTGCTCACCAGGGCCTGCCTGGAAAATGGGCTGGAAGTAGAGTGCCTGCCCGGAGCAACCGCTTTCGTGCCGGCGCTTGTGAACAGCGGACTGCCTAACGATAAATTTGTGTTCGAAGGCTTTCTTCCTGTTAAAAAAGGGAGGCAAACCCGCCTGAAAGCCCTTAGCGAAGAGACCCGAACCATAATATTTTACGAATCTCCCTATAAATTATTAAAGACCCTCACTGATTTTGTCGATGTATTCGGGGCGGACCGTTCGGTTTCCGTATCCAGGGAACTTACCAAAATCTATGAAGAGACCATCCGCGGAACCGCGGAAGAAGTCCTTAACCACTTTAAAGAAAAACCACCCAGGGGCGAAATAGTAGTTATCGTTGGCGGGGCAAAAGTCAAATAATAAAAGTTTGTAAGTTTTTTAGGCTAGTGTGGCAATCCACCAGGTATTCCCGAAGAGATCCCGGAAACCTGCGCTCCTGGTATTGTCATCTTCATCGAAGGGAATCATCAGGGATTGTGCCCCCGCATCCAATGCCTCATAATAGGTCTTGTCCGTATCTTTTACATATACATACATGCAGCCCGGTATGGCCCGGCCTGCTGCCGGGGCCTCCGCTAAAAGAATAGTGCAGTCACCTATTTTTACTTCCGAATGCTGGATTTTTTTATCCGTGTTGAGAATCCGTATCATTTCCTGCCCTCCGAAGATTTTTTTGATAAACTCCACAAGGGTGTCTGCCTCTTCGGCAAGTATATATGGCATTACCTGCTGGTGCCCAGCTATTAGCTTCATTCGTCTCATCTTACATCCTGTTTAACTAGATAATCAACGCTAATGCCGGGGTAATATTTTTCAGGCAGAAAATTATTTAGGCTGGATTGAAAGCGGTTTTGTTACCTCTGAAAATTATATTCGCATTATTTTTGTCTGCCTAAAGAGAATATTTTGTCCGTATCCAAAGCAAAAGACAGAAAAGAAAAGGTATCGTTCGGGGCGATTAACAGGTTGGCCGTTCCGGCCATTATTGCAGGTATAGCAGAACCGTTGATCTCTCTCACGGATATTGCGGTTATAGGGAATGTGGATGAACATCCTGTGGAAGCCCTTGCTGCGGCAGGTATTGTCGGTTCTTTTCTTTCTGCGATAATCTGGATCGTTGCCCAGACGAAAACAGCTATTTCGGCTATAGTTTCCCGGCATTTGGGGGCCAACAGGCTTCATGCCGTGCGTACCCTTGTCCCACAGGCCATTGCTTTTAATCTGCTGCTAAGCCTGGTCATTTTTGTTTCCACCTCCCTGTTTGCCGGATTGATATTCGGAGCTTATAATGCGGAAGGCCTGATTTTGCAGTACAGTGTGGATTATTACCGGATAAGGGCCATAGGGTATCCCCTCACGCTGGTCACCTTTGCCCTGTTCGGGGTATTCCGTGGGCTACAGAATACATTGTGGGCTATGAAGGCCAGTCTTGCCGGTGCCCTTATTAATGTGGTACTCGATTATGTGCTGGTATACGGTATAGAAGGTGTTGTGCCGCCTTTACATCTCAAAGGTGCGGCTTATGCCAGCCTGGCAGCCCAGTTAGTGATGCTGTGCATCGCATTGTATTTTTATATTGCCAGGACCCCGTTTTCCTTCAAATTACGCCGAAAGATCAATCCCCGGATAAAAGACCTGCTGGGTATGAGCTTTAATCTTTTTATCAGGACGGCTGCACTTAATTTTGCCATATACCTGGCCAATGCCTATGCTACGGATTACGGGAGGAACTATATCGCGGCCCAGAGTATGCTTATGAACATATGGCTGTTTTTTTCCTTTTTTATCGATGGGTATGCCAACGCGGGTAACGCTATTTCAGGAAGATTGCTGGGAGCGGGAGATTACAGGAGATTGTGGTACCTCAGTGTGGATATTTGTAAATATGCCATCAGTATAGCTGTGATCCTTATGGTGGTTTGCGGTATCTTTTACGATTCCATAGGCCTCGTATTTAATAAGGACCCCCTGGTACTGGCTTCCTTCGCATCCGTTTTCTGGATGGTACTTCTCATGCAGCCCGTAAATGCGGTTGCTTTTATGTTCGATGGTGTATTTAAGGGGTTGGGCGAAGCGGCATATCTCAGGAATGTATTGCTCGCAGCTACTTTTCTCGGCTTTGCCCCTACACTTTTGATAACGGATTATTTTGACCTGAAGTTATATGGCATCTGGATGGCTTTTATGGCGTGGATGCTGGTGCGGGCAGGTGCGCTGGTTTTCAAATTCAGGAGAAAATATCTGAATGCAGTCGATTAATATTCGTAATTTCGTAATAACACTTCATTTAGTAAAAACCTTGCATTATGTCTACCACACGTCCCCACGGAAGTTTGTATACCAAAACCGAAGGCAGTATTGCCATTGTGGAATTCGGTCATCCTGCCAGTAATTCGTTTCCCCTGGAATTGCTGAAGCGCCTGGAAAAAGAATTTTATACGCTTTCGGAAAACGAAGATATCCGGGTAATAGTACTGAAGAGCGAAGGAGAAAAGGCATTCTGTGCCGGGGCGTCTTTTGACGAACTTGTGGAGATAACCGATGTCAGCCAGGGGAAAAAATTTTTCAGTGGTTTTGCCGGAGTCGTCAATGCCATGCGCAAATGCAGTAAACTTATCGTGGGCCGGGTGCAGGGAAAAGCGGTAGGAGGCGGTGTTGGCCTGGCTGCTGCCTGCGATTATGTCCTGGCTACCGAAGCGGCCGCCATTAAATTATCCGAGTTTACCGTGGGAATAGGTCCTTTTGTAATTGCTCCTGCAGTAGCGCGTAAAATGGGCAATGCCGCACTGGCGGAACTCACCCTGGCGCCGGACCAATGGAAAAATGCCTATTGGGCCAAGGAAAAAGGCTTGTATGCACGGGTCTTTGACCGTATTGGTGAACTGGACAAGGAAATAACCGTTTTTACCGAAAAACTGGCATCGTATAATCCCGAAGCCCTTTCGGAAATGAAAAAAATATTATGGGAGGGAACTTCCCACTGGGATGAATTGCTGAACTCCCGTGCAGAAATATCCGGAAATCTTGTCCTTTCGGAGTTTACCCGGAAAGCATTGGAAAAGTTTAAAAAATAATGGATTTTTTCCTGCTATTTACAGTGAAAAGTACTGCAATGAAAAAAGGTTGTCACACAACAGGACAACCTTTTAACAGCGTTAACGCGCTTTTTGAGTAAATTAAAACTAACCTAACTAACTAAAACCTAAAACTAAAGCCTGTATATACGCCAAATGAATACGGTTTGAAACCACCGTTGTCATTGGAGAATGTATTCCACTGGTATTTAAACATGGGTTCTACCTGTAATTGGAGTTGGTCCGATAACAGGTAATCTACGCCAAGGCCCACGTTGGTACTGAAATTCACACTGTTTATGTTGTTGGCCTCTCCCAGTTCCGTTGCCAGGGCATCCGATTTCAATAATACGGAATTGTCCGTGAGAAATAAGGAACTGACCCCTCCTATGAGGTTAAGGCCGAATCGTTCATTCAATAACCGGTATTTGAGTTCCATGGGAACTTCTATGTAGCCGAATTCCTGTTGCATTAATCCTTCCTGTGGGGCAAAGCTGGAAGCTACCTCATCTCTTGCGGCTAACGGAGGACCTTCCACGGGGCTGTTGGCCACATAAAGCCCGGAAGCCTTTTCGGATTGACGGGCATAATTGATATTGCTCAGCGAACGGGCCTCAAAATCCGGAGCAAAAGAAATGTCGTTTGTATTGTAACCGTAGTTTACTTTGTTTATGCCGGAACGAAGACTTAGCCTCTCATTTACCTGGTACGCTATGTTGACACCGTAACTGAGGTTTACTTTTCCGGATTTGGAATTGCCTTTAAACTCAGGGTCAATGGGCGACCCGCCACTGAGCGAATTGTAGTAAACGGGAGCTATATTGGGATTTACGCTCCATTTCTTATCGCCTTTTTCCTTCAATGCCGTTTCCTTTTCATGTTCTGCGTCATTTTCCATTTCAGCGATGGCCTCCAGTAAGGATTTTTTGTTTTCCTCTTTGTCGCTGCCCTGCTGAGCGACTTGGCTGTTATCCGTAATCGTATTGCCGTCCTGTTGAGACCCACCACTGCTGTTTGGCTTTACTTTATCGTCCTGTTGAGCGATTTGGTTATTATCGGTTATCGTTTTGCCTTCCTGTTGGGTCCCATGGTCGTTTGGCTTTGCTTTACCGTCCTGTTGAGCGATTTGGTTGTTGTCGGTTATCGTATTGCCTTCCTGTTGGGTCCCGCGGCTGTTTGGCTTTACTTTATCGTTCTGTTGAGTGATTTGGTTATTATCGTTTGTCGTATTGTCTTCCTGTTGAGTCCCACGGGCGTGAGAGTTATTGTTATCCGTAGATCGTGTGGCTTCTTTACCTGCTTCGGTATCTTTTGTCGTGGTATTTTCTTTTACAACCTTTTCCACAGGATCCATTGCAGGAGATTCCGGGTCGGGGAGCATTAAATTAAGGCCTACGGAGAGTAATAAGGCGATGGCGGCGGCTATACCGCCCAGGCGCCACCATAACGGCGGAATAGCTTTTTTCCGCCTTTCTGTAATTGCGGCCGGGGCAGCATCGGCATTGAGTCTGGCTTCAAGTCCGGACCATAAATTCCGTTCCGGAAAAGCTTCAAAATCCTTGAATTTTTCCTGGAAAAGCCTGTCTATGTTCTTTTTGTCGCCCATCAGATTATAGTGACTTCACTTTTTTTTTATTAAGATCCTCTTCGATATGTGTTTTGAGGATCGTTCTGGCTCTGGACAGGTTAGATTTGGACGTCCCTTCGGAAACTCCGAGCATTTCGGAAATTTCCTTATGAGAGTACCCGTCCAGTACATATAAATTAAATGTCAACCTGTATTTGTCCGGAAGCCTTTGTATGAGACCGAGGAGGTAGTCCAGGCTGATATCGTCATCTTCTACCTCTATTTCTACCTCGTCTTCTATTTCTTCCGAAACGATATTAAAAACTTTTTCTTTACGGTACTTCTGAAGTACGGTGTTCACCGTTACCCTGCGTATCCATCCTTCGAAAGAGCCTTTGAAACGGTACTGGCCTATCTTGTTAAATATGGCCATGAAACTATCCTGCAGATTATCTTCCGCCTCTGTCTGGTTACGGGAATACTTGAGGCAAATGCTGTATAATTTACCATTGAATAAACGGTATAACTGCTCTTGCGCCTTTCTGTCCCGGTCCTTGCACCGGTTTATGAGTTCTTCTAAACTCACTTAATAGTCTGCGTTAGTTTTGGTTTGCCTGCCAAAATCGGAATAGCTAAAGACTTTTTATTTTCTGTCTTTCCTGGTGAAATCGGGATGACATTCTTCTTTTGTCAGAGATTCCCGGATTCACCCGTTTGACAGTTCTTATTTCTTTTCCGGATTTCCTGTTTTTGCAGGGATTAAAGGTTAACTTAACTGGTTGATATTATTATTCCTCTTCCTTAACGGGTATGGTGCGTGTTATGAAGGTGTATTCGCCATCACTGTCCACACCGGTTATGAAACGGAGTTCATAGGTTTCATTGTACCTTACTTCGAATGTAAATTCATTGTCCTGAATTACGGTTTCTGCCCCTTCGCACTCATCCCCTGTCTGTGCCTGTGCTACTGCCCAGAATGTCCTTCTCTGGATGGTATCGTCGGGTTGTGTATCATCGCGAAAATCAATGTTAAGGTATTCGTGACACAGGTTGGGGATGGAATACGTGAATTTAATAGTATCCGCTTCTTCATACACAAGAGTGTCCGGAGTTTCTACACTTTCAATAGGCAGAGTAGTGTAATAAAAGTTTGCGCCATCATCATTCAAACATCCGGATAAAGACAGGGCCAAGGTTAAAAACACTGCTGCGATACTTACTTTTTTCATGTTGCTTCTAGTTTAATTTTTAGGAGGTTTTTATGTGTTTAAAAATTTATAAGTATGTTTTTGTTTGGTTTTTATGAAAAGGGCCTTTGTTATTGTATATACGTACATATACCTTTTTTGGTCGTTTTCTTCTCAAAAGATGCAGCCGGTCGGGTAAGGTTGCGTGAAGTGCGAAAAAAAATCCTGCCTCCGTTAAAGAAGACAGGACTTATAAAAATTTTATTTGTTTGATTGTTACGCTTTGATCACTTTAAGGGCTTCTTTGATCTTGCTTTCCAGTTCTTCGAGGAGTTCCGGGTTGTCTTCGAGCAGTAATTTAACGGCGTCTCTTCCCTGTCCGAGTTTGGTATCACCGTAACTGAACCAGGAGCCACTCTTTTTAATGATCTCGTATTCCACACCGAGATCGAGTATTTCACCGACGCGGGAAATACCTTCCCCGTACATGATATCGAATTCGGCAGCCTTAAATGGCGGAGCCACTTTGTTTTTTACCACTTTTACCTTGGTCTTATTTCCGGCCACATCACCGTTGCCGTCTTTGATCTGGGTAGACCTGCGGATGTCCAGCCGTACGGAAGCATAGAACTTAAGGGCATTACCCCCGGTAGTGGTTTCCGGGTTACCGAACATAACCCCGATCTTTTCCCGGAGCTGGTTGATAAAGATCACCGTAGATTTGGTTTTGCTTATACTTGCCGTAAGCTTTCGGAGTGCCTGTGACATAAGGCGGGCATGCAGACCCATTTTGGAATCTCCCATTTCTCCTTCTATCTCGCTTTTAGGGGTCAGTGCGGCAACAGAATCGACAATCACAATATCAATAGCCCCCGAACGAATCAGATTGTCGGCTATTTCCAATGCCTGTTCCCCGTGGTCCGGTTGAGAAATGATGAGGTTGTCTACATCCACTCCCAGTTTTTTGGCGTAAAACCGGTCGAACGCGTGTTCCGCATCGATAAAAGCCGCAATTCCACCCGCTTTCTGAGCTTCGGCCATGGCATGCAGGGTAAGCGTGGTCTTACCTGAAGATTCCGGGCCGTATATTTCTATAACCCTTCCCCTGGGATAGCCACCTACACCGAGAGCGATATCCAGGCCTATGGAACCCGTGGGAATGACTTCTACATCTTCCACAACATTATCTCCCATTTTCATCACTGCCCCTTTTCCGTAGGTCTTATCCAGCTTATCCAGGGTAAGCTTAAGGGCCTTTAATTTTGCATCTTTATCTGAACTCATTGCTGCGTTTTTTGTAAAAAATAATCCGTGCTAAAATACCATTTCTTTTTCAGAGTGGCAACGGGTAGGCATGAGTTGTTTTTGGGGCAGCAGACCTGCGGAACAGAAAAAGAGTTGGTGTTATGCGGTTTTGACTGACTTTGGCATGTCCGGTAAAAAATATTACTTTTGCAAAAATTTTTATTTGATTCTTTAACCTTAATAATTGGTATAGCATGCAACTGTACAATACTTTAAGCGCTAGAGAAAGGGAAGAGCTTATCGAAAAGGCCGGTAAAGAGCGTCTTACTCTCTCTTTCTACAAATATCATCACATTAAAAATCCGCAAATATTCCGGAATCACTTGTTCGTCACCTGGAATGAAATGGATGTGCTGGGCCGGATTTATATAGCTTCAGAAGGTATAAATGCACAACTTTCGGTTCCGGCAGATAACTTTAAGGCCTTTAAAGAACACCTTGACGGTATTACTTTCCTGGAAAATGTAAGGCTCAATATTGCCGTGGAGCAGGACAACAAATCGTTCCTGAAGCTAAAGGTGAAGATCAGGAACAAAATTGTTGCGGACGGATTGAACGACCATACGTTCGATGTTACCGACAAGGGAGTACATGTGGACGCCGTTAAGTTTAACGATCTTATAGAAGACCCGGACACTATTCTTGTGGATATGCGCAACCATTACGAGAGTGAAATAGGGTATTTTAAAAATGCCGTTACCCCGGATGTGGACACTTTCCGGGATTCCCTGCCGATTATAGAGCATGATCTTAAAGAGCACAAAGAAGATAAAAAGCTGGTTATGTACTGTACCGGGGGAATTCGCTGCGAAAAAGCAAGCGCGTACTTCAAGCACAAAGGCTTTAAAGATGTGTACCAACTGGAAGGCGGTATTATAGAATATACCCGGCAGGTTAAGGAAAAAGGACTGGAGAATAAATTTATAGGGAAGAACTTTGTGTTCGACGAACGCCGTGCCGAGCGTATCTCTGAGGATGTCGTAGCACATTGCCACCAGTGTGGTAAACCATGCGACACGCATGTAAATTGTGCCAATGAAGCATGTCACCTGCTTTTTATACAATGCGATGAATGTGCTGAGAAAATGAACGGGTGCTGTTCGGATGCCTGTACGGAAATTGTTGCCCTGCCCTACGAAGAGCAGAAAGCGTTGCGCAAAGGGAAGTACAAGAGCAATAACATCTTTAAAAAAGGTCGTTCGGAAGTACTCAGATTTAAGGGATAACGAATCCTTTTTTGTGTGAAAATACCGGTTTTCGGGGATCGGTAAAACCGCAATGTTCGCGAACCGGGTAAAGTAAAAAACTGTATCTTTACATGCTGTAAGGCGCGAATGTGCTTTACTGTACAACAATTAATTATGAACCTTTTCTGCTTCTTTCTATGGTTTTGACCGGAAAGACGCAGTTACAATATAGAGGAAATATGGGATGTAGCAGTTGTTCAACCGGTAAGGATGGACAGCCACGGGGATGTAAAAACAATGGTACATGCGGGACCGATGGTTGTAATAAACTTACTGTTTTTGATTGGCTTTCCAATATGTCACTTCCTTCGGGTCAACAATCTTTTGACTGTGTGGAAGTCCGTTTTAAAAATAGCAGGAAAGAGTTTTTCCGGAATAGTGAAAATCTTCCGCTCTCTATCGGAGATGTGGTGGCTACCGAAGCAGTTTCGGGGCATGATGTGGGGATTGTAACCCTAACCGGAGAACTGGTAAGGGTGCAGATGAAAAAGAAAAAAACAGACTGGGAAGACCCTGCACTCCCTAAAATATACAGGAAAGCCTCGCAACGGGATATTGATGTATGGACCGGTGTAAGGAACAAGGAAGAAGAGGTAAAGAAAAGGTCGAGAGAACTGGCAATAGCGCTGAACCTTCAGATGAAAATTTCCGATATCGAATACCAGGGCGATGGTTCCAAAGCTACTTTTTACTACACGGCAGAAGAGCGTGTGGATTTCAGGCAGCTTATTAAAGATATGGCCAGGGCGTTTAACGTGCGGATTGAGATGCGGCAGATTGGCTTTCGTCAGGAAGCGTCCCGTCTTGGCGGCATCGGATCGTGCGGAAGGGAGCTGTGCTGCTCTACCTGGTTGACAGACTTTCGTTCGGTTAATACTTCTTCGGCCAGATACCAGCAACTATCCCTTAATCCCCAGAAACTTGCCGGACAGTGTGGCAAACTGAAGTGCTGTCTCAATTACGAACTCGATGCCTATCTCGATGCGCTGCAGGAATTTCCCAAAGCAGATGTAAAACTGAATACCCTGAAAGGAAGGGCGGTATGCCAGAAAATCGACATCTTCAAAGGTTTTCTCTGGTATGCCTACGAAGAAAACAGCGCCAACTGGCATAAACTTATACTGGATCAGGTACAGGAGATCATCGATAAAAACCAGAATGATCTTAAGGTGGAAAGTCTCGAAGAATATGCTTCGGAAATTGCCGAAGAAAATACTAAACGGGAGTTTGAAAACGTTGTAGGACAAGACAGCTTGTCCAGGTTCGACGAACCTAAAAAGAAACGCAAGAGTAAGAACCGGAAAAAAAGAAGCAATAAAAAGACCGCCAGGAAAAAAGAATAACGAGAAATGAATGACTGCGGTTTTTATCTTTTACAAACCCCCTGAAGGGGCGAATACTATCGCAACAGAAAACCGTTAACTATAAAATGGGTAAGATCTTCAGATTGTTTTTTTGGATGGGAAGTATACTATTGCTATCCTGTGATTCGGACAGTGCCTATTCCGACTATCAGGCACTGAATCATCCCTGGGACAAAGAGGAAAGCGTGGATTTTACCTTCGAACCCCCCGATACCATACAGCCCCATAACATGTTTATTAACCTGCGGAACGATAATAATTATCCGTTCAGTAATCTTTTTCTTATTGTTAAGCTCAATTTTCCGGATGGCAAGGTGATTGCGGATACCCTGGAATACGAGATGGCAAAACCGGACGGGCAATGGTTGGGCGAAGGCTTTACCGACCTGAAAGAAAGTAAGCTCTGGTATAAGGAAAATGTTGTTTTTCCGATTTCCGGTGAATATACCGTTGCCATAGAACACGCTATGCGAAAAATGGGTGAAGAGGAAGGTATAGGAGAGCTGGAGGGGATCACTGATATTGGTTTGCAGATCGAAAAATCAAATATAGAGTAACAGTTAATGAGTTTACCGGTGGACAGCCTTTTGTCTCCGGATACTCATAAATCCAATAATAGAATAAAATGGGAAAAACGCCTGCCAAGAAAGAGAAGAAACAGGGCTTCGGTAAATATTTAAAGTGGTTTTGGGGATTGTTTTTCGGGGGTGCTCTCCTCGTGATATTGTTATTTTTACTGGCTTCCTGGGGGGCGTTTGGTACAATGCCGACTTTTGAGGTTCTCGAAAACCCGCAGACCAATCTTGCTACCGAAATTATTTCTTCCGACGGGAAAACACTCGGTAAATACTACCTGAACGATAACAGGACCCCCGTCTCTTTTGACGAATTGCCGGATCACCTGGTTAAAGCACTGGTGGCTACCGAGGATGAACGCTTTTATCAACACTCCGGAATCGATGCGCAGGGGACGCTAAGAGCAATGGTTTTTTTAGGTAAAAGAGGAGGTGCCAGTACTATAACACAGCAGCTGGCAAAGCAGTTGTTTACCGAAAGGGTTTCTAATAATATTGTTGCCCGTGTCCTTCAGAAAATAAAGGAATGGGTAATAGCGGTACGTTTGGAAAGACAATATACTAAAGAAGAGATCATAAGTATGTATCTCAATATTTATGATTTTGGCTATCGTGCGGATGGTATCCGGTCTGCATCCAGGATTTATTTTGGTAAAGAACCGCATGATCTTAAAGCGGAAGAAGCAGCCATGCTGGTTGGGATGTTAAAGAATTCGTCCCTTTATAATCCCGTCAGGCGGTCGGAGTTAACACAGCAAAGGCGTAATGTAGTGCTGCGGCAGATGGAAAAGAATGATTTTATAACGGCAGAAGCAAAAGATTCACTGCAACAACTTCCCTTAAAACTCAATTTTTCTGAGGAAAGCCACAGGGAAGGCCTGGCCACCTACTTCAGGATGTACCTCCAGGGCTTCCTTAAAGACTGGACCAACGACCCCGAGAATCGCAAACCCGATGGGGATAAATACAATATATTCCTGGACGGATTAAAGGTATACACCACCATAGATTCCCGGATGCAGAAATACGCGGAGGAAGCGGTTTCCGAACATATGAAAAAACTACAGGCGGAGTTTTTTAACCAGAATACACCGGAAAGGAATAAAACAGCTCCTTTCCTGGGGGTGAGTAGCGAAGAGATAGATGCCGCTATGGAGCGCGCCATGAAACAGTCGGAACGCTGGCGTAAAATGAAATATGACCTGGGAAAATCCGAAAAGGAGATCAGGGCATCGTTCAAAGAAAAAGCGGAAATGAGTGTATTTGCATGGGACGGTGAAAAGGATACGATCATGACACCGATGGATTCCATCCGCTACTATAAATTCTTCCTTCGGACCGGAATGATGTCCATGGAGCCGCAAACCGGTCATGTAAGGGCCTGGGTAGGTGGTATAAACTACAAACATTTTCAGTACGACCAGGTGAAACAGGGGGCCCGGCAGTCGGGCTCTACATTCAAACCGTTTGTCTATGCTACCGCTATAGACCAGTTGCACATGTCTCCTTGTGACAGGTTGCCCGATGTACAGCACTGTATCGAGGCCAATAAGTATGGAAATATAGCTCCCTGGTGCCCTAAAAATTCCAATGGAAAATATACCGGAAAAATGCTGACGCTTAAAGCAGCGCTGGCCAATTCGGTAAATACGATTACGGCTACCCTGATAGATAAAGTAGGCCCGGTTCCGGTAACGCAACTGGTGCGAAGTCTGGGTATTGAGTCCGATATTCCGCCGGTACCTTCCATTGCATTGGGTACACCGGATTTTACCGTATATGAAATGGTTGGGGCTTACAGTACATTTGCCAACCAGGGAGTGTATGTGAAGCCTGTGATGATAACCCGTATTGAGGATAAGAACGGCACCGTATTGTTCGAATCTGTTCCGGAGACCAGGGATGTGATAAGTGAAGAGGTAGCCTACACTACCGTAAAGCTCATGGAGGGGGTGACCGAATCCGGTTCCGGGGCACGGCTGCGAAACAAATGGGCGGTGAATAATGCTTTGTATAAGGAGATAATTACCGGTTATCCGTATGAATTTACCAATCCCATTGCCGGTAAAACCGGTACTACTCAAAACCAGAGTGACGGATGGTTCATGGGTATGGTCCCCAACCTGGTTACTGGGGTATGGGTAGGCGGAGAAGACCGGGCTATACACTTTAAAGGGATCGCCTACGGGCAGGGTGCCAGTATGGCATTGCCGATCTGGGGATTGTATATGAGAAAGTGTTATGAAGATAAAGAACTCGACATTTCCAAAGAAGATTTCAGGAGACCCGAAAACCTTTCCATAGAGATGGATTGCTCTAAAGTCGGGGAAAATGAAACTCCTGAAGAACTGAATTTTGAAGAAATAGACTTTTAGAGACTATTTTTCATATATTTAAAATATAAGCCGCTTCAGCTGTCTTTTTTGTTGAATAATTCGTATTTTTCCGGTAAAAATTACGAAATGATAAACAAGAGGGTGGCTTCAGTTACCGAAGCCCTGCAGGGAGTCCGGGACGGGATGACTTTTATGCTGGGAGGTTTTGGTTTGTGCGGAATTCCCGAAAACAGTATAGCAGAACTTGTTCGCCTCGGTGTTAAGGATATTACCTGTATATCCAATAATGCCGGGGTAGATGATTTTGGTCTCGGCCTCTTGCTCCGGAAACGTCAGATCAAAAAAATGATATCGTCATATGTGGGCGAGAACGATGAGTTCGAGAGGCAAATGCTCAGTGGAGAACTCGAAGTAGAGTTGACCCCGCAGGGTACCCTGGCGGAAAAATGCCGCGCGGCGCAGGCCGGGATACCCGCTTTTTACACTCCTGCCGGATATGGTACCGAAGTCGCCGAAGGAAAAGAAACCCGTGAATTTGACGGGAAGATGTATGTCATGGAAGAGGCTTTCCGGGCAGATTTTGCCATAGTAAAAGCGTGGAAGGGAGACGAGGCGGGAAACCTGATCTTCAAAGGGACCGCAAGAAATTTTAATCCCTGTATGTGCGGGGCGGCCGGGATCACAATAGCTGAAGTCGAAGAGCTTGTGCCCGTAGGGGAGCTGGATCCGAACCGGATACATATCCCCGGAATTTTTGTACAGCGTATCTTCCAGGGGAATAACTACGAAAAAAGAATTGAGCAACGAACCGTTCGGAAAAGGTAACTCGTCAATTACCCCGGGCATCAGATGAAAAACGATAAAAGCATTTCGGCTCAAGCCTTCCTGACAGTAGGCAGGCGGCGGAGCATTTCAAATCTCGCTTAGTGAGTAAATTTCAATCATCCAGTTATGTTAGATAAAGACGGCATTGCAAAGCGAATAGCAAAAGAAGTAAAAGACGGATATTACGTAAATCTCGGTATCGGTATCCCTACGTTGGTAGCCAACTATGTTCCGGACGGGATAGATGTGGAATTTCAAAGTGAAAACGGTGTTCTGGGGATGGGACCTTTTCCGTATGAAGGAAATGAAGATGCGGATATCATAAATGCCGGAAAGCAGACCATTACCACACTGCCCGGGGCATCTTTTTTTGACTCGTCCCTGAGTTTTGCCATGATACGCGGACAACATGTGCATCTTACGATCCTGGGCGCAATGGAGGTTGCCGATAACGGGGATATAGCCAACTGGAAGATCCCCGGAAAGATGGTGAAAGGAATGGGAGGAGCGATGGACCTTGTAGCTTCGGCAGAAAATATTATTGTAGCCATGATGCATACCAATAAAGCCGGGGAATCCAAATTGCTCAAAAAATGTACATTGCCGCTTACGGGGGTGAACTGCGTGAAAAAGATCGTCACTAATCTGGCGGTACTGGAAGTTACCGGTGAAGGATTTAAATTGCTGGAACGCGCCCCCGGTGTCTCGGTGGAAGAGATAAAACAGGCAACTGAAGGCCGGTTGGTTATAGAAGGCGACATCCCCGAAATGACATTATAAGAGTGTACGGCCGTGTGCTTCTGTGAACGTTATCCGAACAGATCGGCGATAACATCTTCTATCCGGGATACCAGGGCGACCCGTATCCCGCTGTTTTTTACCGTTACCTTATTTTGTTTGGATACGAAAATCGTGGAAAACCCGAGTTTTTCCGCTTCCAGGATACGCTGGTCTACCCGTTGTACCGGCCGTACTTCGCCGGCAAGTCCTATTTCCGCGGCAAAGCAAACATCTTTGGGAATAGCAATATCCTCGTTACTGGAGAGTATGGCTGCCACAACAGCCAGGTCTATGGCCGGGTCATCTACGGAAATCCCCCCGGTAATATTCAGGAAAACATCTTTTGCTCCGAGGCGGAATCCCGCCCTTTTTTCCAGGACTGCCAGTAGCATATTCAGGCGTTTTACGTTATAACCTGTAGTACTTCGCTGAGGTGTGCCGTAAACCGCGGTGCTCACCAATGCCTGTATTTCTATCATCAACGGGCGTATGCCTTCCAGGGTGGCTGCAATAGCTGTGCCGCTCAATGATTCTTCACTTCGTGAGATCAGTATTTCCGAAGGGTTGGCCACTTCCCGCAGACCGTTCCCGAGCATCTCGTAGATACCCAGTTCCGCCGTAGACCCGAACCGGTTTTTTAAAGCCCGGAGTATACGGTATACATAATTCCTGTCCCCTTCGAACTGCAGGACAGTGTCTACCATGTGCTCTAGTATTTTCGGCCCTGCGATATTCCCTTCTTTGGTGATGTGTCCTATAAGAATAACAGGGGTATCCGTTTCTTTGGCAAATTTGATGAGTTCTGCCGTACATTCCCGGATCTGGGATATACTGCCCGCGGAAGACTCTATATAATCGGAATGAAGGGTTTGTATGGAATCAATAACAAGAATATCGGGGGATGTACCCTCTATTTGTTTAAAGATGTTCTGGGTTTTGGTTTCCGTGAGTATATAGCAATTCTCGCTGTTCGGGTTAATGCGTTCTGCACGCATTTTTATCTGCGACGGGCTCTCTTCCCCGGAAACATACAGGGTTTTATAGGGGAGTTGCAGTGCAATCTGCAGGAGCAACGTACTTTTTCCGATCCCAGGTTCGCCCCCGAGAAGGATCACGGAGCCCGGTACGATGCCTCCGCCAAGTACCCGGTTGAATTCGTTATCTCCTGAAGACAGGCGGTTCTCTTCAGACCGGATTATTTCGTTTATCCTGAGAGGTTTGGAAGCCCTTTTGCTGCCGGAAATTGTGGTCCCCTGCTTCCAGGAACTCTTTTCTTCTTTCTGGATGACCTCCTCTACAATGGTGTTCCATTCCCTGCACGAAGTGCATTGACCCTGCCACTTGGCATACTGGGCGCCACAGTTCTGACAAAAATAGGAGGTTTTAACTTTAGCCATATTTTCAGGGTTCGGATAAGATGTTTTTCCCGGTCTAAAATAGGCATTATTTTCGGATCGACTACGGTTTTAGTAATTGATGCAGGGCAAACACATCATAAAATTATAAATAGTTCCAAGTTGCAGGTTCCAGGTTGCAGCATAGAGCGTAGGTGGCTGAGTGTTCCGGCTCCGCCGGAATGTATCGAAGCCACCGGTCTCCCGGTCTCCCGGTCATCCTTATAATCCCTATCCTCTCATTCCCAAAGCTCCTTTACCTCATGGTCGCATTCTCACCTTCTCACCTTTTCAGATGCTCTGTGTATAATGCGTTTGCCCTAGTCATTGATGGCTTCAATCTTTTCCATAATAAGATCTTTATGGATAAAATCGATCTCTTTCATTCCGAAAGCTTTTTTGTACGTCCTCGTAGCCTTTTTCAGATCGCCTGTTTTTTCGAAATATTCCGCTTCCAGGTAATAGCCGAGCATGGTTTCCGGAAATTCCTTTTTTGCCAGTTTACTGAGTTGTTCCAGTGAAGCCATGTCATCTTTTTTCAGGCAGCCCGCGTAAATGGCCATAATGTCATTGAGGCTTATCGGCTTTCGGAAGCCGAACAAGTCCTCCGCTCTCTGATATTTTTTATCGAGATATTCAAAAACAGGCGAGTCCGAAGCGAGGATACTGTTTTTGTACTCAGATGGAGTGATGGGTCTGTATACGGCGAAAATGTGGTTGAGCGCCCTGGGGATAGCACTGGAAGCGGCCGCGTATCCGTCCGTATTCTCAAAACTGTCGAAAAAATAGAACAAGTGGTCGTTCTTTACATTTTTCATCGAAGTATTCAGGTTGTGGATACGCTGAACCTGGTTTTTGTCCCCGTCTTCCCCTGCGGCAAGGTAATAGAATTTTGTGGTATTCATGGCAGGCAACCGTTCTGCCAGTCGGTTTTCGAGTTTAGGAGCAAACTCCGGATGAATGTCAATATAAGCGTCAAAGAGGGGATTTTCTTTAAAAATGTAATAGTTTATAAAGTTACCTGTGAAAAGATGCCCGACGATCATCTTAAAATTAGCCAGGTTGTACTTGTCTGCAACAGAAGGCAGCAGTTCCATACCTATAAACTCAAAGAAATCGGCCCCTTTACCTGCGGGGAAACCGCTTTCCGTATCGTAAATGCAATCTGCTTCCGATTGTCCTTCCTGGTCAATCCCTATAATGATGCTTTCCGGCATTTGCCCGTTTGCGGCATAAAATTTGGCATTTGACACAACCAGGTCAAAAAGGTGATCGGCATCCAGTACAAGGATCAGGGGATAGGGCCGGTCGTCGGAATAATTTTCCGGGATGTATAACCGGATGTTTCTTGTCTCTTCCAGGTATTCGGAATCAAACGGAATTTGTTTGATCTGGGAGTGTACATTGACTAGTGAGAAAAGTCCAAGCAGAGTGTAGCACAGGGATTTCATACGTCAGCAGGTGTATTATTTGGTTTGATATACAATTTTTTCGGGGTATGAGCAGGCCGAATTTCTTCATTTATGCCCTTAATTAACTTGTATATAGGGGGTTTGGTTGATAGGGCAAGATAGTGATTATTGGAATAATCTCAAATCGCGAACAACTTTTTTAACGAAAAAGATTTTGAGACTGCCGCCTAATTGTTCTTATTGTATACCGGGAGGAAAAGAAAGGAGGTGACTCCCAGAATTGCGATGACCGCGGTTTGGGACAGCCATACGATCCATCCGAACGAAGTGCCTACGGTATAGTCTACACCATACAGTAAAATTGCCTCTGCGATGAGAAAGGGGTAAGTGCCGAAACCACCGTTTGTAAAAGCAATAGTGAAAGAACCCACTACGAAAAGGGAAAGTGTCTGCGAAAACGTTATGGTTTGTGTTTCCGGAAAGGCGAAAATGCAAATGTAAAACATGAGAACATACATCGTCCAGATAAAAACGGTATGAGTGATAAATGCCCACTTCTTTTTCATGGATAGTATACTGAGTACGCCTTCTTTAAGCCCGCTTATGAATTTTCTGATCTTCTGACCCAAAGCGGATCTCGTGCGCCTGAGGTAAATCCAGAACAGCAATGCCATTGCTATGCCCGCAACGCCCAGGATAGCCAGTTTTTGGGCATTGATATTGTGCGTGTCCATTAATCCCCAGAGCGTATCAAACTGGAGGAGCAGGGCGACAAACAGGATACATACGGAAATAAAGAGGTCGGCAATCCTTTCAGCTACAATAGTACCGAAGGCCTTTTCAAAAGGCACCTTGTCGTATTTATTGATGACGAGGGCCCGCGAAACTTCCCCGGATCTGGGGATCGCAAAATTCAGCAGGTAGCCTATGCTTACCGCCATAAAGCTGTTGGGAAGTCTTGCCCGGTAACCCATGGGTTCCAACAGGTAGTTCCAGCGGTATGCCCGGGAAAAGTGGCTCAGGGCACCGAAAAGCATGGATATCCAGATATACAGGTAATCGGCCTTCAGGAAATTTTCCTTCAGTTGTTTTAACTGCTCCGGGCTGAACTTGTTATAGGTATACCAGATCAGGAATAACCCCAGGGCAAGCGGGAGTACTATCTGAATGATCTTGGATAATTTCTTTTTCACTGCACGTTTGCCTTAAGGGCAAATACTGTTATTAATGATTACATAGGGTATTAGAGCCATGAACAGTCCCCTTATTATTTGAGAGAATTGTCTTTTTCATTGGGAAAAACCAAAGATGGCTTAAAGGATTTGGCCTCTTCAAAATCCATGATACCGTAGGATATGATGATGATGATATCTCCTTTCTGGACTTTTCGGGCTGCAGGGCCGTTGAGTGTTATTTCTCCACTGCCCCTGTTTCCTTTGATAACATAAGTTTCCAGGCGCTCTCCGTTATTGATGTTGACGATCTGCACCTTTTCCCCTTCGATGATGTTAGCGGCTTCCATCAGTGCTTCGTCTACGGTGATGCTGCCGATATAGTTGAGTTCGGCCCCGGTGACCGTTACCCTGTGTATCTTGGATTTTACTACTTCTATCTGCATGTTGCAAAGGTAATTATAAATTGGGAGTTATGTGTTAAGAGATGTTAAAGCGGATTGCCGGATAGCCTTTCCCGTCGCTGTTTTTTATACCGGTACGGTGTCGTGTTTCCGGAATTCAATTTAGTGCTATATTGTCTATCAGGCGGACTTCCCCGGCATAAGCTGCTATAAAAGCCCGGTATTTCTGGTTTGTTTCTTTCTGTTCTGCCGGTCGCAAGGTCTCCGCATTGGCGATTTCCATATATTCTAACCGGAATGAAGGATGCTTCTTAAATTCTTCCGACACCCATTCCCTGATCTCCTTTACACTTTTCGTGCCAAATTTTGCTCTGGCAGCCTGCAGGGTTTCGTATATAAAGCCGGCCTCTTTTCGTTGTTTGTCCGACAGGCGCTCGTTACGTGAGCTCATGGCCAGTCCGTTCTCCTCTCTTTTTATGGGACATCCGTGAACTTTTACAGGCAGATGATATTTTTTTACAAGGGTCCGGATGATCTGTAACTGTTGATAGTCCTTTTCGCCAAAATAAGCATTGTCCGGCTCCACGATCTCAAAAAGGCGTTTTACGATGGTGCCGACCCCGTCAAAATGGCCTTGTCTGAATTTACCTTCCATCTGGAATTCCAATCCGTCAAAGTCAAAAGAAGAAGAAGCGATATCATCGGTATAAACTTCTTCTACGGCCGGGGCGAAGATCAGGATGCCCGGATGTACAGAATGAAGCAGGTCCACATCCTTCTCCAGGTCTCTCGGATATTTATGAAGGTCGTCCTTGTTGTCAAACTGTGTCGGGTTCACAAAAATGCTTACTACGACAACATTGTTTTCGGCAGCAGCCTCTTCTGCCAGCGACAAATGTCCCTGGTGCAGGGCTCCCATAGTAGGGACGAGACCAATGGTCTTTCCTTCCTTTTTTAGGGAAAGCAACTCCCTGTGCAACAGCTCCCTTTTATGGAATATAACCATGAGTTAATGAATTAACAGCCTGCAAAGCTATATATTTTCGTGGAATTGAATGCATTTGTGTGCGGATATTCCCCTAAAACCTTGTAGATAAGGGGAGGGAAGCACATGTTCACCCTTCCCGAAGCGCGCTTTCGGAAATAAATTCCGGGATTAAAATGATGATTTTACAGGGAATAGAGAGAGTCGAAATGAGTGCGTTAGGCATATTTTTTGTATTTTTGCATGCTTTGGGAGTTTTTCGGAAAAATTGAACAGCTTCTTATACAAAAGTTTTATTGTAAACAAAACGAATTTATGACTGATAAAAAAGTGTTATTTGTTGCCTCCGAAATGATACCCTATTTGCCGGAGAACGAAGTATCTTCACTGGCATATGAAAATCCGAGAATGGTAAATGACAGGGGCGGACAAATACGAATTTTTATGCCTCGCTTTGGAAACATTAACGAGAGAAGGCACCAGCTTCATGAAGTCATACGCCTCTCCGGAATGAACCTGGTGATTAACGATATGGACATGCCTCTTATCATAAAAGTGGCATCTATCCCCAAAGAAAGGATACAGGTATATTTCATAGATAACGAAGAATATTTTAAGCGAAAGGCTACCTTTTCCGATGAGGACGGAAACCTTTTTCCGGATAATGACGAACGAGCCATATTTTTTGCCAAAGGAGTTGTGGAGACCGTTAAAAAACTAAACTGGTCTCCCGATATTATCCATGTACACGGCTGGATGGCCAGTATGCTCCCGCTATACCTGAAGAAATACTATGCCGATGAGCCCTTGTTTGCCGATAGTAAAATAGTGACATCGGTGTACAACAAAGATTTCGAAGGGACGTTAGATAAGCAGATGATGGAAAAAGTGAAGTTCGACGGTATTGCCGAAGATGATGTCAGGGCATTGGAAACCCCGGATTATTCAGGAATACTCAAGGTGGCTATAGATAATTCCGATGCGGTGGTCATTGCATCGGAAAAAATACCTTCGGACCTGGAAGAATATTTGAAAAGTGCAGATAAACCGGTATTACCCTACGTATCTATTTACGAATTTGAAGATGCCTACGAACAATTTTACGAAACAAAGGTTTTAGGTTAAATCGGGGTGGATACCAGAGTGACGGTTTTCTTTGCCATGCCGGGTGAATACCGCATACAGGATGGAAAGAATGCCTGCCGGAAAGCAGGGGACAGTCGCCGGTTTTCAGCCCAAAAAAAATTAAAGACAGCATGAAGAAAGTAAACTTTCAGTCATACAAGGCAATACTGCTCCTGGGCGGCATTGCTTTTTTCGCTTCTTGTAGTGACGATGTCAATACGATAGGAACGGATATTATAGGTGACGGAAACTTTGAAACGGAGCGGGCAGAATTTGAAGTGTACGCTTACAACCGCAAACTCAGCGGGGTACAGACCAACGGAATGCCCCTGTACCAGCTCGGGGTTTATAACGATCCTATATACGGAAGGACCGAAGCCAGTATCGTATCGCAGTTGTACCTTACCAATACCCGGCCGGTCTTTGGGGCGAGTACCCAGGAAAGGGAAGATGAATATGCCAATGACAACGATGCGGAGACCACACCGGAAAATGAAACCGTAACAACAGTGTACCTGAACATTCCCTTTTTCGGAGAAGTTGCGGACGGAGAGACCGAAAATAACGATTCGGGGACTCCGGTCGCCCGGAAATACGACCTGGATTCCATCTACGGAAGTAAAACCGCGGAGTTCCGTTTAAAGGTCGAAGAGTTGACCTATTACCTTCGCGATCTCGATCCGTCCAGCGGATTCCTGGAACAACAGGAATATTTTTCAGATAAGGATTTTTCCTCCAATACGGGCATGGTGCTTCGCGATAGTATAGTGAAGATAAGTAACCTGGAAGAACTGATTTTAAAAGAAGATGATCCGGATACCCCCGATGTGGACGAATCCCAGGAAGTGGAAACCAGGCTTAGCCCCAGGATAAGAGTAAAGCTCGAGCCGTCTTATTTCCAGCAGATACTTGATAAAGAAGGATCGTCAGAGCTGATGAGCAACAGTAACTTCAAGGAGTTTATCAAAGGCCTTCGGTTTTCAGCCTCCGGGTTTTCGGAAGATGCGCTGATGCTCCTCGACTGGAATAATGCGAATGTAGAAGTTGAATACGAATACGATAGGGTAGATACGGCAAATAACAATGAAATTGTAAAGGGGAATTCTTCTTTTACCCTCAGTCTGGGTGCCTTTACAACAGATGCCAGCTCCGGGGCGAGAACAAGGAGGAATAATGTAGCAAATACCATGACCAGTGAAGCTTATCCGGCAGAGATCGACGAACAGCTGGATAACGGGGCCAATGCATCGCGTCTTTATCTCAAAGGAGGTGCGGGGACAGTGACGGAGCTCCGCTTGTTTGATCCTAAGGGAAGTTCTGATGTTTTGGAAGCTAATGAAAAGCAAGGATGGATCATCAACGAAGCTAACCTTACTTTTTATGTGGACAGGGAGAAGCTGGACGCTTATCCGGAAGTTATGGAGCCCTCCAGAATATATGTTTACAATATGGATAATGACAGTATAGTTGCTGATGTAGAACTGGATTATACTGTTAATCAGGATAAGGAATTGTCCAGGCAGATCTACGGAGGCATACTGAAGAAAGAGGACGATAAAGGGATTAGTTATAAAATAAGGCTTACGGAGCATGTGGACCGCATTCTGAATGATAATGCCACGAATGTCCGGCTCGGCCTTGCCCTGACATCCAATATAAATAATACGAGAACGGTTTCTGCCGAAGGAAATGGCGAAGATCCGGAACTTATTGCTGCTGAAGCATCGGTAGTTACACCTTTGAGTACGGTGCTGTACGGGAATAATGTGGGAGAGGAGGATAAAGATAAGCGGCTGAAGCTGGAGATATTCTATACGCAAGTGGAATAAACTAAACCCCAAATCAGGAATAACTAAAGAGCAAACAGAATGTGTGGAATTGTAGGATATATCGGTCACAGAGAAGCTTACCCGGTAGTGGTAAAAGGGCTTCAGCGATTGGAATATCGCGGCTATGACAGTGCGGGAGTGGCATTGTATGACGGTGCAAAGATTCAATTGTCCAAAACCAAAGGTAAAGTGGCAGATCTGGAAGCTAAGGCCAAAGCGGAGATCGCCCTGCAGGGAACATTAGGTATAGGGCATACCCGGTGGGCCACCCACGGAGAGCCCAATGATGTCAATTCCCATCCGCATTACTCCAATTCCGGTGACCTTGTTATTATCCACAACGGAATTATTGAGAATTATGAACCCCTTCGCCGGGAATTGACCAAAAGAGGGTACACTTTTACTTCGGATACGGACACAGAGGTACTCGTAAACCTGATAGAGGACGTAAAGAAAAATCACGATCTGAAACTTGGTAAAGCTGTGCAGATAGCTTTAAACCAGGTATATGGAGCATATGCCATAGTGGTTTTTGACAAGACCAAGCCCAATGAAATTGTAGTGGCCAAGCTCGGTAGCCCGTTGGCTATCGGTGTAGGCGAAGATGAGTTTTTTGTGGCTTCGGACGCTTCTCCTTTTATTGAGTATACCAATAACGCGATCTACCTTGAAGATGAAGAGATGGCTATCTTGAGAAGAGGGAAGGAAATAAAAATAAGAAAAATAAAAGACGATTCACTGGTAGATCCGTATGTTCAGGAGCTTCAGTTGAACCTGGAGCAGATAGAGAAAGGCGGATACGACCATTTTATGCTTAAGGAGATCTACGAACAGCCCCAGGCGATCAGAGATACCTACAGGGGAAGACTTCGGGTAGATGAGGGCATCATAAAGATGGCCGGAATGGAAGACAACCTGGAGAAGTTTCTAAATGCGGACAGGATACTTATTGCGGCCTGTGGTACGTCATGGCACGCCGGACTGGTGGCGGAATATATTTTTGAAGACCTGGCCCGGGTTCCCGTAGAAGTAGAATACGCATCGGAATTCCGTTACCGCAACCCGATAATTACGGAGCGGGATGTGCTGATTGTTATATCGCAATCCGGGGAAACGGCCGATACCCTGGCGGCGATTAAGCTGGCTAAAGAAAAAGGTGCCTTTGTATTCGGGGTGTGTAATGTAGTAGGATCATCCATCGCACGAGAAGCTCATGCAGGGGCTTACACCCATGCCGGCCCGGAGATTGGCGTGGCATCTACCAAAGCGTTTACAACGCAGATCACCGTGCTTACCCTTATGGCTCTTAAAATGGCATCTGCCAAGGGTGCCATATCCAGGACGGAATTACAGCGTTACCTGGCGGAAATGGAAGCTATTCCGGCAAAAGTAGAGGGTTGTCTCAAAATTAACGACCATGTGAAATATATAGCTTCCCTCTATGAAAAAGCGCCTAACTGTCTTTATCTGGGAAGAGGCTATAATTTCCCTGTAGCCCTCGAAGGGGCGTTGAAATTAAAAGAAATATCCTATATCCATGCCGAAGGTTATCCGGCTGCGGAAATGAAACACGGACCCATAGCCCTTATCGATGAACAGATGCCCGTAGTGATCATTGCTACAAAGAACGGACACTATGATAAGGTAGTGAGCAATATCCAGGAAATAAAGTCCAGAAAAGGGAAGATTATCGCTGTAGTTATGGAAGGAGATACCACGGTAAGAGAACTGGCAGATCATATTATAGAAGTGCCGGAAACTACGGAGGCGTTGAGCCCGCTTCTGACCACCATACCGTTGCAACTGCTTAGCTATCATATTGCAGTGATGCGGGGTTGTGATGTGGATCAGCCACGTAACCTGGCCAAGTCGGTTACTGTAGAGTAGCAGATCGTAAAAGAAAAAATGATATTTGGAGAAAAACCCGTTCCGGTCCCGGAGCGGGTTTTTTATTTGTCAGAGTTTTTTATATGTGTTCAAGGAATGTTGCCTACTAATCTCACTATGACCAAAAATGTTCCCGTAACGAAACCTGGTCCTGTATTCCGGAATCTGCCGGGATGGAAAAACGATACCCGGTAATCATTTTACCTGGTAAGAAACAAAATGAAAATGCGGGAAATTTATAAAAACAAACATGATATTATTGATAATAAAATATCAGGCATAAATATTAATTAAATGTTAAAAATTAGTATATTGTTATTGCTAAATCAATAATTGTATACTATGAGAACTTTTGTTTTTATCCTTCTTTTTTTGTGGGGGGCCTTCTCCTATGCACAAATTACGGTTTCCGGGACGGTGACCGATGAAAACGGGGAGCCTGTTCCCGGGGCCAATGTGGTTCTGGTTGGTAAAACCGTGGGAGCGGTTACCGACATGCACGGGGTATTTACCCTGGAAACTTCCGAATCCCTGCCATTTGTATTGTCTATCTCCAGTATAGGCTATGCATCGGTAACAGTAGATGTGACCTCCTCCGGTCAGGAAATAAATGTCCGGCTTCAGGAACAGGAGACGTTGCTGGACGAAATTGTGATCTCCGCATCCCGTACACCGGAACGTATCTTTGAATCGCCGGTAACGGTAGAGCGTTTCGGGGTACGGGAAATAAGGAATACTTCCTCGGCGAATTTCTATGACGGCCTGGAAAATCTCAAAGGGGTGGATATCAACACCAACTCCTTTACCTTTAAGTCCGTAAACACACGCGGATTCGCTTCATTCGCCAATACGCGTTTTGTGCAATTGGTAGATGGTATGGACAATACCTCGCCGGCATTAAACTTTGTATTGGGAAACCTGGTGGGTATGTCAGAACTCGATGTACACAGTGTGGAATTGCTCCCGGGAGCCTCGTCTGCCTTGTACGGGGCAAATGCCTTTAACGGAATTTTGTTCATGACCAGTAAAAACCCCTTCGATTACCAGGGAATAAGTGCTTATGTCAAGAGCGGGATCACCTCCCAGGAGGCTGCCGGAGACAATGCTTTTTATGACTTGGGTATAAGAATGGCTCATGCGTTCAGTGATAAATTTGCGGTAAAAGCCAACTTTTCCTATTTGCGGGGGACAGACTGGTATGCCGTAAACGAGGAAGATGTGCTCAATCCGGGGGCAACCCGTGCCAATCCGGATTATGACGGGATGAATATCTATGGAGATGAAGTAAGTACGAGTATAAAAAGTGTTGCCAACGATATGGTAGCCCTGGGATTACTTCCCGACGGAGCGCAAAACCTGGTGCCGGACCAGGTGGTAAGCCGTACAGGGTATGCCGAAAGGGACCTTACCGATTACAAGGCCGAAAGTGTTAAAGCCGATTTTTCATTGCACTATCGCCCTTTTGCCAACGATTTTGAGATTATATACAACGGCAGACTGGGCCGCGGTTCTACGATTTACCAGGGGGCGAACCGCTATGCTTTACGCGACTTCTTTATACAGCAACACAAAATCGAGTTCCGCAATAACAATTTTTTTGTTCGGGGATACATTACCGCGGAAAAAGCAGGAGATTCTTACGACATGCGTTTTACCGGAATTAACATGAACAGGCTATGGAAGCCCGATGAACAATGGTTTGGAGAATATGTTGGTGCTTATCTCACTGCTTTTCAGGGAGGCGCCGGTTTTGCTCCGGGCGATGCCACCGCTTCTCATTCTTTTGCCCGGCAGATTGCCGATACAGGGCGACTGGAGCCGGGAACAGCCGAATTTGAGAGTGCCTTTCGGCAAGTGACAGGAAGCCCGGACCTGGCCAGCGGTTCCAGGTTTCAGGATAATACGAAAATGAGACATATAGATGCCAACTACAATTTTAGTCACTGGACAGAAAGCTTTGCCGATATCCAGGTAGGAGGATCGTTTCGGGAATATGTCCTGAATTCTTACGGGACTATCTTTACCGACTACGATGGCCCCATTACCTATTCGGAATATGGGGCTTACACACAGATACAGAAAAAGGTACTCGATGAGCGGTTGAAGTTCACCGGATCGCTCCGTTATGATAAGTCACAGCTTTTTGATGGCTTTGTCTCCCCCAGGGTGTCTTTGGGATACACGGCGGGACAAAACAGGAACCACAATTTAAGGGCTTCTTTCCAGACCGGGTTCCGGAATCCTACCACGCAGGACCTCTTTATCGGTCTGGATGCGGGAAGAGCTGTTTTAATAGGTTCTGCCGAGGAGAATCTCGATCGTTATGTACGTACTTATGAATTGAGTGATATAGGGGCTATGGTGGCAGGAAGTCCTACTGCCGATATTTCCGGAAGGCATGCTTACGAGCAGGCGTATTCCGCCCGGTCAGTACAGGCATTCAGCGCCTCTGCAGAGGCGGGCGCTCCAAACCCGGCTTTACTGGCAATTGCCGATGTGGAAAAGGTGAAGCCCGAAAAGGTTACGGCTTTTGAGGTGGGATACCGCGGGCAATTACAAAAAGTTACTATAGACGCGAGTGTTTACTATAATAAGTATGAAGATTTTATTGCCAATGAAACGGTCGTGGTCCCTTTTTACGGGGCACTGGACCTCTCGGACCCGGTTGATCTGGGTACGGGACCTACCCCCCGGGCGCTTATCGCCCTGAGCCAGGGTGATTTTCAGGCGTACCAGGCGTATACCAACTCCTCGGTGGATATAAATTCGTATGGAGCTACCCTGGGACTGGATGCTAAAGTAATGGGAAATTTCGATCTCGGGGTCAACTATACCTTTGCCGATTTTGACTTTGACGAAGATAAAGACCCTGATTTTCGCCCCGGGTTCAATACGCCTAAACACAAGGTAAAAGCCCATTTCGGTAATACGGAGCTGTTTGAAAATTTCGGGTTTAATATCAATTGGAGATGGAGTGATGCGTTTTTCTGGCAGGCCAGTTTTGCCGACGGGAATGTTCCGGCGTTTTCCGTTATGGATGTACAGCTTAATTACCGGGTTCCCGCCGTAAAGTCCACCTTTAAGGTCGGCGGGACCAATATTGGCGGAAATGAATATTTTACCGCAGTAGGTACCGGGCTCGTCGGTTCACAGTATTATATTTCTTGGGTGGTGAGCCCATAGGCTGGTTTTTAGGGAAAGCCCATGAGTATTGGAAACAGATTGCCGAAAAGGTGGTGATCTACAGCAAACGTAACACCGCTTTTTATTTGCGGACAAGTCCCGATAATGCCATTTAAGGGAATGCGTTGACGGCGGACCGGTTTGGGTTGACCGCTAAACCAACCGGTTTAGCGGTCAACCGAACTACTTATGCGGCAAATGTATTTGCTTAAGCGGTCAACTTAACCGGTTTAGCCGTCAAAGTAACCCGTTTCGCGGCTAAAGGGAATGGTTTAGCCGCTAACCGAACTACTTCTGCGGTCAACATAACTGTGTAAGCGGCAAACGTATTTGGTTAAGCGGTCAACTTAACTCGTTTAGCCGTCAAAGTAACCCGTTTCGCGGCTAAAGGAAATGGTTAAGCCGCTAAACCAATTACTTCCGGTGTCAAAGGGATTGCTTTAATGGCCGTTTTCCGGGCTTTAAAGGGGGAAATCCTTTACCGGCTTTTTGTATCTGGATATATCCCGTAAGGTTTCAACTATATTAGAGAAATTAATATTGAGAAGGATTTTGGCTTTTGTGTACGAAATGCACAACTTTGCATTTTCTTATGGGATCATAAAGCAGAACGGCAAATGACAATTAATCACAAAGGTATTCCCGTTTTTTATACGGAAGAAGGCAAAGGGCCTGTTTTGGTACTTTTACATGGTTTTTTAGAGAACTCCGGTATGTGGAAAGGCCTGATTCCGGGACTTTCCGATAAAAACAGGGTGGTCGCCATAGATCTCCTGGGGCACGGGCAGACGGGGTGTCTCGGCTATGTGCATACCATGGAGATGATGGCCGAAGCCGTAGAAGAGGTGTTAAAACACCTGAAGATACGCAAATCCGTACTGGTGGGGCATTCAATGGGAGGCTATGTGGCCCTGGCCTTTGCGGAGAAGAACCCGGATGCCATAAAGGGTCTGGTATTGCTCAATTCTACCGCCCGGGCGGATGATGAGGCCCGGAGACAAAACAGGGACCGTGCCATTGTTGCAGTAAAACAGAACCATCGGAATTTTATCAGAATGGCTATTTCCAATCTTTTCCGGCCCAAAAACCGTACAATATTCCGCGAGGAAATAAAAGAAATTAAAACGGAGGCTCTTAAAACACCTTTGCAGGGTATTGTAGCTGCCCTGGAAGGGATGAAGATCCGGGAGGACAGGGAAGTGCTTCTGCATTTTTCACCTTACAAAAAGATGATGATCCTCGGGAAAAAAGATCCCGTCCTGAATTTTGATGTCCTGATGGACCAGACAAAGGGCGCTGATGTTGCGATTTTTGAAGTTTCGGACGGTCATATGAGCCATATTGAGAATAAAAAAGAAGTTTTGTATGCAATATGTTGGTTTTTAAAGAAATAGCCGGAATTTTTTTGATTTTTGATTTATAAAATAGTATATTCGGGGGCGTGAATCCAAAACTACCCAAACCATGCATATAAAGTCTAACAAATCCGTTTTTTCTATGGCCCGGATACTCTGCTTCATCTTCGGACATCGATTCAGGGTAACAAAAGAAGTGACATCTTACATTAAAGAGTATCAGTGTAGTTGTTGCAGGGCCGAAGTAACCGTAAATGATGAAGGGCGACTGACCTCGCTGACCTCACAACTGAAAGAGATCAACGAGACGCTGGCCGAATTACATCAGAAAAAGCAGCATTCCAGTTCTGCCGCTTGAAATTATTCTTCTTTCAGGGCATTCCAGCCTCTTGCTTTGAGGGGGATTTTCGTGTTTGCCCGCGATATTAAATGCATGCCTTCATTTTCCAGAGTCATGTGTCCGATGATAGTCAGGTGAGGGTTTCCCTGAATTTTAGGATAATCTTCCTGTGTGATGGTAAAGAGCAGTTCGTAGTCCTCTCCGCCACTTAGGGCAACCATGGTGCTGTTTATGTCAAACTCCTCGCTGGTGGAAATAACCTGCGGGTCCAGGGGTATTTTGTCTTCGTACAGGTTGCATCCTACGCCCGATTGCTTGCAAAGGTGTAAGATCTCCGAAGAAAGACCGTCCGATATATCTATCATAGAGGTGGGTTTCACCCCGAGTTCCTTAAGCAGTACGGGAATGTCTTTTCTGGCTTCCGGTTTCAGCTGTCTTTCCACAATGTAGGTGTACATGGACAGGTCCGGCTGGTTGTTGGGATTTACTTTAAACACCTCTTTTTCTCTTTTCAGCACCTGTAGTCCCATATAGGCACCTCCCAGGTCGCCGGAAACTACCAGGAGATCATTGGGTTTTGCGCCGTTACGGTATACCAGGTCCTCGCTTTTCGCTTCACCTATGGCGGTGACGGATATAAATAATCCCTTATTGGAAGATGTGGTGTCGCCACCTATCATATCCACGTCGTATAGTTCGCAGGCCAGTGCAATACCATCGTAAAGTTCTTCCAGGGCTTCCAGCGGAAAGCGATTGGAAACGGCAATGGAAACGGTGATCTGGGTAGCCGTGGCATTCATGGCGTAAATGTCGGACAGGTTAACCATAACAGCTTTGTATCCCAGGTGTTTTAAGGGTACATAAGCCAGGTCGAAGTGAACACCTTCCACCAGCAGGTCATTGGTGATCACGGTCTTTTTGTTTTTGAAATCCAGCACGGCAGCATCATCTCCTACTCCTTTTACCGTGGATTTTCGCGTAACCTTAAAGTCCTTGGTCAAATGTTCAATGAGCCCGAATTCACCAAGTTCGGAAAGCGAAGTGCGTTGTGGGTCTTTGTCTTCTATCATAGTGCAAAGGTAGGAGTTTTTGAAAGATAACAAATGTGTTGATTTATCCGGACGGAAGATGTCATGAGAAAAAATGAGCAATGTATCCTTGCCCCGTTTTTCGGCATGCGATTGTTATAAATTTCCCTTATACTGTGATTGTGTAATTGCTGTGTAAATAGTTTATTAAGTCTATTATAGTTACTATCTTTGCATTGCAATTTAAGATTAAACCACGATAAAACCATGATAAGAGTTTCAGACACAGCAAAGCGGAAGGTTGTAGAGCTTATGACCGAAGGAGGTTTTGATGCTTCCATGGACTTTGTGCGCGTAGGCGTTAAAAGCGGGGGATGTAGTGGCCTGTCATACGAACTGAAGTTTGACAAGCTGCAAAACGAAGATGATAAAATCTTTGAAGATAATGCGGTGCGTATCCTTGTAGATAAAAAGAGTTTTTTATATCTGGTAGGGACGACACTGGAATATTCGGGCGGACTTAATGGAAAAGGATTTGTGTTCAATAACCCGAATGCACAGCGGACCTGCGGATGCGGGGAGAGCTTTTCGTTATAAACGATAACGGGATTTTTGCTTCTCCTTTACAGGGCAGGACGGATGTTAATTGTATGAAATAAAAGCGATGGCATATACAGAGGAAGAATTAAAAAAAGAACTTGAAACCAAAGAATACGAATACGGTTTTTATACGGATATAGAGTCGGAGACATTTCCTGTGGGGCTTAACGAGGAGATCGTGCGGGCCATTTCCAGGAAGAAAGAAGAACCGGAATGGATGACCGAGTGGCGTGTGGAAGCTTTCAAAGCATGGGAGCTGATGATCGAGCCGGAATGGGCCAATGTAACATATAAAAAGCCCGATTTTCAGAATATCAGTTATTATTCGGCGCCTAAGAAGAAAGACAAATATAACAGCCTGGATGAAGTAGATCCGGAATTGCTGGAAACGTTCAGTAAACTGGGAATATCGCTCGACGAACAGAAAAAGCTTGCGGGAGTGGCCATAGATGTAGTGATGGATTCCGTTTCCGTAGCTACTACCTTTAAGAAGACGCTCGCTGAAAAAGGGATTATTTTCTGCTCTATCAGTGAAGCTATTAAAGAGCACCCGGAACTCGTAAAGAAATATATCGGTTCCGTAGTGCCCAAAAAAGATAATTTTTACGCGGCTCTTAATTCGGCGGTGTTCTCGGACGGTTCGTTCTGTTACATACCCAAAGGGGTGCGTTGTCCGATGGAATTGTCTACATATTTCCGTATTAACCAGGCGGGGACCGGACAGTTTGAGCGGACATTGGTCATTGCGGACGAAGGGAGCTATGTGAGTTACCTGGAAGGCTGTACTGCGCCTATGCGCGATGAGAACCAGCTGCACGCTGCCGTAGTGGAACTGGTCGCCCTCGAAGATGCCGAAATAAAATACTCTACGGTTCAGAACTGGTTTCCCGGAGGAAAAGACGGTAAGGGCGGGGTGTATAACTTTGTAACCAAAAGAGGGTTGTGCGAAACCAATGCCAAGATCTCCTGGACTCAGGTAGAAACGGGCAGTGCCATTACCTGGAAATACCCCAGTTGTATACTGAAAGGCGATAACTCCGTCGGGGAATTTTACTCTATCGCCGTAACCAATAACTATCAGCAGGCAGATACCGGGACCAAAATGATCCATCTCGGAAAAAATACCAGGAGTACCATTATATCCAAAGGTGTTTCCGCGGGAAAATCACAGAACAGTTACCGGGGACTGGTGCAGATCAACAGCAGGGCCGAAAATGCACGGAACTTTTCACAGTGTGATTCCTTGTTGATGGGCAACAATTGCGGAGCACACACCTTCCCGTACATAGAAGTCAAAAATAAAACAGCCCAGATAGAACACGAGGCTACGACCTCGAAAATCGGGGAAGACCAGATCTTTTACTGTAACCAGCGGGGAATCGATACGGAAAAGGCCATTGCGTTAATCGTTAACGGCTTTAGTAAAGAGGTCCTGAATAAACTACCTATGGAATTTGCCGTGGAAGCACAGAAATTACTGGAAATCTCGCTGGAAGGTTCTGTCGGGTAGAACGCTAAAAAAATCACCGTTATTTATCGGAATACAGTCGAACAGTAGTAATGCAAAAAATGGTAGCCCAACCTTTGTCCTTACAGGATAAAGAACAAGGTGCCGGTTTTTAAATTTTAATAAGAAATGCTAAAGATAAACAACTTACGTGCCGGTATAGAAGGCAAGGAGATATTAAAGGGGATAAACATCGAGGTGAATGCCGGGGAAGTGCATGCTATCATGGGACCTAACGGTTCCGGTAAAAGTACGTTGTCTTCCGTTATCGCCGGCAAGGAGGAGTTTGAAGTTACGGAAGGAAACATTGTTTTTGAGGGTGAAGACCTGGAGGAACTTTCTGCAGAGGAAAGAGCACACAAAGGTATTTTTCTGTCTTTCCAGTATCCCGTGGAAATTCCCGGTGTATCGGTGACTAACTTCATGAAGACTGCCATCAACGAAACCCGGAAAGCACAGGGGCTGAAAGAGATGCCTGCTAATGAAATGCTGAAGAAAATACGGGAAAAATCAGAGCTTCTGGAAATAGACCGTAAGTTTCTTTCCCGTTCTTTAAACGAAGGGTTTTCCGGTGGAGAGAAAAAACGAAACGAAATATTCCAGCTGGCCATGCTGGAGCCGAAACTGGCCATTCTGGACGAAACGGATTCCGGACTGGATATCGATGCCCTTCGTATTGTATCTAACGGGGTCAACCGTTTGCGTTCCAAAGACAATGCCGTAGTCGTAATTACACATTACCAGAGATTGCTGGATTATATCGTTCCGGATTTTGTACATGTACTCCTCGACGGAAAGATCGTAAAATCCGGAGGTGCGGAACTGGCACATGAACTGGAAGAAAAAGGGTACGACTGGATAAAACAGGAAAAAGTTAATAATTAGTTTCTTGTTTCTATAGTTTTTGGTTTCATGTTTTTATGCTAATGAACCCTTCGTCTTATGGCAACGATTACCAGTTTTGAGGATTTGGATATCTGGAAGGAAGCAAGAAGGTTGCATAAAGAGATTTAACTATTTCGAAAGATACGGATTTAAAACATGATTTTAAACTCCAATATCAGATAAAAGGATCTTCCAGGTCAGTGATGGATAACATTTCGGAAGGCTTTGAAAGGGATGGAAATATGGAATTTAAACACTTTCTTTCTATAGCAAAAGGTTCCGCAGGTGAAACAAGATCGCAATTGTACCGAGTGTTTGATTCCGGGTATATTTCGGAAGAAAAACCGGAGAGATTGAAAAATGACTATAAAACCCCCAGTAAGCGCATTGCAAACCTGGTAATTTATTTAAATAAGAAAGATTACAAGGGGTTGAAATTCAAAGATGAGGGATAGGAAACCGGACACACAGAAACCCAGAAACAATAGAAACAGAAAACACAGAAACTTAAAGTAAGTGATGGAATTAAAAGATAAATTGGTTTCTTCTTTCTTTGCGTATGAAGACGGACTGGATGTGCATTCGCCCATACATGATATCTGTTCGGATGCGATAAAGAAATTCGACAAAAAGGGATTTCCGACCAGGAAGGAAGAAGCTTGGAAATATACTTCTTTAAATGCTATCCTGAAGCAGAACTACAGCCTGTTCCCGAAAGAGGATACAGGATTGGAGTTTAAGGATGTAATGCGGTATTTTATCCATGATATAGATTCGTATAAAATAGCTTTTGTGGACGGCAGGTACAGTTCGAATCTGTCGGCAACCTCGCATGACGGACTGGATGTATGTCTTATGAGTTCTGCCTTGAGCAAGCCAAAATACAGGGCCATTATTGAAAAATACTTTAACCGGGCTGCTAATTCGGAAGATAGTCTTACCGCTCTTAATACGGCCTTCTTAAAAGAAGGGGCATTCATAAACATTCCCAAAGGAAAGGTTGTGGATAAACCCATTCAGATCCTGCATTTTTCTACCGGTAAAGAGCCTGCAATGATGCTTCAGCCCAGGAACCTGATCGTCGTAGGTGAAAATGCACAGGTACAGATCATTGAGCGTCATCAGAGCCTTACGGAAAACCCTGTACTCACCAATGTTGTAACCGAGATATTTGCAGGTAAGGAAGCTCTGGTAGATTACTACAAGATTCAAAATGACAACCATGCGGCTTCTCTGATAGATAATACTTATGTGTCTCAGGAGAAAAACAGCCATGCTTCCGTACATACATTTTCTATAGGCGGAAACCTTACCCGCAATAACCTGAATTTTTATCACAGGGACGAGCATGTCACTTCCACACTGAAGGGAATTACTATTATAGGGGAAAAACAGCATGTGGACCATCATACCCTTGTAAATCATGTATATCCCCATTGCGAAAGTCACCAGGATTATAAAGGTATATATGCCGATCGCAGTACCGGGGTTTTCAACGGTAAGGTGATTGTGGAAAAAGAGGCGCAAAAGACCAATGCTTTCCAGCAGAACAATAATATCCTTCTGGACGATAAAGCCACGATCAATGCCAAGCCCCAATTGGAGATATTTGCCGATGACGTAAAATGTTCGCACGGATGTACTATTGGACAACTGGATGAAGAAGCGTTATTTTATCTTCGTTCCAGGGGAATTCCTATGAAAGAAGCTAAGGCGCTTCTTATGTATGCCTTTGCCAATAATGTTCTCGAAAGCGTAAAAATACCGGAAGTAAAAGCACGTATCAACAAGCTTATCGCGAAAAAGCTGGGTGTTAATCTCGGTTTTGAACTTTAAGCTAAGAGAAAAAGAGGTAAAGAGGAAAAGTTCAAGACATAGGGGCATATAATTCGTCCGAAGACCTTGAGGTGTATCAAGATACACGGACTTTTACTGTAGAAATCTTTCAGTTACTCAAAAAAGAAGTTTTCCGGTATGAATATACTTTGAATGAACAGATCAAAAAAGCTGTTATCTCCATTTCAAACAATATTTCGGAAGGATTTGAACGGGAGACAGATAGGGAGTAGTTGGTTCGTTTCCTGTGTATCGCAAAAGGTTCTGCGGGAGAAGTTCGAAACTTACTTAATATTTTACAGAAAATAGACTATATAGAAGAAAAGGAGTATAAAAAGTTAAAAGAATCGGTCTTGCTCATTTCAAAACAATTAGCCAATTAGATCGAATATATAAAAGGAGAAGCCCTATGTTATTTAGATTATTCTCGTTTATATACTTTTAGTTTTTAACTTCTTAACTCTTTAACTCATTATTTTTTTGCAATGGCCACTACAATACCGCATACGGTCCCTTTTAATATAGAGGAAATACGAAAGGATTTCCCCATACTGCAACGACAGGTGAACGGAAAACCTTTGGTGTATTTTGACAATGCAGCGACGTCACAGACACCGCAGGTAGTTATAGATGCCATTGTAGATTATTATTCCCGGTATAATGCCAATATACACCGGGGTGTGCATACCCTGTCGCAGGAAGCTACCGATGCATATGAACAAGCCCGGATAAAACTGCAGAAGCATTTTAATGCGGCAAAAGCATATGAAATGATCTTTACTTCAGGTACTACACATGGTATCAACCTGGTTGCGAGTGGATTTTCTTCGTTCCTGGAGGAAGGGGATGAGATCATCGTATCGGCTATGGAACACCATTCCAATATTGTGCCTTGGCAAATGTTGTGCGAAAAAACAGGGGCCGTGCTCCGGGTTATCCCCATGAACGAAGAAGGGGAGTTGGTGATGGACGCCTATACAGACTTGCTCTCTGAAAAGACCAGGCTGGTTTTCTGTAATCATATTTCCAATGCACTTGGTACGGTAAATCCCATAGAAGAGATTATAGAAAAGGCGCATGGTGTTGGTGCCGCGGTCCTGATCGACGGTGCACAGGCTTGTCCGCATGTCAAACCGGACGTACAGGCTCTTGATGTAGATTTTTATGTGGCATCGGCACACAAAATGTGCGGGCCTACTGGTGTAGGGGTACTATACGGAAAAGAAAAATGGTTAAAGGAACTTCCGCCCTACCAGGGTGGTGGAGAAATGATCGCCGAAGTGACGTTTGAAAAAACCACGTATGCCGGTCTGCCCCACAAATTCGAAGCCGGAACGCCCAATATTTGTGGTGGTATCGCTTTTGGAGTTGCCGTGGATTACCTGAATGGTATCGGTTTCGATAGAATAGAAGCCTATGAGAACGAATTGCTGTCTTATGCGACCAAAGAACTTCTCGGAATAGAAGGATTGCGTATTTACGGGACCTCCGGTCATAAGACTTCCGTCATTTCTTTTAACCTGGAAGGTATCCACCCATATGATATAGGTACCATTGTGGATAAACTTGGAATTGCAGTGCGGACCGGTCACCATTGCGCGCAACCTGTAATGGATTATTACAGGATACCCGGTACCGTACGGGCCAGTTTTGCATTCTATAATACCAGGCAGGAAATCGATGCGCTGGTAGCTGCCGTGAAAAAGGCCGCACAGATGCTGGGGTAAAGGGTATTTGCCCGGTACCGGAAAATCGTATAATTGATAGGGTTTCAGGTAAGTGAATGGGAATCAATAAAAAAGCGGATTAAAAGTGCTCATATCAAAATAATTTCTAAATTTGCACCTCGCTAACAAACAGGACAAAACTACTAAACAACACCATAATAATGTCTTATACCGTGCCTGAACCCAAGATTTTTGCCTGTGAGCAAAGTATGATTCTCGCAGAAAAAATTGCAGAATCTTTCGGGACAGAATTAGGACGTGTAACGTTCTCTAAATATAGTGACGGTGAATTTCAGCCGTCTTTTGAGGAATCGATAAGGGGATCGAGGATATTTATAATCGGATCCACCCATCCCGGGACGGAAAACCTGATGGAAATGTTGCTGATGCTCGATGCTGCCAAAAGAGCTTCGGCAAGGCACATAACCGCTGTGTTACCGTATTTCGGATGGGCCAGGCAGGACAGGAAAGACAAACCGAGGGTGCCGATAGGAGCCAAACTGGTAGCGAAATTACTGGAAACTGCCGGTGCAACGAGGATCATTACGATGGACCTGCATGCGGACCAGATACAAGGATTTTTTGAAAAACCGGTAGATCATTTATTTGCATCTACCATATTTTTACCCTATCTGGAGTCTCTTGAGCTGGATAACCTCACCATTGCATCACCGGATATGGGAGGTTCCAAACGAGCCTATGCTTATTCCAAGTTCCTGGAAAGTGACGTGGTTATCTGCTATAAGCAGCGCAAGAAAGCCAATGTTATAGACCATATGGAACTGATAGGTGATGTTGAAGGAAAAAATGTGGTTCTGGTTGACGATATGGTAGATACGGCGGGAACGCTTACCAGGGCGGCAGACCTGATGATAGAAAAAGGAGCGATCAGTGTACGGGCTATTACAACACATGCCCTGTTGTCCGGGAATGCCTATGAAAGGATAGAAGACTCCAAGCTGGAAGAATTGATTGTAACCGATTCTATTCCGCTGAAGAAAGAAAGCCCGAAAGTGAAGGTGCTGACCTGTGCCAATCTTTTTGCAGATGTTATGCAAAGGGTACATCAGAACACCTCTATAAGTTCTAAATTTTTGATGTAATCCAAACGGATTGCAGTGTTAAGAAGAAATGTTTTAATTTTTATATACAATGAAGTCAATTACAATTAAAGGATCTCAAAGAGAAAGCGTGGGCAAAGCATCGACTAAAGCCTTACGTAATGCTGAAAAGGTTCCTTGCGTACTTTACGGAGGAGATAGCCCTTTACACTTTTCGGCAGACGAATTAGCGTTTTCCAAATTGGTTTACACTCCGGACGTACATACCGTAGTGATTGACCTGGAAAAAGGAGGAAAATACAATGCAATCCTGCAGGACATTCAATTCCACCCGGTAACGGACAAGATTTTGCATATCGATTTTTATCGGATGTATGATGATAATGAAGTTACACTGGAAATCCCTGTTAAAATTGAAGGAAGCGCTCCCGGTGTTTTAAAAGGTGGGGTACTGCGTCTTACGAAGCGTAAGCTTAAAGTAAAAGCACTTCCTGCGAACCTGCCGGATTATATTCCAGCAAATATTTCCGAATTGGAAATAGGCAACAAACTTTATGTTACTGCTCTTGGCAATGATGATTATAAGATCCTGCACCCGGATAATACCGTGGTTTGCCAGGTGAGAATATCACGTGCGGCCATGAAAGCTGCGCAGGAAGCTGCGAAAGCGGAGAAGACAGGCAAATAATTGCATATCATTTTTTTGCAGAAACATCCCGGCTCTTGTCGGGATGTTTTTTTATTTTTACCTGTCCTTAAACGGTATACAATGCTGTCTTTCATAAAGAGAATTTTTAAAGAGAAGGAACTATCCGTATTTAACGAAGACGACACTATGAAGAAGTTTTTGATCGTAGGCCTGGGAAATATCGGGAAAGAGTACGAAAATACCCGTCATAATATCGGTTTTAAAGTATTGGATTATCTGGCTGAAAAAGAATCCCTTCAATTTGAAACGGTGAAACTGGGGGACAAAGCTTTATATAAAGTAAAGGGAAGGAGTCTCATCCTTCTGAAACCGGCTACGTATATGAACCTGAGTGGCAAAGCGGTAAAATACTGGATGGATAAAGAAAAAATATCCCTGGAGAACGTGCTGGTTATTACCGATGATATAAACATTCCTTTCGGGACGATCCGTCTGAAGACCCGGGGGAGTGATGGCGGGCACAATGGCCTTAAAGATATACAAGCACAGTTGAATACCACACAATACAACAGGTTTCGTTTTGGGGTTGGAGCCGAATTTACAAAAGGCAGGCAGATAGATTACGTTTTGGGGGAGTGGAATGAAGAAGAAAACAAAGCCCTTCCCGAACGGTTGGGAAAGGCTTGTGAACTTATACGGTCTTTTGCCACTGCCGGAATTACCAATACCATGAATACATTTAACGGCAAATAAGGCAAATATCGGTTTTAGTCAAATTTTAGCCTGGTCAATCTACTTTAAAGATAAATACTTCCGATTGAGAGCGGTTGCCCTGGGAATCTTTTGTAACCACGCTCCAGTAATACACCGTTTTAGGACTGATACTTATCCCTTCCAGCTCACTTTCTTCCAGCTCGGTTGCGATGGGCGTTTCCGGTGGGTTCGAATTTCCGAAATATATATCATATCCTGTGATATCTCCGTCTATATCATTGCCTTCCCATTGCAGGGAAACAGCGCCTCCTTCTGCGGTAATATTTTCACCCGGTTCGGGAGCAATCGCTGTTGCGGGGAACGGGGCGTAAGATTCCACACCGTCACCGGCATTGTAGAATTTCCAGCTTTCACTTTCGGTGGTTTCCGGGATTTCAGCGCTAATAGATGTTACGGTCCAGGAATAGGGTTCGCCTTTTTGTAATAAAATTTCCAGGGAAGTAGCTTCCGTGCTATATTCCTGGCTTGTACCATCATTCAGGTTTTGTACCCGTAAGCGATAACTATCCGTGTGTTCTGAAGGCTCCCATTCGAATGGGATTCTACTGTTGAGGTCATTTACGGAAATACCGGCAGTACACTCCGAGTTGTTTTCCGGGAATATAAGGGTGGCCATTCCGGGCTCCGAAGGGGTATTGTCATCATCATTGCTGCAGCTCATGATGATAAATGATAATACAATGCCCAGGCCTAATGCTAATTTTTTCATTGTTCGTAGTATTGGTTAAAACTAAGAAATTTTGTCTCTTTCCGGTTGAAAACGGTTATAATTTTACCATTTTAAAGGTTTTTTTGAACTGTTCTCCTTGTATCTTAATAAGATAAACACCCGGCACAAGGCTGGCAGCCTGTAATTCGAATTCACTGCTCCCGTTGTTCCTGTTGTAATTTTGGGTCATGACCAGGCGCCCGGTGAGGGAGAAAACCGAGATGTGAATATTACCTTTAATGGCATTTCCTATGAATACCCTGGTGGTTTCACGGAAGGGGTTCGGGTAAATAACCACATCATCAGGTGCCACATAGATCTTTTCGCGGTATTCCCCCTGGCAGTCTTTACCTGTCTTCACGGTCAGATCATTTTCTCCGGGTTCGAGATCAAGGGATATCCTGTTTTCGGAAGTCTGTGTGGTCATGCCGTTTAATTGTATGGTGTAGAGCGCTCCTCCTCTCAATTCAAGGTCAATGGTGCGTCCGGTTTCATTTACGGAGGACGATACGGTCAATTCTTCCGGTTGGGAAATTGTCAGGTCGAAGCACTGTTCGAAATTCGGATAACCATCAACGGTAATACACATTGTGTAATTCCCGGCATCCAGTCCGGTAGTCTCCCAAAAGTACTGAAAAGCCCCTGTTATTTCCGTGCCGTCTTCCGCGGTGATCACCGCTTGGTAGTCCAGTATTTCAAGAGCTTCCACGCTTATGGAACCATCCTGGTTATCGCGACAGGTTTCACTGGTGGTTTTAAGTGTAAAATTGTCTTCGGTCAAAGCCAGGGAAGGAGGTTCCGAGCAGATATCCAGCGAAAAGGAGTTGAGAGCGCCGCCGTCTAAAGCAAAGCCGTCTTCAACGGTTAAGGTCCATGTTCCTTCTATATCTTCCCCGTGAAATGCTTCAAATAATTCCTGTGGTTGTATATTGCCGCTGACCGCCGGTGATGTGGAGCCGCATTCCAGCGGAGAACCTGTATCGCTGAACGTCGCGCTTATGTCTTCATTACCACCGCATACACCTTCCAAAACGATCACTGTAGTACCCGACGGAGAGGTAAGGCTTACCGTGAGGTCGGAAACATAAGTGTGGGAAATATCCAGGCCCAGGGACAGGTCTGTCAGTTGCAGTTGTTCCGCTTCGGTAATCTCGATAGAAGAAGTTATGACATTGGAACTGGAATCGTCTATGATAACCTGTGTATTGTTTTCTGTCATATCGCAACTTGGCGCGGTAGTGGAGGTGTGGAAGTAGAAGGTATCACTGTACTCTCCTTCACCACAAAACCCAACGATTTTTACCCTCCAGTAATAGGTCTGTTCATATTCCAGTTCCTGCGGACTGTATCCGGGTTCCGTAACGGAAGCTTCATCGATTACGGAAGAGAAATCTTCATCGGTCGCTACCTGGACGATATATGATTGTATATCGGCGATCTCTTCCCATTGCAGGGTGATGCCTGTATTGACATCACTGGCGTTATAGGGAGATGTCAGGGACACCATTCCGAGTTCCCCGCTGTCGTGGACTTCCATAGTTATTTCACCCTGATCGGTGAGGCCTTCTTCCGATTCCCCGACAATGGTAAATGCATAAGATCCTACGGACGTACTGTCTATTCCGGAAACGGTAACATGTATTTCGGTTTCGGTTTCCGTGGCTATTGCCGGTTCGAAACTTACTTCCGTTCCCCCGGGAACATCAATGGCAGAAAAGGTAACTTCTTCCGTAAACCCCGGAGCGGCCTGATAAGTAAAGGAAAATTCCAGGTCATCGGGTTTGCAGGCAATAAATTCAGTAGTCTCGAAAGCCAGGGCAAATTCTCTTATAGACAGGTCTCCCTTGCTTACCGCATAGAAAATATGATCTACCGCCCGTATCACAATCCTTCCGTTATCCGTGTTTACATTATCCGGGAAAGTAATTTCATGGCTTCCGTTGTTTTCCACATTTTCGGCCATTGGAATGAGTTCGGAAAAGTCGCTGGAAGCGGCAAACAGGATATCCACAGTCTGTACGTTAATAGCTCCGCTATTGGTTCCGGCAACATCCCAGGTAACGGTTTGTGTACTTCCGGAAGCAATATTTGTCAATGTATCATGGGAGGTAATGATAAAAGGGCCTGCCTCGTCATTTACGGTAAGGGTCAGGTCATCACTGTTATTGGCCGCACCCCCGGCACGGTTATCCCTTACCGTAAGCCGGAAGTTGAGTTCCCTGGCTACTTCGGGGACAGCTTCCCATTGGGAGGAAGTGTTACCTTCCAATAATGTAGAGATTGAAGGAAAGGAACGTGTTTTTGATGTGGATGGCATAATGGACCGGAATACGGGGCCGGAAGTTGCCGTAGGGCTTGGAAATGGATTCAGAGCATCGTCCTCATCCATTTGTTCCCAGCAATAGGTAAGTTCGTCATCGCTGTCCGCATCGGTACCTTCCCCGGTAAGTAAGAAAGGAGTGCCTTTGGGGATGGTATAATCCGGGCCGGCATCGGCTGTGGGGATGTTATTGCCCGTAGGTGTGTCGGTCTGGCAGGTGGTGGTTTTTACGTAATTGGTAACCTGTTCTATGCTGAAGGCATGGAAGTAAGGGTCACTATGTGGCTGTACGTCCGTAGCACCGGTTATACCGGCGTAACCCATGATGGTGGAACCGCTTCCCGGCTCGTAATGAGCATCTGTTCCTTCATCCCGAATGGCGAAGGTATGGTTGGCGCCGAACTGATGCCCCATTTCGTGTGCCACATAGTCTACATCGAAGTTATCCCCTTCGGGTGTGGAATGTGAGGTGAAGCCGCTACCTTTACTGTTGTCTACACATACACAGCCGATACACCCTGCATTTCCGTTGTTACTTCCCTGCACGAATACATGGCCGATATCGTAATTTTCTTCGCCGATAACGCTGGTCAGCGTGCTTTGCAGCTCGCTGTTGTAACTTCCGGTGTACGGATCGGAGTCCGGATCGATATAGATGACTTCATCCGTATTTTCAATCAGCACCGTTGTGATGGCAAAGTCGTTCTCAAAAAGACCGTTGACCCTGGTCATGGTTGTATTTATGGCGGCCAGTGCATCTTCTATGGTACCCCCGAAATATTGCGTGTACTCCCCGGTAGCGGATAAGGCCAGGCGATATGTTCTCAGGGTACTGTCATCCGCATTCCTGGTGGCTGTTGTACCGGTTTTCCCGATAACATCATCCCGGAGGGTGCATTCGAAAGCAGACATGGCTTTTGACTTTTTCCGGTCGTAAACTATATAGTGTTTTCTGTCTTCGGAATAGGGCTCTATAAATACCGATCCGTGGTTGCCGGAAAGTTTCATACTGTGCAGTCCCAGGTGTGAAATGCTGAAACGGATCGTTGCGGAAGGATCGTCAATACCCTGTCCTGCGTACGATTTTATTCCCGGGTACCTGGCAGCAAGTGCGGGGTGCATGACCGGGGCTTCGGAAACACGGAACTTTTCCATTTTTCCTTCGGCATCGGGAAATTCCAGAATGGTGTTTGATCTTCCCATGGCTTGTCCCCTCAAGGGAGCATTGCGCAGTGATCTTTTAAGGCCCTCTACATCCAGTGTAAAGGTCTTTCCGGAGGATAGATGTGCTTTGTTAGGTAATATTTTTGATCTTCCCGTTCCGTTTACCGGGTTCCATACGGGATTTTGTCCGTAGCCGGCAAACAGGCATAAGGCAAACGCGAAAAGGAGTAATTTTTTTATCATGGATATTCGGGTTTAGGTTTATATGGTAATTAATGGGGGTATTGGTTTTATCTCCCCCGGAAAATTCCGCATAATCGTGTGGAATGATCCGGGGGATTGAATTATCTCTTACTGAAAGTCCCTTGTTTTATGAAAGGAGCATTTATAACAGTTTTTTCTTTTTCCCTTCGGCCTCCGGAGGCATCCCAGGCAAAGACAGGACCGCTGTATTGTCCGGTTACGACAGAACCATCTTCTTTGGTGATGGTATATTCAATGCGTTCTACGGAAGTTTCGGCATTGACCCATGTTCCCATTCCTGTTACTTCCAGTGCAATAGTCTCGAAGGATTCGTCTGCCCCTACCCACGGATTATTATCATAGAAAACCTGTGCGTCGAAGATTTCCGGAAGGGTGCCGGCCAGGTAGGTATATGTGCCGTTTGAAGGGAATACGAGATCTCCGGTTTCCGGCTGTTCCAATGCAATGTAGATATACAGGTCATTGGGGTAACTGGCCGTACCGTCGCCGTTGTCTATTTCCAGGAACGGATTGAATGCCCAAATGGATTCCAGGCCGTTTTCACCCTGGAAAGTCCCGAAATAAGCAAAAGTACCTGTGGGAGTTTCGTAAGTGGTGTCATTCAGAACAAAGAAGTTATCTGATACGTTAATTTCAACAGGATCACTGGTGAATTCCCCGTAGCTGGCTGTTATCGTGTAAGTACCGGCTTCTCCGGGTGTAAATGTGTTGCCTTCTATCTCTTCTTCGCCAACCATAATGGTGGCTTCGGGAGTGATATCTATATCAGAATCGGCAAAAACCGTGAAAGTAACGGTTTCGCCCAGGAGAATATCGCTTTTATCTGCTTCAACCGAAATGGAATTAGGCAGTACTTCAATATCGATCGGGGCGCTTTCCAGTCCTGCATAAGTTGCCATTGCGGAGAAAGTGCCCGGTCTTTCCGGTAAGAACCTTTCCCGTTCCAGCGTATCTTCACCCACGGTGATGACGGATTCATAGGTAACGTCAACTCCTGTATCCGTTGTTACGAGAAATGAAAATACTTCTCCGAGGCTCAGCGTGGTCTGCTCCGAAGAAATTTCAATGGAAGAGGCTTCACGATCTACTGCTATCACTTCGTAATGCGAGGCGGTAATAAGGTTTTTAAAACTTGCTTTTACCTCGTAAGTGCCGGTTTGGGCAGGGATAAAAGTATTTTCTTCCAGTACCTTATTGTTTACTGTTATGGTAGCGGAAGCGGTTACGTCATCTCCTTTGTTTGTTATAACGGAGAAGGTTATGGTTTCCCCAACCTGTACCATTGTAGTGTCGGCACTTACGGTTAAAGAACCATTGCTGGTGGAATCATCGTCGCTCTCGCACGAGCTCCAAAAAAGAATTCCGGTCAATAAAATAAAGAAGTAAAAAATTCTCATAGGCGTAGATTAATGTTATAAATATAAGATCGGGGTAACGAATATAAGAATAATTTAACATTAAATATCGCTATGAGTAATAAAAAATATTTTAAAGGTGTCGAAATGAGAGTTTTTTAAAAAGAGGCCGTATTTCTTATCTTTTTACAATTTTGGAGGTTTTACGAATGTCTTTTCCCTTGATTTTCACAAGATACACGCCCGGGGGAAAAGCGTGCAGCCCCAGGTCTATGTGTTCGCGGGCATCGGTATGACTTTTGGAGGCCATTAATTTACCGGAAAGGGAATACACGGATATATTGAGTTCACCCTGGATATTGCTGCCGATGTAGGCACTGGCGCTGTCGGAAAACGGATTGGGATAGATGACCACATCGTCCGGGGCAATATAAATATCTTCTTCATAGATACCCTGGCATGGCTTGTCCGTTTTAATAAGAATAGTGTTTTTTCCGGATTTCAGATCCAGGGCTACATTGCTTTCCGTAGTTTCCATCCGGATTCCGTTATGTTCAACAGTGTATAATGCTCCTCCCTCCAGTTGCAGTTTGAGGGTGTTGTCCGTCGCGCTGACTTCGGAATAAACGGAGAGGTCTCCCGATGGCGCTACAGCTACATCAAAGCACTGCATGTACACCGGATTGTCTTCTATGGTAAAACATAATTGATAGGTGCCGGGTTCCAGGTCAGTCGCTTGCCAGCTGTCCGTAAAACTCTCCGTGAGGTCCACATTATTTCCGCTGAATCCCACCCGGTAGTTAAGAGCAACTTCCGCCTGCACGTCAACAATACCGTCTTTAGTGCCTTTACAGGATTCGTCCGTAATTTTTATCCTGAAATTATCTGCTGCCGGGGAAGGGCACCTGGTAATACCGAAGGAATTGATCGTGCCACCGTCTTCTGCATGGGAGTCCGTAACCGAAAGCGTCCAGGTGCCCTGCATGGATTCCCCGCGAAACAGGGTAAGGGCTTCTTCGGGCCTTACGGTGCCGCTTACAGCGGGATTGTTATTACAGGTTACAGTTTCGCCTGTGGTACTGAATAGGGCGTTTATATTTTGTGCTTCATCGCAAATACCGGAAAGGATGCGCACGGTCGTTCCCGAAGGGGAAGTAAGGCTTACAGTAAGATCCGATATCCAGGAGTGGGTTATATCAAGTGACAGGGAAATGCCGCCGGTAATGATATCATCATCTGCAATGGAGAGGGATGATGTTACGGTAGTGGCGGTGTTTTCCGGAATGGTAACGGTTTCATTGCCGGTATATGTTTTGCATTGTGTTTCCAGCGTGTGGAAAGCAAAAGGATCGCCATATTCGCCTTCACCGCAGGGGTTTTTCGGTTTTACTCTCCAGTAATAGGTGCGGTCGTTTTCCAGATTTTCAGGTTCGTAGTAAGGGAATGCCACCGACGCGGTTTCCAGTATTGTGGAGAAATTGCTTTCTGCAGACAATTGAACATCATAGGCCATGGCATTGGGAGATTCTTCCCATTCGAGAGTGATTCCGAAGGAAGGGCGAAGTTCTTCCGCACCATTCGCCGGGGCCGAAAGGGCTACATTTTCAAAATCTTCGTTATATACCTGTAGTGACAAAGGGATTTCCCTGATCTGTTCTCCGGATGTTCCTTTAACCGTGATGTCGTATTCTCCCGTAGCGGAGAAATCTGTGATTTTAACTTCTACCGAAGTGCCGTCGGAAGTGGCCGAACCGGGGGTGAATGCTGCATTAAGACCTGCCGGAACTTCGGCAGTAAATACGGTTTCATCGCCAAATCCTTCATAGGTACGGTATACGAAAGAATAGACAGCCTCATCGGAGCTGCATATTTTTTCGGACAGGCTTTCGAAATCCATGACAAAATCGCCGGGTTCTATCGTAAGGTTTGCCGTATTGACGGAAAAAAAGATATTTCCCTGTGGTTTTACCATGATCCTGGCATTGGTAGTACCGATTCCCCCGGGGACAATCACCGTAGCCGATCCGTTATTCGGTACGCCGGAAGCGAGTGTGACAGGTTCGTTAAAACTACTATCCGTAGAAAGCAGGATATCTACCAGTTCCGCAGAAATAGTTCCCGTATTGGTTCCTGCCACGTCCCAGGTAACGGTCTCCGTATCCCCGCCGGTCATTGTTTTTTCGTTTTGGTGGGAGGTTATGATAAAAGGACCGGCATCATTATTTACGGTAATGTACATATCGTCTCTTGCCGTTTGTCCTCCCGCCACATTGTTGTCGCGTACCAGAAAAGAGAAATTTAACTCGCGCCGAACAGCCGGCAGGACTTCCCATGTATTGGCCAGTTCACCGGAAAGAATATCGTTTAGCCGCGGGAAATACCGTGTCGGCTCTCCGGCAGGATTGTAAGAGCGGAATACGGGACCGCCGGCAGAAGACGCTTCCGGATAACCTTCGTGTATCTGGTTGTCTGTCTGTTCCCAGCTATAGGACAGGTCGTCCCCGTCCGGATCGGAAGCAGTCCCGGTAAGAACAAAAGGGGTGCCGGCCGGAATTACGTAATCTGCACCCGCGTTTGCCGAAGGTGCCTGGTTGCCTGTGCTTTCCAGTGTGGCACAGGTGCTGTTTCCTTCCGTGATATTTTTCCATATCTGGGCAATGCTGACCGCGTGAAAATAGGCGTCACTGTTATTTTGTATGTTTGGAGGGCATATTCCGGCATATGCCATAATGGTAGAACCGCTTCCCGGTTCTACGGCAGTTCCGCTGCTTATTTCACCGTCGCAATCATTGTTAAACGTATGTGTAGCCCCGAACTGGTGCCCCATTTCATGAGCTACATAATCTACCGCAAAAGGATCGCCTACGGGCGATGACGTTCCGGTGACCCCCATGGCTTTTGAAGCAGTACACGGAGAGTTAAGCTGTGCGACCCCACCGGCTCCAGTACTGAAAACATGGCCTATATCGTAATTTCCGGCCCCTATGATATTATCTATAATTGGTTGTATTTCATCAATAAGTGTCCTTCCCTGGTTATTGGTCATTCCGTCCGTATCCGGGTCGAGAAAGATAAGTTCGTCGTTGTTGTCTATAAGCTGCATGGTGAGGGACAGGTCTCTTGCGTAAATGCCATTGACACGGGTCATAATGGTGTTCATAGCAGAAAGTACAGCAGCCTTTTTTTGTGTATTTGTCCCGTTGTTTACTCCGGCGGCATCGATATGGTATTGTGTAAATTCACCTGTACATGCCAGGGCAAGACGAAAAGTCCTCATCTGCCCGTCATCCGGACCTCTTTGCCCTGTTGAACGCTTCAATCCCATGGCCCTGGCTTGTTCTTTTGCCATACATTCGAAGTCGTGGTCATACGGGGAAAAGGATTGGCGGGATGCCAGGAAATAAATGTCCCTGTTCTGATCATCCGGGTTGATGTAGTAGGTCTCCGTCTTGTCGTAGATTACACCGTGGAACCCAAAATCATCCATACTGAAACGTATTTCCGTTTGCGGATTGGTCACTGATCTTCCGGAATATGACCTTATGCCAGGGTATTTTTGAGAGAGTTTCTCGGAGAGAAACCGGGTTTCTGTCACTTCAAAATCTTCCATAACACCGTTTTTAACCGGGAAGGAAACTACTTTTTTGCCTTTGCCTTGTAAACTGGTACGAGCGCCCGGGGTCGTGCCCAGGGTGCTTTTAAGAGCGTTGAGTTCCAGGCGGTATCCATCTGCTTTCTGCCCGGAACGGAGAATGGAGGCCGGCTGATGATCGAGAGCAACTTTTTCCCACGGGGTTTGCTGTGCATTCGCAGACAGGATAAGGAAAATCAGGAATATAAAAGAAAGTAGAGGTCTTTTCATAGGTTGGATATATAATGGTAAATGTAAATAATAAATTGGAATTAATACGGCAGAAAAGGGAAGTCTCACTCCCGGTTTTTATGGTTTTACCTGTTGGCCCCTTAGTTCGGATAGCTGTAAAATTCCATAAGAAAGGGGTGTGGTGTATGACTGACATTGCCTTTTTATAAGTGGGAATATGAGTTTTAGACAATTAAAATTTGTTACTTTGTAGTGTTGGATAAAAACCTTTGTTCGTGATTATTAAAAAAACACTCTCAGACGATAGTGAAGCCGGCTTTTCTGTAGTAACAATAGGTACTTTTGACGGAGTACATATAGGTCACAGAAAAATATTAGACAAACTTATTTCGAGCGCTCAGGCCAATAATCTGAAATCTACCATTTTTACTTTCTTCCCTCATCCGCGAATGGTTTTGCAGCAGGATGCGGATATAAAACTCATAAATACCCTGGATGAAAAAATATCTATACTGGAAAAAAGTGGCCTGGACCAACTGATTATCTACCCTTTTACCCGGGAGTTTTCTCGGCTTACGGCCATAGAGTTTGTAAAGGATATTATCGTGGAAAAACTCCGTGCTAAAAAGGTGATCATAGGTTATGACCATCGTTTTGGCAGAAACCGCACGGCAACGATCGCCGACCTTGTGAAATTCGGGGAAACTTACGATTTTGAAGTGGAAGAGATAGGGGTGGAGGAAGTTAACGAGGTTTCGGTAAGTTCCACGAAAATACGCAAAGCACTGCACGATGGAGATATGGAAACTGCCAATTCATACCTGGGATATGATTTTATGCTTACCGGTGAAGTCGTAAAAGGTAAAGGGCTCGGAAGACAGATCAGTTTTCCGACGGCCAATTTGCGGATTGCGGAAAAATATAAGCTCATTCCCCGGAACGGGGTTTATGTGGTGAAGAGCGCGATAGCCGGAAAGACTGTTTATGGCATGATGAATATTGGTTTTAATCCTACCGTAAACGGTACGACACAGTCCATAGAAATACACTTTTTTGATTTCGACCGGGATATTTACGGAGAAAAGATACAGGTGGACATGCTGAAAAGATTGCGGGATGAGGTTCGTTTTGAATCGGTGGAAATCTTGTCTGCTCAACTGGACAAAGACAAGGAAAAAGCCCTTGATTATATTGGGAAACTATAAGGAATTTTTAATTTTTTAAAACGGGTACACCCTCCTGGCCCCCTCAAGGGGGGGAATTATTCGTCTTTTTAAAAGACCGTTACAGTTCCCCCCCTTGAGGGGGGCAGGGGGGTGTTAGAAACCTCATCTATAATATCCATAAAAATCCATGACTACCTTCCTGTTTAAGCGTATAGACAATGCCCCGCTCATCGTTTTCCGGGTCCTTTTCGGATTGCTGATCTTATTGGAATCGGTCGGGGCCATATTTACCGGTTGGATAAAAAGAACATTGATCCAGCCGGAATTCACGTTTAATTTTATCGGTTTCGACTGGCTGCAACCGCTTCCTGGTAACTGGATGTATGTCTACTATGCTGTGATGGGACTTTTCGGGTTGTTTGTTATGATAGGGTATAAATATCGTTGGAGTATGGCAGCCTTTACGCTGATGTGGACAGCGACATACCTTATGCAGAAGGCATCCTATAACAATCATTACTACCTGCTTATTCTCATGTGCCTGCTCATGCTGGTGCAACCGGCAAACCGTTACCTTTCCGTCGATGCGAAACAAAACGGGAATGTCCGGGATATCTCCATGCCCGGATGGTGTTCGGTTATCATTATTCTCCAGGTTGGTATTGTGTATACTTATGCTTCCGTGGCGAAGTTGTATCCGGACTGGTTGAACTACACGGTGGTGGAAAACCTGATGCTAGGTAGAAAAAATTATCCCGTGGTCGGTGAATTTTTGCAACAGCATGGGGTGCATGTATTTATTACCTGGGCAGGGATACTTTTTGATGGCCTGATCGTGCCGTTGCTACTGTGGAAGCCTACAAGAAAAATTGCTTTTCTGGCATCGGTCGTTTTTCACCTTTTTAATTCCTTTGTCTTTCAGATTGGTATATTCCCATATATGTCCCTTGGGTTTACCCTCTTTTTCTTTGAGCCGAGAGTCATTCGGAACATTTTTCTGAAAAAGAAACCGCTTTACACTGCCGGAGAGGTAAGAGTGCCCGACTATAAAAACCTTGTTTTAGGTGTAGGGATACTATATTTTCTCATACAACTTGCCCTTCCGTTACGGCATTGGTTTATCCCCGGGGATGTGCTCTGGACGGAAGAAGCGCATCGTATGAGCTGGCGGATGATGTTGCGCAGCAAGGGAGGATATATGCATTTTAAGGTAGTGGACAAGGAAAGCGGGAAAACGGAATTGGTGTATCCTAAAGATCGTCTTTCTCCCAAACAACGGAGGATTGTGGCCACCAAACCCGATGTTATATGGCAATTTGCACAGCGACTGAAGAAAGAATATGCTGCGGAAGGGAAAGATGTTGCCGTCTACGCCATTGGCAGGCTAAGTGTTAATCGCAGGCCGGCCTATCCTTTTATAGATCCCGAAACGGACCTTGCCGCAGAGAAGTGGGACCCTTTCCGGCACAGTACCTGGATATTGCCCGAACCGCAGGAAAAAACACAATGGTTATCCCCGGATACGAATAAGAAGGGGAATTCACAGGAAAATAAGCCCTGAAATTGACTGAAATCTTCTTAAATTTGTCGCTCGGCCTAAAAAAGGGCGATCAGGATTTTTTTCAACATAAAAATTACCTATTTAACAATGCTGCAATTACAATTTATTAGAGAGAACAAAGACCGGGTAATCCGCGGACTGGAAAAGCGCAATCTGGGTAAGGAGGCCGAAGAGCTGGTAAACGAGGCGCTACGGCTGGATGAAGAACGCAGAGGGGTTCAGGCAACATTAGACAGTACCCTGGCAGAATCTAATAGATTGTCGAAAGAGATAGGCAACCTTTTTAAGAGCGGAGAACAGCAGAAAGCAAATGAGCTCAAGGAAAAAACCGCTGTGCTTAAGACAGAATCCAAAGAGCTGAACGAAAAACTGAACGAAACGGCTGCCGCACTTAACGAGGTGTTGTACCGTATACCCAACGTACCTCATGAAACCGTTCCTCCGGGAACTTCCGACGAGGATAATGTAGAAGTTTTCCGCCTGGGAGATATCCCGCAGTTGGAAGAAGGGGCTTTACCACATTGGGAGCTGGCCAAAAAATATGACCTTATCGATTTTGACCTCGGCAGTAAGATTACCGGGGCCGGTTTTCCTGTCTATAAGGGTAAGGGAGCCAGGTTGCAAAGGGCATTGATCAGCTATTTCCTGGATAAGAACCGCGAAGCAGGATATTTTGAGTATTTCCTGCCGTATTTTGTCAATGAAGCTTCGGGTTACGGAACCGGGCAGTTACCGGATAAAGAAGGACAAATGTATCACATAGATAAAGACGATCTTTATGTGATTCCTACCGGGGAAGTACCGATGATGAACTGTTACCGGGATACCATTGTGCAGGAAGATGAACTTCCCGTAAAAGCGACAACGCATACACCTTGTTTCCGTAGGGAAGCAGGATCTTATGGAGCTCATGTCAGAGGGTTGAACCGTTTGCATCAGTTCGAAAAAGTGGAGATCATTCAGATTACCCGTCCGGAAAACTCCTATAAGGCCCTGGATGAAATGGTAGAACATGTAAAAGGTATTTTGAAGGAACTGCAACTCCCCTATCGTATCCTCCAGCTTTGTGGCGGGGACCTGGGATTCACGGCTGCCATAACCTTTGACTTCGAAGTATTTTCAACCGCGCAGGAACGGTGGCTGGAAATCAGTTCGGTTTCCAATTGCGAGGACTACCAGAGTAACAGACTCAAACTGCGCTTTAAAAATAAAGAAGGGAAAATGACCCTTTGCCACGCCCTTAACGGCAGTTCGCTTGCCATTCCCAGGGTACTTGCGGGTATCCTGGAAAACTACCAGGATAAAGACGGCATAAGGATACCGGAAGTACTGGTGCCTTATACCGGGTTTGACAGAATTTCGTAACTTGGGTGAGTGAAGGGAATACCCGGAAGTAATTACTGCTGTCATTTTGTATAAAACGGATATGGTATTTGCTTGAGGATGATGTTTATAACTCCAGCCGGGATGATGGAAAGTCTCCGGGTAATCCCTGTGCCTTACAAACCTATAAATCCATGAAAGCAATCAGTTTTCTCATATGTGCCTTGTTTGCTTTTCAACTTTTTTCCCAGGAAGATATACTTGCCAAGCAATATTTTGACAGGGGGGAATTTGAAAAAGCACTTGCCCTGTATGAGAAACTGTACAAAGAAAATCCCCGGACAAACCAGTTGCAGCTCCTTGTGACATGCTATCAGCAACTGGAAAGATACGACGAGGCCGAAGCCGTTTTACTCGAACGGATAGAACAACAGAGCAATGCCTCGCCGGTCTACTTTATAGAACTGGGATATAATTATGCCCTGGCAGGGGAAAAAGGGAAAGCCGGGGAATATTATGACAAGGCTTTTAAAGCAGTTGAAGATCGGCCGGCGTATACCTATACCGTGGGACGTAATTTCCAGGAGAAGAATATGCTGGATGAGGCCATCGCCGTTTACGAAAAAGGAAAGGAACTGGACCCACGGCTGAATATCGACTACCAGGTGGCACAGCTTTACGGGGAAAAAGGGGATATGGAGAAAATGTATAACAGCTTGCTGGATCTCATTGCTTCCCGACAGAATATGGATCTGTCGCATGTACAGCGGATCATTTCCCAATTTATTACCGACGATGCTTCCCATCCGAATAACCAGTTATTGCGGAAATTGATCCTTAAAAGGGCACAGACCTCTCCCGATATCCTTTGGAACGAATTACTGAGTTGGCTGTTCGTCCGCCAAAGACAGTATGCTTCGGCTTTTACCCAGGAAAAAGCCATTTTTAAACGGGCCGAGGCCGTTAGTCTGCAACCCTTCATAAGCCTGGGAATTATGGCCATGAACGACAAGGATAACGATACCGCAACCGCGATATTTGAATTTGTAATAGAAAACACCGGTACGGTTTCCGTGCAGTTACAGGCCCATCTCAATATACTGCAGATGCAGATTGAAAAAGGAGATGCATCTGTCTATGAGGCTATAGACGATAAGTTTCTGGCCCTGCTGGAGGAATACGGAATTAATAACAGTACCTTGCATGTACAGGTGGCCTATGCCAGATTCCGGGCCTTTCAAATGGAAGATACGGTTAAGGCAGAGGAGCTTTTAAAGCAGATACTTGATGAAGTACCGCTGAATACCCTGGAAGAAGCCAGAGTGAAAATGGCCTATGCGGATGTGTTGGTGTACTCGGAGAAATTCAACCGTGCATTGATCTACTATTCGCAGGTGCAGAAGATGATAAAAAATGATGTAATAGCCCAGGAAGCCCGGTTCAAGGTGGCACAAACCAGTTTCTATAAGGGAGATTTTGACTGGGCGCTCACACAGTTAAAAGTTTTAAGGGAGTCTGCGTCGCAGCTTATTGCCAACGACGCCATGCAACTCAGCCTGCTTATCTCCGATAATATACTGGAAGATTCCACACACACGGCCTTGAAAACCTATGCCCGTGCCGATTTATACGCGTACCAGAATGAAAATGATAAAGCCATAGCGCTGCTCGATTCGGTACTTGTCAATCACCAGGGAGAGAGTATCAAGGACGAAGCACTGTTCCGGCAGGCTGAACTTTTTGAAAAGCAGCAGCAGTACGAAAAGGCCGAATACAATTACCGGAAGATCATAGAATTTTATCCGTATGATATCTGGATGGATGATGCCCTTTTTGCCCTCGGGCAATTATACGAATATCGCTTGAAGGAACCGGAAAAAGCCATTCCGTATTACGAGAAGATTATCTTTGAACACGAGGATAGTATTTATTTTGTTGAATCCAGGAAGGCGTACCGGAAGTTGAGAGGAGACGGAGCCTGAAACATTACGCGGCAAACTTTATATAAAAAACCTTAGTACATGACAAAATTCAATCCCGCAGGATTTTCCTCTCCCGAAAGTCCCGATACATATCGGGATCGGGATTTGACCCCGGCCCTAAAGGGAGATCCCGATAAATATAGGGTTCCCTTTAGTCCCGGTAATTATCGGGAAGGGTAAAACTGATTTTCCGACAAATAGTGCCAGAATCTAATTTTGTCATGTACTAAAATAAAAAACACAAATGTATATTTACAATGTTACCATAAATATTGATGAAGCCGTTCACGATGAATGGCTGGTCTGGATGCGTGATACCCATATTCCGGATATGCTGGCTACCGGGAAGTTCAGTAATGCCAGGATGCTCAAAGTACTTGTAGAGGAAGAGATGGGAGGGGTTACGTATTCCGTGCAGTATATAGCGGACAGCAAGGCTACCCTGGAGAAATACTATAAAGAAGATGCTTCGCGCCTGAGAGAAGAAGGGCAGAAACGTTTTGCGGATAAATTTGTGACCTTTCGAACGGAACTGGAAATAATCAGTGAACATTAGACCTGGGATTATCTCCGGGATATAGAGGGAAAAAATGACAAAAAACTGGAACAGGAAAGAGCGATCTCCCTTCACCGGGGAAGAAAAAGTGAGGCCTAAAAAGCATCTGGGACAACATTTTCTCAACGATGAGAATATCGCCGTAAAAATTGCCGATACCCTTAGTATGCAGGGGTATAAGAATGTACTGGAGATAGGCCCAGGAATGGGAGTGCTCACTAAATATCTGCTCAGGAAAGATGATATTTCCACTTACGTAGTAGAAATCGATACGGAGTCCGTTGCTTATCTGAAAGAACATTATCCCGATCTCTCCGGCCGGATCATCAGCAAAGATTTTCTGAGATATGATGTCCGTGAGGTGTTTAAAGACGAACCTTTTGCGATTATAGGTAATTTTCCTTATAATATATCCTCGCAGATCGTATTTAAAATGCTGGATATGCGCGAGCAGGTACCCGAGTTTTCCGGGATGTTCCAGAAGGAAGTAGCAGAACGGGTCTGTGAGAGAGAAGGAAGTAAAGCCTATGGTATACTTTCCGTGCTGGTACAGGCTTTTTACGATGCCGAATATCTCTTTACCGTGTCGGAAAACGTATTTACACCGCCGCCTAAGGTAAAATCGGGAGTGTTGAGGTTGCGCAGAAAAGAAGATTTCCGGTTGCCGTGCAATGAAAAGCTTTTCTTTAAAATAGTAAAAACAGCATTTGGCCAAAGGAGGAAAACCCTACGTAATAGTTTAAAAACATTGGGATTATCCGATATTTTAAAAGAAGATGCTATCTTTGGCCAGCGTCCGGAACAATTAAGTGTTCAGGACTTCATCCGGCTAACACAAAAGATAGAAGATGGCGCCGTTTAAACTCAGTGATGAACTTTTAGAGCAGATAGAACAGCTCATAGAGGAAAGGAACAACAGTACCCTGTTGCAGATCCTCAATGAACTGCACTATGCCGATATCGCCGAGATCATCAATGAGCTGAACCTGGAAGAAGCTACCTATCTCATCAAACTGCTGGATAGTGGGAAAACTTCCGATACGCTTACCGAGCTGGATGATGATGTCCGGGAAAGGATACTGGGAAATCTCTCTGCCCGGGAAATTGCCGACGAACTCCTGGAACTGGACACCGATGATGCCGCCGACATTATAGCCGAACTTTCCGAAGAGCGAAAGAAACAGGTTATCTCTCATATCGAAGATAAAGAGCACGCGAAGGATATTGTGGAGCTGCTCCGTTATGATGAGAACTCTGCCGGGGGACTTATGGCGAAAGAGCTGGTTAAGGTAAATGAAAACTGGAACGTACTTACCTGCGTAAAAGAAATGCGGCAGCAGGCCGAACACGTTACCAGGGTCCATTCCATTTACGTGGTGGATGACAATGACAGGCTGAAAGGAAGACTGTCCCTCAAAGATTTATTGACAACCTCCACGAAAACCCATATCCGGGATGTATATATTCCGAAAGTAGACTACGTGGCCGTGACCGATAAAGCAGAAGACGTGGCCAGGGTGATGTCCAAATATGACCTGGAGGCCATTCCCGTAGTAGATGAATCCGGAAGGCTGGTGGGACGTATTACGATAGATGATATCGTGGACGTTATCCGGGAAGAAGCGGAGAAAGATTACCAGTTGGCTGCGGGTATCACCCGGGACGTGGAAGCCGATGACAGTATCTGGAAACTTACCAAAGCCCGGTTGCCCTGGTTGTTGATAGGAATGTTCGGCGGACTCGGAGCGGCGAGTATTATCAACGGATTTGAGACCGCGATGGAAAAGTACGTAATTCTGCTTATTTTTGTGCCGCTGATACAATCCACAGCCGGGAATGTCGGCATTCAGTCATCTGCAATAGTAGTACAGGGATTGGCCAACGGCACTATAAAAGGGAAGATATTTCACCGGTTGCTCAAGGAATTTATGCTGGGCCTGGTCAATGCCTTAGGGATTTCTTCTATTGTTTTCCTTATAAGCCATTTCGGTTTTCATACATCCTATCTGATTTCTCTGACCATCTGTGTTGCCCTGGTTACCGTAATTATCAACGCGGCGCTTATTGGAACGTTTGTTCCCATTTTTCTGGATAGAAGAGGATTGGACCCGGCGGTTTCTACCGGACCGTTTATCACCACCAGCAATGATATACTTGGCGTTTTTATCTACTTTCTTATCGCTAAACTCATTCTGGGATTTTAACCTAAATTTTCCATTTTCGGATCAGGTAATTATATTCCAGTCGTAATTCACTGGCAAAAAACGGGAAATTGTTCTGGTTGTTCAGGCAATACACAATGCTTTGCGGGGTCGTTTTGAACTCTTTGGCCAATGCTTCAATTACCCTGGGATTGTAATCTTTCATAGCACAGAAAATTTAGGTTAAGTATTTGTGGCTAATATATTAAAATTAAAAAGATAATACGAATACCGGAAACAGGGGAGCAGTAATTAGTAATCCGTAAGCGGTAACCGTGTTACAGTTCGGGGTTGAGGAGTCCCGATATATATCGGGATGGAGTTGGAGGGATTTTTTTGTTACAAGTTGCAGGTTCCGGACCTGCGAACTGGCTAAATACAACCTGCAACTTGCAACCTGGAATTTTAAACCCGGAGCCATTAAACGTTGCAATTATAGTTTTTTTAATGCGTTTGCCCTGAAACCGGAAATATGCAGTTTATATAGTTAGGGTACATTTGTTACCTTTGCTAAAACAGATTGTCTGTTCCATACCTGAGCAGTTAAAAGACATAGTATGCACATCGCTTTTTTTGACTCCGGCGCCGGAGGGCTTACCGTATTGTATGAGGCCATAAAGAAGATGCCCGGGGAAGACTTTATATACTTCGGGGATTCCCGGAATGCCCCGTATGGGACAAAGAGCAGGGAAGAAATAAAAGAGTTGGTCTTTCAGGCCGTGGATTTTTTAGCGGCAAAGGGATTGAAGGCCCTGGTGCTGGCCTGTAACACGGCCACCAGCGCTGCAGTCCGGGACCTTCGGGAAAAGTACGATTTTCCCATTATCGGTATGGAACCTGCCGTAAAACCTGCCGTGGAAAGCAGTGAAGCGTATAAGGTACTTGTTTGTGCCACAGACCTTACCCTTAAAGAAGAAAAACTGAACGATCTGGTGCATAACCTGAAAGCGGATGGCAGAGTGGATTACCTGTCTCTCCAGGAACTGGTGATGTTTGCAGAGCATTTTAAACTGGACGGGCCGGAGGTGAATGCTTACCTGGAGAAAAAACTGTCACAACCGGACTGGAGCAAATACAATTCTATCGTTCTCGGATGTACGCATTTCATTTTCTTCCGGGAACAAATACGAAAATTGATACCGGGACATATTCGGATCCTGGACGGTAATGAAGGAACGGTGAATAACCTGATGACAAAGATAGATGTCAGCAGCTCCTCCGAAGGAAAAAAAATTGATTACTATATATCCGGAGATAAGGCCGAAGCGGGTTATTTTGAGAAATACCTGGATTACCTGTCCGAAACCGATATGTTAAAAGGGCAAGCTATATAGTTTTACCTGGTTTTCAACCATCCTGTAATACTCAGCCGTTCCCTTTCCACGGGTTTTACTTCGTGTTCCAGTATCTGGCTTTCAAAGATCACCATCTTTCCCGGGAAAGGATACACGGTAATGGGGGGCTTACCGTTTTCATCAGGGTAGATAACGAGCTCCCCGCCGTATTCCGGCAACCAGTCTTCTTCGTTCAGGTAATACACTATAGAGAGTTTACGCCTGTCATCGTTCTGGAAGGTGTCCAGGTGCCTTTTATAGAAAGTCCCTTTGGGATATACGGCATAGTGAAACTCTTTATGTAAGATTCCCATAAAACACGTTTTGTTGAGGTAAGCGATGAGATCGTTTATCCTGTTGAAAAAGTGTTCTTCCGCTTTGTTGGCCCCGGCTTCGTTGAGCCAGAGGATAAAGTCGCCCCGAACCGCCTTTTCGACAACTTCACTGAGACGGTTTCCTATGGCAGCCTTCTTAAAACGGTCTTCTTCGTATTTTTCCAGAAGAGAATTGCGTAAAGCGATGACTTCTTCCCCGGGGAAGAAATTTTCTACGATACTGTATTGCCGGTCCATCAGGTCGGCAATTATTTTTTCATAGAGCGGATTTTCGATAAAATCCAACTGCTCAAACAGTTCGTTCACTGCCATTAATAAACAGATAAAAAGCCGGCAAATGTACATAATTTTGTATTACACCGGTTAAAATACTTTTGGTGAGAATCCGCGGGGAAATAAATAATCGCTTAAAGGTAAAACCTGCCATTTCCGAATTGGTTATCTTTGCAGCAGAAAAGCAAAAACATCCGGAGGAGTTATGAGCAACATTCGCCTTACCAAACTGTTTGGTTTTGAAACCGGGCATGCCCTTTATGGTTATGACGGCAAGTGCAAAAATGTACACGGGCACAGTTATAAACTGGCGGTTACGGTAATTGGAAAACCCATTACGGACTCATCTCACGTAAAATTGGGAATGGTGATCGATTTCGGTGACCTTAAAAAGATCGTAAAGGAAGAGATTGTCGACCCATTTGATCATGCCACCGTGTTTAACAAGAATACCCCGCATGCCGAACTTGCGGAAGAATTAAAAAGACATGGGCATAATGTGTTGCTGGTGGATTATCAGCCTACCAGTGAAAACATGGTGATCGATTTTGCCGAAAAAATAAAATCAAGGTTGCCGGAAGATGTGGCTTTGCACTCGCTGAAACTCCATGAAACGGAAACATCTTATGCGGAGTGGTATGCGGAGGATAACCGTTAAGGTCATACGGGCCGAAAAGTAATTTTGAACTTTGTATCTTGAATTTGGAGACGACAAACATTCACATACCGGGCGGTAAAAAAATATATTTCGCATCCGATAACCATCTCGGGGCGCCAACAGGAGATAAAAGCCTGCCCAGGGAAAAGAAGTTCGTACAGTGGTTGGATATGGTGAAGGAAGACGCGGCGGCGATTTTCTTGTTAGGAGACCTGTTTGATTTCTGGTTTGAGTACAAGACAGTAGTTCCCAAAGGGTTTACCCGGACTATGGGAAAACTGGCAGAAATTACGGATAGCGGAATCCCGGTATACTATTTTGTAGGGAATCACGACCTGTGGATGAACGGTTATTTCGAAGGGGAGCTGAATATTCCCGTTTTTCATCACCCCCGGGAATTTTTGCTGAATGATAAACTATTCCTGATAGGTCACGGAGATGGTCTGGGCCCGGGGGATAAGGGGTATAAACGCATGAAAAAAGTGTTTACCAACCCGGTTGCCAAATGGTTCTTCCGATGGCTGCACCCCGATATTGGTGTAAGACTAGCACAGTACCTTTCCGTTAAGAATAAGGTTATATCGGGAGATGAGGATGTAGAATTTCTCGGGGAGGATAAAGAATGGCTGGTACAGTACTGCAGGCGTAAACTGGAACAGAAACACTACGATTATTTTATCTTCGGCCATCGCCACCTGCCACTGGAAGTACACCTGAACGAAACAGCGACGTATGTTAATCTGGGGGATTGGATAGGATATTATACATATGCCGTTTTTGACGGTCAAACGCTGGAATTAAAGGAATATAAGAAGTAAAAGCCTGCCGGAGCCGGACACTACTCCCCACAGATCTGGTTGAGGTAATTGTCCAGTTTTATCTGGAATAGGGTTCCTTCGATCAGGTCTTCTATTTGCTGGAGTTCGTAGACATTGACGGCCAGGTCTACTTTATCTGCGGGTGTGCGCAGCAGAATGGAACGGTATTCCTTATTGTGCCTGCATTCCGCACAGCGTTCAAATTCTTTGGCGTGGCGTACGCAATTATAAAATTGGGCGACTTCGCCGGGAGAGAGGTAAAAGCCCATATCGCGAAAGACGATCTGTAATTTTCCGAAATTGTTTCTTGCAATATCCCTTTGCCATTGGAAGGCGATTCCTATATCGTTCCGGTAGATGCAATATATTTCGTTCATAACAGCAGGTTTAAGTGTTTTATATGCTACATTTAATCGCCGGGATAGCGTATTTTCCTTAATATATTATGCACAAATATACAATTATTTTTATTAAATCTAAATAAAATGTAATTCTTTGGTATATGGATGGGCCACTTGTCAACGTGGACAATTATTTTTTTGAGGTTTTGAAAAAGAAATTATTCCTTGATGTCCTGCAGGCGCAATTGGAGACTCACATTGCCGTTCCAGTGATTTTCCTCGATACAATATACCGCTTGGAAGGGCTTTTGATTACTGATGATCTCCTTTTTGTTCCCGAGGCCGAAGCCTATACCGCCAAATGCAGGAGAATTGTTTTGGATAACCGTTACTTTCAGGTGTTTTTCATCTTCTCCCACGCCTTTGCCATAGCCGGTATCCCGTAAGTTGGAAGACATAAAGACAGGCGCCATATTTCCCGGGCCGAAGGGGGCGAATTGTTTCAGGACGCGATAGAATTTGGGAGTGATATTATGCAGGTCCAGTTCGGCATCTACGGAGATTTCCGGCACGAGAAGTTTTTTGTCTATGGTAGCGGAAACCACGGTTTCAAACTTTTGTTTGAAGTTTTCGTATTGTTCGGGCAACAGGGTGAGCCCGGCAGCGTATTTATGCCCCCCGAACTGTTCAATACAATCTGCACAATTTTCCAGGGCATTGTAAACATCAAAGCCTTTTACAGACCGGGCGGATGCCGCCAGTTTATTCCCGGTCCTGGTAAAGACCAGGGTGGGACGATAGTATGTATCGGTAAGCCTTGATGCTACAATACCTATAACGCCCTTATGCCAGCTTTCGTCATAGACCACAGTGGTGTGTTTTTCCTGTTCCATCCGGTCTGTGATCTGTTGCAGGGCCTCTTCGGTTATTTGCTGATCGAGCAGTCTCCTGTCCGTATTGAAAATCTCAATTTTGCCTGCAAATTCCACCGCAGTATCAAAATCGGTCTCCGTGAGGAGGTTTACGGCATGCAGACCGTGTTCCATACGTCCTGCGGCATTGATTCGCGGGGCAACGATAAAAACCACATCAGAGATGTTCAGTTGTTGTTTGTTGAGGGTGTGGATTATTGCCTTAATACCCGCTCTGGGGCTGGAATTTATTTGTTTGAGCCCATAATGGGCAAGTACCCGGTTTTCCCCGGTAATAGGAACAATGTCGGCAGCAATGGCCGTTGCCACCAGGTCCAGGTAAGGAATAAGATCTGTGATATTTTGCCCCCGGCGTGATGCCAGGGCCTGAATGAGTTTGAACCCCACTCCGCAGCCACACAGTTCATTGTAAGGATACTCGCAGTCTTCCCTCTTCGGGTCCAGTATGGCTACCGCGTCCGGAAGTATTTCTCCGGGGCGGTGGTGGTCGCAAACAATAAAATCAATGCCTTTTTCTCTTGCGTATTTTATTTTGTCTATGGCTTTGATACCACAATCCAGGGCTATGATAAGGGTTATCCCGTTATCTGACGCGTAATCGATACCCTGGAAAGAAACGCCGTAACCTTCTCCGTAACGATCCGGAATATAGGTGGCTACATGCGGATAGAAACTCTGGAGATACGAGGACATCAATGCTACAGATGTCGTGCCGTCCACATCGTAATCGCCATATACAAGGATGTTCTCCCCGTCTTTGACAGCCTGTTCTATACGATGAACGGCCTTGTCCATGTCCAGCATAAGGAACGGGTCGTGGAGATGGTCGAGAGACGGCCGGAAAAAGCGTTTGGCTTCTTCGAAGGTTTCGATATCGCGCTGTATAAGCAGGGCTGCAATAATAGGGTCCACACCGAGAGATGCGGCAAGCTGCCTTATTTTTTCCGTATCCGGTTGCGGTTTTATGGTCCAGCGCATAGAATTTATTCCTTTAGTCGTATCCTGTTATATGATCTTCTTTCGTATTCGTAAAGTAGCCGGGTGTGACATGCCGGATCGGGTAACCGAGGATACCTTTGATGGAGCCCGTAACTATGGTTTTTCCCTTATTTTTGATGAAAAAAGGTCTTAATGTTCATTTTGGCAAAGTGACGGAACATTTCCATAACGCCGCAGTATTTCTCCACGGACAGGTCTACGGCCCTTTGTAATTTTTTCTCGTCCAGGTTGTTGCCGTGAAAATGGTATTCTACGGTAACCTCGTGGTAGTACTTCGGGTGTTCATCCGTGAGTTCGGCATCTATTTCAATGACAAAATCGTCTACTTCCAGTTTCATTTTCTTAATAAGAGAAGCGACATCCAGTCCGGAACATCCGGCTACGGCAGAGAGCATTAATGCTTTAGGGCGCAGGCCTTCTCCTTTTCCTCCGTCTTCAGGGCTTGCATCTATTTTCAGTGTTCCGGCAGGATTGGTGGATTCAAAAGCCATATCGCCGAGCCATTTCGTAGTGACATGATTTGTCATGATCTTATTTTTTATAGGTTTGAAGACTCCAAAAGTACGATTTTAATCAGGAAAAAGGAATGCTTTACGTATCTGTCGTGCTACTGCAAAGTTTTGTCCGGATGCCGGCGACGGTAAAAGCTAAAGTTTGTGAAGGAGGCAGGTAACCTTGGCTATTTTGGCTATTTTTGTGGCAAAATAATAATTCATATGAAAAAAATATTGTTGTTGGTTTTAGCGATTACCGGTTTTGTGTTTACTTCCTGTAGTAATGATGATGATTCCGTGTCCCCGGAAAAGGCTGTAGAAGGTGTCTGGGAAGCGGAGAATTATCATTTTATCCGTTACAAGGACGGGGAAAAGGTAAGTGAAACGGAAAACCTTTACGATGAAAACAATGTTCTGGAAATGCGTTTTCGCGAAGATGGATCTTTTGTGCAGTACTATCGTGAAAACGGAGGGGAAGACGAAGGGTCTTACACTGGGACTTATACTGTGGATGAAGATGAGATCATACTGGTATATGCGGATAGTGAAGGTGGAGAAGACCTGAAGAGAGCGCAATACTCCGTTTCGAAGCGAACACTTACCACGGTTGTGGATGAGGTTAACACGCAAGGTGGCTCCGTTTACCGGGAAGTCACTACAACGGAATACAATAAGATGTAATGTGGTGTAAATGCGTGAGGTAAAATTTTAAGGAGTTAAATATTTCACAAAAAAACATGTGAAAATCATTTCCATATCTATACAAAAAATATATCTTTGCACCGCGAAAAAAATATCTTGTTAACACACGGGGGAAATCCCGGAGGATGCAAAAGCAGGCAAGATTGTTTTAGTATATAAAAAGCTATACATTAAAGATTTAAGTAATGTCGAAAGTTGTAGGTAAAGTTGCACAAATCATTGGTCCTGTTGTAGACATCGCGTTTGCTGCGGATTCCGACCTCCCGAAAATTTATGATTCCCTGGAGATTACCCGGGAAGATGGCTCCAAACTCATTCTGGAGGTTCAGTCACATATTGGTGAAGATACCGTAAGGACTATCTCTATGGACTCTACAGACGGTCTGAGCAGAGGGACAGAAGCGGTTGCAACCGGAAGCCCGATACAAATGCCTATCGGAGAGGATGTTTACGGACGTCTCTTTAACGTAATAGGCGATGCTATTGACGGTTTGGGAAATTTACCGAAAGAAGGAAACAATGGTTTATCTATTCACAGGGAAGCCCCTAAATTTGACGAACTGTCCACCTCTACCGAAGTCTTGTTTACCGGAATTAAGGTAATCGACCTCATAGAGCCTTATGCAAAAGGAGGAAAGATCGGTCTGTTCGGAGGTGCCGGTGTAGGTAAAACCGTATTGATCCAGGAACTTATCAATAACATAGCCAAAGGACACGGGGGATTATCCGTATTTGCAGGTGTAGGTGAAAGGACACGTGAGGGGAATGACCTTTTGCGGGAAATGCTGGAATCCGGAATTATTAAGTACGGAGATGACTTCCTTCACTCTATGGAAGAAGGTGGCTGGGACCTCAGTAAGGTAGATAAAGCTACCATGAAAGAATCCAAAGCGACCTTCGTATTCGGACAGATGAACGAGCCCCCCGGAGCACGGGCAAGGGTGGCGCTTTCCGGTCTTACCATAGCGGAGTACTTCCGTGACGGTGCCGGTGACGCACAAGGAAAGGACGTACTTTTCTTCGTGGATAACATTTTCCGTTTTACCCAGGCAGGTTCCGAAGTGTCCGCACTTCTCGGACGTATGCCTTCGGCGGTAGGATACCAGCCTACACTGGCAACTGAAATGGGTGCCATGCAGGAACGCATTACCTCTACCAAAAAAGGTTCTATTACTTCCGTACAGGCGGTTTACGTACCTGCGGATGACCTTACCGATCCGGCGCCGGCGACTACGTTTGCCCACCTGGATGCTACAACTTCACTATCCCGTAAAATCGCGGAATTGGGGATTTATCCCGCAGTAGATCCGCTGGAATCTACTTCCAGAATTATGTCTGCTGATATTTTAGGGAAAGATCATTACGAATGTGCTCAGCGAGTAAAGCAAATTCTTCAGAAATATAAGGAGTTGCAGGATATTATTGCAATTCTTGGTATGGAAGAATTATCTGAAGATGATAAATTGGTAGTTTCGAGGGCGAGGCGTGTACAGCGTTTCTTATCCCAGCCTTTCCACGTTGCGGAGCAATTTACGGGATTAAAAGGTGTTTTGGTAGATATTAAAGATACTATCAAAGGCTTTAACATGATCATGGACGGCGAATTGGATCACCTTCCGGAAGCTGCCTTTAACCTGAAAGGTACCATAGAGGAAGCTGTCGAAGCCGGAGAGAAAATGCTTGCTGAAGCTTAGAATTGTTGTTTACGGGTCTGTTCAGACCGTAAGCTATAAATCGTAAAGATAAATATATGTATTTAGAGATAGTATCGCCTGAAGCGACCTTGTTCAGCGGAGATGTGACTTCGGTTGCGGTTCCCGGAATAAACGGGGAGTTCCAGATGTTGAAAGATCACGCGCCTATCGTATCCCTGCTGGGAAAAGGCCATGTGAAAATTTATGGGGATGTAAAGATCAGGGAAGAGTTTCAGGATAGATTTTCCAGAGGAGAGAAGAACGAAACACTGTTACCGATTAACTCCGGTACTATTGAGATGAAAAACAACAGGGTGATTGTCCTCGCGGACTAATTGCTCTGAAGGAAAACAATAAAAATCCCCGGATCGTCAAATCCGGGGATTTTTTTATGGTATATACATGTTTTCGATTTTTATAAGGTTCCCCGTAATTCCTGTTCTCTTTCAATAGCTTCAAAAAGGGCTTTGAAATTCCCTTTTCCGAAAGATTGCGCCCCTTTTCTCTGGATGATCTCAAAGAACATTGTGGGCCTGTCCAGTATGGGCTTTGTGAATATCTGGAGAAGATAACCTTCGTCATCCCGGTCGATCAGGATGTCGAGTTCTTTTAGTGGTTCCAGGTCTTCGTCTATTTCCCCCACCCTGTCCAGGATGGTTTCGTAATATGTTTTCGGGACTTTGAGAAACTCCACCCCACGGTCGCGCAACTGTGTTACGGTTTCGATAATATTGTCCGTGGCGACCGCTATGTGTTGCACACCGGCGCCATTGTAAAAATCGATGTATTCCTCGATCTGTGATTTTTTTCTTCCTTCCGCCGGTTCGTTGATAGGGAATTTGATCCTTCCGTTACCGTTACTCATTACTTTACTCATAAGAGCGGTGTATTCGGTCGAGATGTCCTTGTCGTCAAAAGAAATAAGTTGGGCGAAGCCCATAACCTTGGCGTAGAATTCGCACCACTTGTTCATTTCGTTCCAGCCCACATTTCCTACCATATGGTCTATATATTTAAGTCCTGTGGGTTCCGGCTTATATGCAGGAGACCAGGGTTTGAACCCGGGCATGAATACGCCTTTGTAATCTTTTCGTTCTACGAATATATGGACGGTTTCTCCGTAAGTGTGTATCCCGGAAAGCACAACTTTACCTTGTTCGTCCTCTATGGTTTTAGGCTCCATATAGCTCTCGGCACCGCGTTTGGTGGTTTCTTCGTAGCTTTTGGTGGCGTCATCGACCCATAGAGCCACTACTTTTACCCCGTCGCCATGAGCGTCGATATGCCGGTTGACATCGCCACCGGATTGCAGAGGAGATGTCAGTACCAGACGTATTTTATCCTGTTGCAATACATAGGATACCTTGTCCTTTACGCCGGTTTCCAGTCCGGCATATGCCAAGGGCTGGAAGCCCCAGGCGGTTTGGTAATAATGTGCGGCCTGCTTGGCATTACCAACATATAATTCTACATAGTCCGTTCCAAGTATAGGCAGGAAATCTTCTGCCTGGGGAACTGTTTTTTCGAGGTGAAGGGATGTATTATCGGTTTTCATCTTTTTTTTAATTTGATAATTTGTTAATTAGTCAATGTGCCAATTGGCGGCGGGTTCGGACAGGTAATTCCTTCCTGTTTTGGATGTGGCGATGATTTTACGAGGATAATATTACCCTTGTATTTTTCATTGAAAGTCATCGGTTAAAATTTTAATGAATACGTTCTTTAGTTAATGTGATTTTAGTACATGACAAAATTCAATTCCGCAGGATTTTCCTCGATTTTTGACCACGGCCCTAAAGGGAGATCCCGATAAATATCGGGACGAGGAAAATCGGGTTCCCTTTAGGGCTAGGGTAAAACTGATTTTCCGATAAATAGTGCCAAAATCTAATTTTGTCACGTACTAAGAAATGTGATAATTAACTCATTGCCTCATTGGCACATTATCCCATTATCGAATTATTCCAACCAGGATTTGTGATAGGAATCATCCGCGATTTTCATAGCGTCTTCCGTAAGCATCAGCGGCTTGAAGGTGTCTACCATAACGGCAAGCTCATCGGTTTTTTCCTTTCCGATACTGCGTTCCACAGCGCCGGGATGGGGCCCGTGGGGAATGCCCGCCGGGTGCAGGGAAATATGCCCTTCGGCAACATCGTTCCTGCTCATAAAATCACCGTCTACGTAATAGAGCACTTCGTCGCTGTCTATATTGCTGTGATTATACGGTGCAGGAATACTTTCCGGATGGTAATCGTATAATCTCGGTACAAAACTGCATACCACGAAAGCATCGGTCTCGAAGGTCTGATGTACCGGTGGCGGCTGGTGTATACGCCCGGTTATCGGTTCGAAATCGTGAATGGAAAAGGCGTACGGGTAATTAAACCCGTCATATCCTACAACATCAAAAGGATGTGTGGCATATACGACATCGAAGATCTCGTTTTGCTTTTTGATCTTTATCAGGAATTCTCCTTTTTCGTCATGAGTTTCCAGTTCCCCGGGTTGGCGGATATCCCGCTCACAGTACGGCGAATGTTCCAGCAATTGCCCGAACCAGTTACGGTATTTTTTCGGGGTGTAGATCGGACGGCGCGACTCGACTATAAAAAGGCGGTTATCTTCGGAATTGAAATCCATTTTATAAATGGTCCCCCTCGGTATGAGCAGGTAATCCCCGTATTTAAAATCGAGATTTCCCAGGTGTGTCCGAAGTTTTCCGCTCCCTTTGTGAATAAAGATCAACTCGTCCTCATCTGCGTTTTTATAGAAGTAATCTTTTGTAGAATGTTTAGGTGCCGCGAGGATAATGCTGCAATCATTGTTGGTGAGCACAGTTTTCCTGCTTTGCAGGTAATCGTTCTCGGGGACTATTTTAAACCCGTGAAAGCGATAGGATTTAATGTTGTTTCCCACTGCAATTTTCGGAGCGACATCAACCGAACTTTTTATTTCTTTTACCTGCGTAGGCCGGTGTTCGTGGTAAATATTAGAGGACATGCCATCAAAACCGACCGTGCCGAATAATTGTTCGTAATAAAGGCTCCCGTCCGGTTTCCGGAATATGGTGTGTCTTTTATGGGGTATGTTACCCAGTTTATGATAGAATGGCATAACGTGGTATTAAGGTTAAACTTTTTTTAAATACAAAAGTCCACCTCCCTCATTCCGGACTGCGTTTTATGAGGAATTGTAAATATGCTAATAATCCTTGCCATATAGGTTTCATCATATACAAATATCGGAAAATATTTGCGGAGTATGAAATTGCGGTAAGTGGTATTTTTGGGCATCACCGTTAATATATGGTTAATATGCCGGAATATATTTGGATTTTATTTGATGATGCTTTTATAAATTACAGAAAAATTTATACTATTATTGGTAATGTGACAAACCTGTCTTATAATTCGGGCAATATTCTTGACTGGAATAAATTTTAAGATATCGTTATGTGCGGAAAACCTTAAAAAGTGTACCTTTGTTTTGATAAAACAGCAGATTGTTGCGAAAAGTATTAACCATATTATTAAGTCTTTATGTACTGGCGCTGTCTGTGACACCCTGTTCGGATACGGTTACCCCCGATCCGCATGATGGCAGTCTTAAGGAAGTGCACTGCGATGTGGATAGCACGGACGTCGGTCACCTGGACTGTACCCCTTTTTGCACCTGTGCCTGTTGCGGGATTGTAATTTCCTTAGAAGCTCTTCCCGTTTACCCCGATTTTAAAACTGTCGGGAACTATACCGATAATTTCCCCCTGCACTATTCTTTGCCGAGGGAGTACCACCATTCCGTTTTACAACCGCCTCAATTGGTTTAACATTTTCTGATAGGACGGATTTCGCCGAAAATACGCGGAGTCCTATTTACCGAATGTTAAACTTAATTGAATTCGCATGATTGATAAGATCATCGGCTTTTCTATTAAGAACAAAATTATCGTGTTCTTAATGGTAATAGCTATTGTCGGTGGCGGGTGGTACGCTGTAAAGACCATAAACCTGGATTCCGTTCCCGATATAACCAATAACCAGGTACAGATCATTACCGTGGCCCCTAACCTGGGCACGGAAGACATTGAACAATTCGTAACCTATACGGTAGAACTCGCCGTTTCCAATCTCCCGGGGGTGGATGAAATACGGTCTGTCTCCCGTTTCGGGCTTTCCGTAGTTACCGTTGTATTCAAAGACGATATGGGGACCTACCTCCCCAGGCAACTGGTAAGTGAAAAACTTTCCGAAATAAAGGAAGAAATTCCCACGGGTTTCGGAGAACCCTCTATGGGACCTATTACAACCGGGCTCGGGGAAATATACCAGTATACCATAGTCCCGGAAAAGGGATATGAAGACAAGTATTCCCCTACCGAGCTCCGTTCGGTCCAGGACTGGATTGTAAAGAGACAAATGGCCCTGTTGCCTGGTGTAGTCGAGGTCAATTCCTTCGGGGGAAAAGTCAAACAGTATGAAGTGACCTTAAACCCGGCAAGGCTTAACAGCGCGGGGGTGTCCATCCACGAAGTATATGAGGCTTTGCAGCAAAACAACGCGAATACCGGAGGAGCATACATAGAGAAAGGCCATATGGCCAACTTTATCCGGGGAGAAGGGCTTATCAAATCCCTCGACGATATACGGAATATCGTTATAAAAACCGTAAACGGACAGCCTGTACTTATCAGTTCGGTCGCCGAAAACGTCCGTTTCGGAAGCCAGGTGCGCTATGGCGCCGTAACACGCGATGGTGAAGGAGAGGCTGTAGGAGGCATGGTTCTATTGCTCAAGGGGGAGAATTCCAATAAAGTGATACAGGATGTAAAAAATCGTGTAACGGAGATCGAAAAATCCCTTCCCGAAGGACTTACCATCAAACCTTTTATAGACAGGAGCGACCTGATCCAACGAACTACGGACACGGTAACCAAAAATCTTGTGGAAGGGGCGTTAATCGTCATTTTTGTCCTGGTATTGTTGCTGGGTAGTTTCCGCGGAGGGCTCCTGGTGGCTTCCGTGATACCGTTGTCTCTCTTTGTAGCTCTTATCCTGATGAAAGTATTCGGGGTCTGGGCCAACCTGATGTCGTTAGGAGCAATCGATTTTGGTATCATCGTGGACGGGGCGGTGATTATAGTTGAAGGGGCGGTGCACTTCATAGAAAAAAGGCTTGGTAATAAAACAAAATCGCTGACCGGGCGGGAAATGGATACCATTGCATACGAATCCGGCAGCCAGATGATGAATTCCGCTTTTTTCGGGCAGCTGATCATCCTTATCGTTTTTGCCCCTATTTTATTCCTCACCGGGGTAGAAGGTAAGATGTTCCAGCCTATGGCCTATACTTTCGGGTTTGCCATGATCGGGGCTATAGTACTGTGCCTTACCTACGTGCCTGCCATGTCGGCATTATTTCTGAAACCATCGAAAGGGAATACGAGGTTTTACCGCTTTGAACGGGTTATTAAGAATACGGGAGACAGGATTATTAATTTCTGCCAGGATGCATACCGTCCCGTATTGATAAAGGCACTTAAGGGCGGGAAGGCCGTGATCATCTTTTCGATAGTGCTTCTCGGGTTATCCGTTTTTGTTTTCAGCCGCATGGGAGGGGAATTCCTGCCCAGGCTGGATGAAGGTGATATGGCCATGCAGGTTTTGCTCCGTCCGGGCAGCTCCTTGTCCGAAAGTATATCCGCAACGACCAAAGTAGAGAAAATAGTGACCTCTTTCCCCGAAGTAAAAACCATGGTTTCGCGTATAGGGGTTGCCGATATACCCACCGATCCCATGCCTATGGATATTGCCGATTGTATCCTTACCCTGGAAAAAGATAAATCCAAATGGACAACGGTAGAGACCAGGGAGGAGCTCATAGAAAAAATAAAAGAGGCCATAGAGGTTATCCCTGGGATAAACACCGTGTTTACCCAACCTGTGGAATTGAGGTTCAATGAACTTCTTACGGGAGTGAGGGAGGATATAGCCATTAAACTATACGGAGAGGACCTGGGAGTGCTTGCGGAAAAGGCGGAGCAGATGGCGCGTATTATCCGGAGTGTTGACGGTGTAGGTGATGTACGGCCCGAAGCCACATCCGGACTCCCCCAGATGACGGTGAGCTATAACCGGCAGAACATGGCCAAATACGGACTTACCATAGAAAAGCTGAATACCTATATCAGTACAGCATTCGCAGGGCGTAAGGCAGGGGTTGTCTTTGAAGGGGAGCGGCGTTTTGACCTGGTACTGCGGTTCGATGAACTGTTCCGGAAAGATATTGGAAATCTCCGGAACCTTTATGTGGACCTTCCGGAAGGAGGACAGATACCAATACAGGAAGTGGCAAAAATAGATTTTAAGCCCGGCCCTATGCAGATAAGCCGCGACAATACATCCCGCAGAGTATCGGTAGGTGTTAACGTAAGGGGCAGGGACGTGCAATCGCTGGTAGAAGAAATTCAGGGAAAGATGGAAGCGGAACTGGATCTCCCGGCGGGATATTACATCAAATACGGGGGCGCTTTTGAAAACCTTCAAAGGGCTAAGGACCGGCTTGCCATTGTTGTACCCATTGCACTGGCCATGATATTTATCCTGCTCTATTTTGCCCTGAAGTCCCTGTCGCAGACCGTTATGATCTATATGGCAGTGCCATTGGCCGCGATAGGGGGAATACTTTCCCTATGGATACGGGGAATGCCTTTCAGCATATCTGCCGGGGTAGGATTTATCGTGCTCTTCGGTGTTGCCGTACTCAACGGATTGGTACTGATAAGCCGCTTCAATAGCCTTAAAGAAGAAGGAGTGTCTGATATAAAAGAGCGTATCCTCCTGGGGACAAAAGAACGTTTGCGGCCCATAATCCTCACGGCGCTGACCGACGTGCTCGGTTTCTTTCCGATGGCTGTTTCTGCCTCCGCGGGCGCAGAAGTACAACGTCCCCTGGCAACCGTGGTTATAGGAGGATTGGCTACAGCTACACTGCTTACACTTATTGTGGTGCCTATTCTCTATTATATCATAGAAAACAGAAAAGTAAAAAAAGAAAAAAATCCAATGAAGAACAGAAATGTTTTGCCCGGACTGGGATTACTGCTGTTGCTTTTGCTTCCCGGAACTATGCGAGCACAACAGTCGCAGGAAATTGTTTCGCTAAAAGAGGCACTTTCCAGAGCCCTGGAAGAACATCCGGGAATAAAACAGGCAGAACTGTCTGTGGAGCAGAAAAAAGCGCTGCGGGCTACGGCTTTTGATCCCGGGCAGACCAGCATCAGTACCGGCGGCGAAGAATACGGGGGAGCAGATAGGGTACGGAACACACTGACGATAGGGCAAAGTAATATCGATGTTTTTGGTACCATCGCAAAATCAGCGCTTACTAAAGCCCGTGTGACAGAAGAGACCGGGCGACTTAATGTGGTGCGGCTTAATATGGCCATGGAAGTATACAGCGCCTATTACAATGCGGTAAATGCCCGGGAAAAACTCAGACTTGCCGTACAGCTGGACAGTATTTACAGCGATTTTTTAAAGGCGGCAAGATTGCGTTACGAAACGGAAGCGACCACAAAACTGGAACTCCTGGCAGCGGAAGGACAATACGGGGCAATAGCAGCGAGGAAAATTGAAGCGGAAAATGACTATAAAAAAGGGCTGAATACCTTAAACCGCTGGATACTAAAAGAAACCCCTTTTGAAGTGGAAGATGCCGCTGCTTTGTTTATAGAACAGGAAGGAATGCAGGAAGTATGGAAAGAAAAGGTAAAGGAACATCCGGTTATGCAACTTGCACAATTGGAGACGGAGACCCGGAAATCCCTGTGGCGTACGGAAAAGGCAGATTTTTTGCCCAAATTAAACGCTTCTTATGGCTGGCAGGAAATAGCAGGGCAAAGTGGATTTTATTCCTGGAATCTCGGTGTGTCCGTACCGTTGTTTTTCTGGAACCGGAACGCACAGGCCAAAGCGGCAAAGGTACAGGTGGAAATGGCAAAGGAGCAAACGGCACAACAGCAGATAAACCTGCAAACCCGGGTGCGTACCATGTTGAACGATTACGATAAGCTTAACGCCACGGTAAAACTGTACCGGGAACAGCTATTGCCACTGGCACTTGAGCAGATTGCCGCGGCAGATCTGAGCTATCGTGAAGGAGAGATCGATTACGTGTCTTTTATTCAGAACCTGAATAATGCCAAGGAGGTCCAGAATGTTTACCTGGACCGCCTGTGCGAATACAATATGACCGTAATACAGCTTAAATACCTTTTAGAACCCGGTACCATAGTCGATAATTAACCCGGGAAAAATATAAAGTAAAGACACACGGCCGTGTATCTCAATCACACTGTGTCCCAAAAATATAAAAAGAAAAACAATGAAAACAATTCGAATAATAATGTTTATCGCCACGGTCCTTTTATTTGCCGCCTGTGGCAAGACTAAAAACAAGGAAGCCGATAGGAGATCTGAAGCCCGGAAAATAACAATTGCGGAAGAACAGGACCGGCAGGACCATACTGAAGAAAATACGGTGACCCTCACCGGGGAGCAACGGGAAGCCATAAACTTGAAACTGGGGGATCTTACCGCAGTTAACCTGGACGGAACCATAAGGGTTACAGGCGAACTGGAATTGTACCCGGAAGATGAAGCAACAGTGGGCTCTTTTATGGACGGAAATATAAGCCGTATACTGGTAAAACCAGGCAAAAAAGTAAAAAAAGGACAGGTACTTGCTTATATCGAAGACCCCGCATTTATCGACCTGCAGGCCAATCTGAGGGAATTACAGAGCGAATATGAATATCTCAGTCAGGAATTTGACCGGCAGAAGAAACTTTATGAGAATAAAGTGGCTTCGGGAAAAAATTACCAACGCATCACTTCCGATTATAAATCGGTTACGGCCAGGCTGGAAAGTACGAAGGCCAAATTGCGGTTACTTCGGGTAAATCCCAACGCCATTATAAACGGAAGAACTTACGATGCCCTTCCGGTTGTTTCCCCGATAAAAGGTTACGTCAGGGAAATAGGAGTGACCATAGGACAGCGGATCACTACCGGAAGCCAGCTTTTCCGTATCATGGACAAGGAAAACATTCATGCCGATCTGCTGGTGTATGAAAAGGACCTGAATAAGGTGAAGGAAGGACAGAAAGTAACCCTGTATATTGCCAATGACAGGGACAGGCCTGTGACAGGGAAGATCACGGAAATAGGCAAAAATTACGAAAGCACGATCAGGGCGGTACGGATGCATGCCAGCCTGGAAGGCGACAAAGAACCGTTTGTTCCCGGAATGTTCGTAGAAGGATTGATAGCTGTGGAAAACATGAAAACGATTGCCTTGCCGGAACTAGCTGTAGTGGAAGATGAAGGCAAAAAATACATTTTTATCAAAAAAGAAAGTACGGGAGATATAGAAGAGGATAAAGTTAAGGATGCCGGGCAGGAAAAATGGGCTTTTACCAGGATGGAAATCATAACAGGAGGTACGATGGAAGGCTGGATAGAGATAAAGCCTTTGGACACCATTCCCGGAAAGGCCGAAGTGGTAACGGAAGGCGCCTATTACCTGCTTGCGGAGATGAAAAAAGGAGAGACGGAGCACTCGCACTGATCTCCGGCGCATGGAAATAAACTAAAAGCTCCGGGAATACGCTTTCCCGGGGCATATGTTTTTAAGGAAATCCGGGAATGTTCCTTATGCCTGCATCGGCCACTTTTTAGTGTAAGAAGTGTTACCGATGTTTATTTCCTTGGCGGATATAACAATTTCCGTAGTCATGGGTTCGTCACCTATAGCCCGGAATTTTTCGTGATAACGGATACAGTATCCTTTTTTAAAGGAAGTAGTACGCATACGGCTCATACCATCCCGTTTGTAAAAGATCAGTTTTCCGTCTTTGGTTTGGGAGTTGCTGATTACCCAGTCGGAAAAACTATCTTTCATATCGGTTTCCAGTACCAGGCGGATTTCACCGCCTTTGGCATTAGTAGAGGGCTTTCCGTTGTGGTCCGTACCCTTTTCTACCCGGATGTCATATTCCAGAACGTTATAAGACATTTCATCGATTTCGAACTTGGCTAAAAAAGACATAAGCTATTGGGTTATTACATGGGATACAATTTTTTCTACAGGGTATTTAAGGAAATAAAGGGAGTCACACGGACTCCCTTTGATAGTAATATTTGATCGGTTCGCTTATTACAATATCAAATGAGAAATTAAATACTATACCCATTCGTTGATGTGCTCTCCGCCGCCACTGGCGATGACACGGCACGATATGGTGAAAGTTTCCGTGAGAGGATTATCGCCGTTATGGTCAAAATTCTCCCGGTATTTAACGAGATAGCCTTCGGTGAAGTTCACTTCACGTAGTTTGGCATCCGTATCGCGTTTAATGTAAGTGATTACTCCGTTCTTACGCTCGAAGTTGTTGGTCATCCACTCCAGGAAAAAGGAATCTCCGGTAGATTCTACAGTGAGATTAATACGTCCCCCACGGGTTATTGAAGAAGGGCGTCCGGTAGCATCTACCTCTTGTGCCAGGTCATAATTGGCATTCAAAATGTTGACTTTCTTGCCGCCAACAGATAAAGTTGCTTTAAATGACATAATACTTAAAATTTAAAGAATTAAGGTTAATTACTAAAAATACCAAATCAAATATCTAACTATATAGAGCCTGCAAGATATTAAATGCGAAGATATTATGCAACGCTTAGTGTTAAGAAAGTGTTGTTTTTCTGTTTTGAAAAGTGAGAAATGTAACCGGTGAAAGTAGTCCGGAGGCAGGCTGTTTTGTTGAAATATCTTTACTGTATCTGTTTTACGAGATATATGTACACAGGGAAGTGATCACTGTATCCACCCGAATAACTTCCATTGGCATAACTCCTCAACGGATAGCCTTTATAAGGGCCTGTCGGTGTGAGCAGATAATGTTTGTTGTAGATTCCCGCTTTCCAGTAGCGATAAGACGATTTATCCTTTTTAAGGAGCTCGCCCGTAAAGAATATCTGGTCGAACAAATGCCATTGATCCCGGTGAGCAAGGGTACCCATGCCTTTTTGTGCCATTTCTTCCATCGGGTTGAAAAGTTCCCCGTCTTTTACTCCTGCCTTTTTTTTTCTGGTTTTCAGTATTTTTTTCAGGCTCGGATCGGTAGGGTCGTCGTTGAGGTCGCCCATACTGATAATTTTTGCAGAAGGGTTTACAGTAAGAAGGGAATCTATGATCTTTTTATTGAGTTCGGCTGCCGCTAGCCGGTTTGGTCTGCTCTTCTTTTCTCCCCCGTAGCGGGAAGGCCAGTGATTGACTATAAAATGGACGGGTTCATCGTCCAGAATACCGCTGACCAGGAGCTGGTCCCTGGTGTATATTCTGTAACCTTCCTCGTTGTATATTTTTAGTGGAATATTGCTAAAGCCGATAGGCGTAAAAGTACTTTTCCTGTACAGTAAAGCGACATCTATGCCGCGATGGTCCGGGGAGTTGAAATGTATGATCCCGTAATTATATCTGCCGAGGGCACTATCGCTGACCAGATCGCGCAGTACGTTCCCGTTCTCTACCTCTGCCAGGCCAATGACATCCGGGGCGGTTCCGGTAACTTCTTCCCCGATTTCCGAAATCACCCGGGCCAGTTTGGATATTTTATCCGCATAACGCCCTGAAGTCCATTTGTAGGCTCCGGAAGGGGTTCTGTCAGCATCCGTATCGGAACTTTGAATCGTATCAAAGAGGTTTTCCGCATTATAGAAAGCGATGGTTTTTACGGAGTACTTTTTCTGTGCGGAAACCATCCGCAGAGAAAATACTAAGACAAACAGTAGAAGAAGTACGGGTTTTGTCATAATGAAATGTGAATAGGATGAATACAATTACCGGGAGAAAGATAGAAAAAGTATCTGTAGCCGTAAAGGCTTAAAAAAAATGAAACTTGCTGAAGTACAGTGTTTTTGGTGCTTACGGATATTATAGAAAAAATTTATCACGAAAAATTGGGACTCCTTTCATTTTGTGGTGTAGAATTTAATAGCGGGCATAGTATAATGTATTGAAAGCCTGTGCTCCAACTAAAAAACCAGAATATGAAACAAAAACTACTCTTACTGTTTTTATTACCATATATACATTGCAGCTTTGGCCAGACGCTTTCCCGTGTCAAGGGAAGGATATTGGACTATCGTACCCGGGTCCCGCTGAAAGGCATTCACGTCCGTATTCAAGGAACCGCACACAGGCAGCGTAGCGGAACGGACGGGACGTTTGTCTTCGGCGGGATATCCCCGGGGAACTTTTCACTCCATATCAGTGCGGACGGATATCTTTCCAGGGCTTTTCCACTGGATGTGACCAAGAACGAAGATGTGGATATCGGCGATATATTCCTGGAACAGGATATTTCCGGGGAAATGTCGGAAACCCTTGCGATTATAACAGATAACGAACTGGCTGATGATGAAAGCGGGGCAGATGTGGCATCCGGCATATTACAGGCTACGAGAGACATATACCTGCAAAGGGCCGCTTTCGATTTTAGCCAGGCTTTTTTTAAAGTAAGGGGATATGATTCCAGGGAAGGAGTGGTGATGCTCAACGGGATTCCCATGAATAAGATGTTCAACGGCAGACCGCAATGGAATAACTGGGGCGGTCTGAATGATGTGACCAGGAGCCAGGAACTCTCCTTCGGGTTGTCCCCTTCCCCGTATCATTTCGGCGGAGTTCTGGGTAGTACCAATATCATTATAAGGGCATCGGAATACAGGCCCGGTTTCCGGATATCGTCCTCTGCATCCAACAGGTTTTACAATGGCAGGCTTATGGCTACATATAGTTCGGGTATGCAGGAGAATGGTTTGGCATATACCTTATCCACTTCCAGGCGATGGGCCGGAGAAGCGTATATGGATGGTACCCTTTATGATGCCTGGTCTTTTTTCGGTGCGGTAGAATACCGTTTCAATGAGAAGAACAGTATTCAGGTTTCCGGGATATATGCACCGAACCGGAGAGGAGGTTCGGCGGCGATAACCGGGGAAGTGTTTGATATGGCCGGAAGAAAATACAATCCGTATTGGGGAATGCAGGATGGTGATATCCGTAATTCCAGGGAAAGAAGCATAGAGGAACCGGTGGCATTGCTTTCCTATTTCCACGAAAGCGACAGTTTTCGGTTTTCGGCAGGAGCTTCCTGGCAGTCCGGTGCTTACGGAAGAAGCAGGTTGGGGTATTACAATGCCCCGAATCCGGACCCGGTTTATTACCGGTATTTGCCCGGCTTTTACATTAATAGTCCGTCCGGCGCCAACTTTGAAAACGCCGCCCTGGCGAGGGAAGGATTTTATGAAAACCCCCAGATAGACTGGGGCGCTTTATACCGGATAAACAGCAATCCGTCGCAGGCAGGAAAAAGTGCATATATACTTTATGACGACAATTCGGATGAAACGACACTTACGTTCCATACTTCTGCACTTGTTCGCCTGGGCGGCTCGGTCACTGTAAATGCCGGGGGTGTCTATAAAACATCGACATCGGAAAACTATGCAAGTATAAGTGACCTTCTGGGAGGGGATTTTCATGAAGACGAAGACCCTTTTACCGACACCAGGAACGATGTTAACGGTGAAGCTTTAAAATATAAAGGAGATACATTTAATTACAATTATAGTATATACGCGCAACAGGCACAGGGTTTTGTACAACTCCGGGCCGAGCGAAAAAAATGGAATGCGTTTGTTGCTGCGAATTTCGGATATACCGGTTACCAGAGAGAAGGCCATTTTTTAAATGAGCGTTTCGCGGATAATTCTTTCGGGAAAAGCGATATCCTTAAATTTTCGGAATACGGCATAAAGGCCGGGGGACTGTATCATATAACCGGAAGACATGCCTTGAGTATTCGTGGAGGGTATATTTCCAGGGCGCCCCTGTTACAAAATTCTTTTGTGAACCCGAGAGAGAATAATGAATCGGTAAAGGATATTACCACGGAAACGATTATTAGCGGCGAAATTTCCTATCTTCTTCGTTTACCCGGGCTTACGGCAAAACTGAGTGGCTATTACACCGGTTTCGAAGATGTTACCGATGTGAATTTCTTTTATGTGGATGCCGGTGTAGGTAGTGACTTTGTACAGGAAACGGTCAGCGGCATACAAAAACGTCATGTAGGTGGTGAACTGGGGGTGTCTTACCAGGTATCCCCGGAAGTAAAGCTTACGGCAGTCGGGGCCTATGGGAAATTCACCTATGCTGATAATGCTGATGTGGCCATTAATTTTGATACCTCGGGAAGAGAAGAAGACCTTATAAATCCCGATGGGTTCCTGGATATTGGCAAGGCATCGATAAAGGGTTACAGGCTGGCTACAGGGCCGCAACAGGCATACTCCCTGGGAATAGAGTACAGGGACCCGGACTACTGGTGGGTGGGGATGACCGCAAATTACCTGGCGGATAGCTATGTGGATATATCCAAAATAACCCGGACTGACAGTTTTTATGTGAACCCCGAAACCGGGGAGCGCTTTCCCGATGCTACGGATGAAGCAGTGTCTGCCCTGCTTAAACAGGAAAAACCGGATGATTTTTACCTTCTGAACCTTACCGGGGGGAAATCCTGGCTGATAAATGGCACGTATATAGGGCTTTTTGTCAGTGTGAATAATGTATTTGATACCGTGTACCGGACAGGAGGATATGAACAAAGCCGCAATGGTAACTTCGGGCAATTGTCATCCGATATGGCTAGAGGAGTCCCTTCGTTCGGGCCAAAGTACTGGTATGGTTTCGGGCGAACTTATTTTATAAACCTGGCAGTCAGTTTCTAATATGGAAAGGGTAAAAAAACATGCGGTAATAGTACTTATGGTTCTACAATGGGCCTGTGTGAATAGTACCTACGATACCCCGGCAACAGGGTGCGAAGAAAAAGAATTGGAGCCCAATATTACGTTTGCAGAAGTCAAGCAACTGTATGAAGATGAGGTAATGCTTATACATGAAGACCTTGTGATAGAAGGCTATGTTATTTCCAGTGATAAGACAGGTAATTTTTACGGAACCCTGCATATCCAGGACAGGCCTGAGCATCCGCAGGAGGGATTTCAGATCGATCTGGATTTAAGGGATTACCACCTTTTATATTCCACAGGAAAAAAAATACGTATTCGGTTAAAGGGGTTGTACCTGGGTAAAAGCCAGGGAGTGCTGAAAGTTGGCGGGGTGTTTGCCAATGCGGGAGGGACCTTGTCCGTAGGCAGATTGCCCGCTTCCAAAGTTCACGATCATATTTTTGTTTCCTGTGAAGATACCAAAGACATTATTCCAGAAATGACTTCGGTGAGTGAATTGGATGATAAGATGATAAATACCCTGGTGAGACTTCCGGGGATGGAAGTGAGCCCGGAAGGCATGTGCCAGCCATATGCGGTTGCCGGAGAAAGCGGAACGGACCGTATACTCAGGAACTGTAACGGAGAAGAAATTGTATTGCGAAACAGCGGTTATGCCGATTTCCAGTCGGAAACACTGCCTCTCGGTAACGGAACGATAACTGCGGTACTCGGAAAATACAGTAATAAATATCAGCTTACCATCCGCGATATGGACGATCTGGACTTTAATGGCGAACGGTGCGGAGGTATTGTATATTCGTGTGACCTCACCGGGGCCGATGCTACCATTGCCTATGTCAGGGATATGTATGACGGAAAGACTGTGGAGATATCCGAAAACATAAAGATCACAGCGACGGTCATATCTGACCGGGAAGCCGGAAATACGGATGAAGTTAATGCCGTAATAGAGGATGACACTGCCGGAATTGTCTGTTCTTTCACCTCGGGGCACACGTTGAACCCGGGAGACAAGGTAGAACTATCCGTTGCTGCTGCATCCCTGGAAAAGACTAATGGGCTGCTTTATATAAAGAACATTCCGTTGGAAAATATAGTATCCGCAGAACCCGGACATCTTCCGGAACCGGAAAATATTATGCTTTCCGATGATCTTAAAGCCTATGAAAGCAGGCTTGTGAGGATGGATAACGTGCAGTTCGAAACCCTGGGAGTGATTTATTCCGGGATACAGATAATCACGGATTGTACTGATGCCGCAAAAGTATTTACCAGGGAAGCAGCTTCTTTTTCGGGAGAAACGGTAAATGATGGGAAAGGAAGTATCACGGGAATTGTCTCCGTATATGAGGATGAATATTGCCTGGTACCCGGAAACCCGGATGATATTGATTTTACAGAACCCTATGAAGATTGTCTCGGTGGAACAAACCTGATGATCACAGAGTATGTGGAAGGGTCTTCATATAATAAATTCATAGAGATCTATAATGCTACAGATGTGGATATTGACATGGATGGTTATGTTTTGGCAAGGGATTTTAACGGGGATGGGGATTTTGAAAACTATACAATAGGACTCGCAGGTATAATTCATCCCGGTGAGGTGTTGGTCTATGCACATACTCAATATGATGAAACCTTGTATAATGGAGAAGTAGCAGATGTAAATAGCCGGGCACTCGGCTTTAATGGAAATGACCAGGTAGTGCTCATGAAAAACGGGATAATTATAGACCATATAGGCATTCCCGGAGATGAGAACTGGGGAATGGACAAAACATTTCGAAGAAAAGCAGAAGTTATAAAGCCCAATACATCCTATGATGAAAACGAATGGGAAGAATACCCGACAGATGATGTAAGCGGGTTGGGAGTGCGTTAAAACATATGAATATCAGAACGGATATTTTATTAAATGGATAAAAATATGTAATTTTACTTATCATGAATGGTATTTTTACCGAAACAGGGTCGGGTATGGTTACTGAAGAAAAATTGTTCCGGAAAATCCCCAGTGAAATAGAAGCAGCCTGGATGGTGACGTATTTGTCTGAAAAGCCTTTTTCTCCTTTACATATTACAATACTAAAATCCAAGATAGGTGTTAGTGATGAAGTACTGTCCGGGATACTCAATATTGCTCCCAAAACTTTTATCAAGTACCGTAAAGATGCGGCTAATGTGAGGATTGATATCAAAGAGCATATCGTAATGCTTTTGTCATTAGTAAAACATGGGGCAGAAGTTTTTGGAAGTTCACAGGACTTTAATCGTTGGCTGGAAATGCCCAATGTCTTTCTGGAAAACAGGAAACCTCTTGGTTTTCTTAATACGATTAGCGGTATCAGGTTGATAGACAGTAGGCTGACGGCAATGGAGTATGGAGACAATGTTTGATGAATATGGAGGTTTTCAGGATTTCAATGGCAAAATATGCTTTTTCTCTTAAGGCTTCGGGTGCCGCAAACAGGTGGAACAAGGAAAATGAATACGTTATTTACTGTGCGGAAAGCAGGGCACTGGCCGTATTGGAATTGGTTGTTCATAGGAATTCCATTATGAACAGGGCTACATATAAACTTATGACTATTACGCTTCCCGATGAAAAAAAATATTATGAAGAAATAAATCCGGGAAAATTATCCCAAAACTGGAAAAGCATCGCTAATTATGCGAATCTTCAAAAAAAGGGAAGTGATTGGTACGTGAAGCAGATATCGTTGGTATTAAAAGTCCCTTCCGTTTTGGTGAGAGGAGAGTATAATTATATAATTAATACCCGTCATCCCGATTTTGACAAAGTGATCCTGAAAGACACGGAAGATTATCATTGGGACAAAAGATTACTGTAGACAACTACCTCGAAGCATCCTGATAGCTCAGAGGGTATTTCAAGTTTCATTTAGTGAGTAAATTTGCTTGATGACTCGATTAAAAAATGAATGAAATAATGAGTAAGGAATTAAAAACCGCACTTATACAAACCGCTCTTGTCTGGGAAAATCCCCATATAAACAGAACGGTATTGCGAAAAAAAATAGACGAACTTCAACGGGATACCGACCTGGTGGTGCTTCCGGAAATGTTTACCTCCGGGTTTACCATGAAGCCGGAAGCGGTTGCCGAAAGTATGGAAGGTGAAACTATGATATGGATGCGGGAAGCAGCGAAAGAAAATGACGTAGCGATAACGGGAAGTGTTGTCATCGAAGAACAGGGGAAATATTATAACCGTTTGTTATTTGTTCATCCGGACGGAAAGGTGGAGCATTACGATAAAAAACATGCTTTTACCCTGGCCGGGGAAAATGATGTATACGATATTGGTACTGAACGACTTATCGTATCGTATAAAGGATGGAAGATCTGTCCGCTTGTATGTTACGACCTGCGTTTTCCGGTATGGGCGAGAAACACGGAGAACTTTGACATGCTTCTGTTCGTTGCCAACTGGCCTTCCCCGCGGATAAGTTCCTGGGACATACTCCTGAAAGCAAGAGCCGTAGAGAACCTGTGCTACTGTATCGGCGTGAACCGGGTGGGCGAAGACCACAACGGGCATAAATACCCGGGGCATTCCGCCGTATATGATGTACTCGGGGAGCAGATGGTATTTTCCGAAAATGAGGAAACAGTATATGCTACACCGGATAAGGAAAAAATAACATACTATCGGGATAAACTTCGTTTTCTGGATGACAGGGATGAATTCAAACTTCTTTGATATCCTTTTGTTCTGCGAAGAAAATCCGGGACATTATTCTTCGATATTGGCCGGAATACTGTCTTTTTCCGGTTCCGGCGGCGCAGGGTTCCTGAGAATAAAGTCTTGTTCGATCTCCCAGTTCGCTTTTATGTCCAGGACACCGGGGAAGTGACTTACCCTTTCCGGCTGTCTTTTCTCCAGGTAATCACCCGTATCCCATTTTCCGTTGCCATTATCGTCATAAATCACCCGAAGAAGATATTTTCCCGGGTCGAGATAGTTGAAATCGTAATAGCTTTTTGCCTCTTGGGCATAAATTTCGTCTTTAACTTCACCTTTTTCCGTCGTAAGTTGAAGAAGAATCGGAAAAGAATCGACATTACTCAGGATCATGCGCAGGTTTCCATAATCGGCAAAGCTTTTGGTGCTCAGATTGTAACCCAGGGTATCATTGGTTTCCCCGAAAAAATCATCTATAGCGCCCGGCAGCATGGTTACCTGGTATTTCTCATTGGGGAGTGTTTCCCATTTCAGCCGGACAAGGTTTTCTTTTTCATCGATCTCCGATGTGAAGTCAACTGCCACAGAATCTTTGTTAAGAATGGAAATTTTTTCCATGGTCACAGCGTTGATAGGGGTATTGGCGCCTATGGAAAAAGGTTCTTTGAAAGACAAACTTCCTTTTTGTGCCGGAGCGAGGGTAAGGGTATCGTTATATAATTCTTTTATTTTTACCGTAAAAGTATCCCGGACCATGACACGTGGGTTTGTTACCTTAAAAATAAGGGAATCTGCCTCAACAGGGGTAAACCAGTAATGCAGGGTGTCTTTTTCTTTGTCCTTTATAATCCTGTACTTGTAATCTGCAGGAGGCTCCGGATAGAGCATGTCTATGGCAATGCTGTCCGCATCTGCCGTACCTTCATACCCGAAAATGATCCTGTTCTTGGCAGCGAGTACCGGCCTGGCAGCCCGGTAGTATGAATTGTCCTCGAATAAATTCAGTCGGTACACCGAATCGGTAGGGACGTCGATAAAATCTTTAATAAAGGCAATTTTATCCGTTTTAGGCACATACGTATTGGTGCTGGAATTATCCTTTAACCCTATCAACATATATTTCCCCGCCTTAATGTTGGTGATCTGGAATGTACTGGAACTGTCCAGGGTATTGGTGATATAAGTGGGAACCTGTTTGTAAACAATGGAATCGGTATATGTCGAATCTATTTCATAGAGCATTACGGATACGAAGTCGTCCGGTTTTTTCTGAATAGCGTCTGTTATATATCCGTTTACGGTAAGGGAGTCCACATAGTCCCCTGTGGAAAATACGTATTTGAAAAAGGAATACGGGTTCTCCTCGTTATTGTCTACGATACTCTGCCCGAAATTAAACACATAGGTAGTATTTTCTCTCAGGGTATCACTTATTTTAATATCTATATATTTACTGGCGCTCCCCTGTGGCATGATCTGCGGTGTGGTTTTCATAGGCGGGGATACGATAAGCTGCTTCTGAATATCCTTCAGTTTAATGTATTCGTCAAAATAGATACGTATCCTTTTCGCTTTGAAATTGGTGCTGGATGTATCCGGTTCCGCCGATACCATTTTCGGAGGTGTTATATCCTTCTCTCCGCCGGTGGGGGAACCACGTTTGGCACAATTCAGAAGGGTAAGAAAAATGCATAGGAACAGCCCGGTATTTATAGCCTTTTGTCTCATGTAAACAAACTTGTTTATCGCCTGACAAAGTAACGATTATTTTTAAAAATTATACGGTAATAGCCATGGTAGCAATACTTACTTTAACATTCCCGTGTTTTTGCAGGGTTCGGGTGCAACGTTCCAGTGTTGACCCCGTGGTTATGACATCATCGACCAGTAATATATGACAGGGGACAGAAGGCATGCCTTGCCGTATATCGAAGATGCTTTCACTTTCCTTCCAGCGTGCAAGCCGGGTTTTAAATGTCTGTGCTTTTGCATTGGTTGTTTTAACAAGAATATCTTCCCTGTATTCCACTTGCAGGGCTTGGGCAATACATTTTGCAAAGGCAGAAACCTGGTTATACCCTCTTTTCCGCTGTTTTTTAGGGTGTAGGGGTACCGGAATGACCATATCTACCTTGTTTGACAGATCGGTTTCCAATAGACAGGTTCCGTACCACTTTCCCAAAAACGTCCCTATTTCCGAATGGCCTTTATATTTCAGATGATGTATCAACTGCTGTGTAACCCCTTTTTTACGGAACAGTAAAAATGCTGTGGCAAATTCTATTTTTACCCTGCCGTAAAATATTTTTTCTACCGGGTTTTCGCGGGTACGGTGATATTCCGTTACCGGGAGCTGGTGTCTGCATGCCGTACATATAATACGTTCGCCGGGGGATAAACGGACAGAACAACCCGGGCACATTTCCGGAAAGAGCAGGTTGTATATATCACTTACAATGCGGAGAGGAAATATCATTTTAAGGACCTGGTTTTTTCAAATTTAGGCATTACCGGGGAAATATGCACGAACAGATGGTAATGTCAGGGCAAACGCATCATGTACATAGTATCTGATAATGTGAGAATGTGACCATGAGTTAAAGGAGCTTGGGAAATGAGAGGACAGAGATTGTAAGGATGACCGGGAGACCAGGTGCCTTTCGGCCCCACTCAGAACGGCAACTGGTAACCTGCAACCTTGACTATTTATAATTTTATGATGTGTTTGCCCTGACAGTAATATGAAAGCAGTATTTTGTGCAATATGCAGAAGCATAAGGTTTGTAACAAAAAATAATGGCAAAACCCTCTTTTTTCGGTCGGAATGTCTTATTTTTTGCAGTTAAAAATTCTATTTTTGCGCTATGGCAAATCAAGACGAACATTTTAAGAAGGTAATAGCTCACGCAAAGGAATACGGCTATATATTCCCTTCGAGTGAAATATACGACGGACTCAGTGCAGTATATGACTATGCACAGAACGGGGCCGAACTCAAGAAGAATATCCGGGAGTACTGGTGGAAAGCTATGGTGCAGATGCATGAAAATATTGTGGGAATAGATGCTGCGATCTTTATGCACCCTACTACCTGGAAAGCTTCGGGCCACGTAGATGCTTTTAACGATCCGCTTATCGACAACAAGGATTCCAAAAAGCGATACCGGGCCGATGTGCTTGTGGAAGATTATGTTGCCAAAATTGAAGCTAAGATAGAGAAGGAAGTCGCAAAGGCACAGAAGCGTTTTGGTGATACTTTCGATAAAGAACAGTTTCTGGCAACAAACGGAAGGGTTATAGAATACCAGGAAAAGGCCGATACCATACTCAAGCGTCTTGGGAAATCCCTGGAAAATGAAGATCTGGCCGATGTTAAGGCGCTTATAGAAGAGCTGGAAATCGCCGATCCGGAAACGGGTTCGAGGAACTGGACGGACGTGAAGCAGTTTAACCTGATGTTTGGCACCAAACTGGGAGCTTCGGCGGACAGCGCCATGGATCTGTACCTTCGTCCGGAAACAGCGCAGGGAATTTTTGTAAACTTCCTCAACGTTCAGAAAAGCGGAAGGATGAAGATCCCGTTCGGTATAGCACAGACCGGAAAAGCCTTCCGGAACGAAATCGTAGCACGGCAGTTTATTTTCCGTCAGCGGGAATTCGAACAGATGGAAATGCAGTTTTTTGTTCGCCCCGGTGAGCAGAAGAAATGGTACGAAACCTGGAAGGAAAACCGATTGAAATGGCATCTTTCTCTGGGAATGGGAGAAGACAATTACCGTTTTCACGATCATGAAAAACTGGCCCATTATGCAGATGCGGCTACGGATATAGAATTCAGGTTCCCGTTCGGGTTCAAAGAACTGGAAGGGATTCATTCGCGTACGGATTTTGACCTGAGTAACCACGAAAAATTCTCCGGTAAGAAACTACAGTATTTCGATCCGGAACTCAATGAGAGTTATGTGCCTTATGTGGTAGAAACGTCCATAGGACTGGATCGTATGTTCCTGGCTGTGTTTTCCAATTCCCTGAAGGATGAAGAACTGGAAAACGGCACTACAAGGACCGTATTAAAAATACCGGCTGTGCTGGCCCCTACCAAAGCGGCGATACTTCCACTGTTGAAAAAAGACGGACTGCCGGAAGTGGCTCGTAAGATCGTAGACGAACTGAAGTGGGATTTTATGGTACAGTACGACGAGAAGGATGCCGTAGGGCGCCGTTACCGGAGGCAGGATGCCGCCGGGACCCCGTTCTGTATCACCGTGGACCACCAGACGCTGGAGGATGATACGGTAACCATCCGCTACAGGGATACCATGGAGCAACAACGTGTTCCCGTTGCGGAACTGCGGAACATCATTTTCCGTGAGACAGACATGCGTACCTGGCTGGTAGGTATGGACCATGTGGAAAAGAGCGTATAACTAATACAATAAAGGGGAATAGTTACGTTATAGATAACAGTCCCTCTGTTTATATATTGTAGAATGTACAAGGCAATGGCTTATTCAACCGGAGCAGTACATTCTACAATTTTTTTATACCCTTGTCATCAGGTTTTAAACCTGTCCCGTTTTATCACCACTTACAATCATCCATCCGGAGATGAACTTCTTTTGAATTTTATATGTATTTGATATTCAGGCAATAGAATTGTTGTTGATAATCATTTTATGCTTTAACATTTTCAGGGATCCCTATTTTGTAAATTTAAACTATGGAAAAAGATGCCTACATAAAAGGAAGGGGAGCACAGGGAAATGTGAAGAACAGATTCCTGGAAATGTCGCATGAAATGAGGGATGATTTCCTGGAATATTGCAGGCTGGAGGGCGATGAAGCGGACAATAACAAGACACAATATCTGAAAGTATTTCCCAAGACCATTGTAAATAAGGTGGACAGTCCTGATGTGGGGATGGGATATTCGATGAACCCATACCAGGGCTGCGAACACGGCTGTATTTACTGTTATGCACGCAATAGCCACGAGTATTGGGGATACAGCGCCGGACTGGATTTTGAAAGGCGTATCCTGGTCAAGGAAAACGCGCCGAAGTTACTGGAAGAAAAACTTAGAAGTAAGAACTGGAAAGCGCATACTGTAGTGCTCTCCGGAAATACGGATTGTTACCAGCCGGCGGAACAGCGTTTCTTTATTACCCGTGAATGTTTGAAGGTGTTCCTGAAATACAGACATCCGGTGGGGATCATTACTAAAAATGCCCTGGTCATGCGCGACCTGGATATTCTTAAAGACCTGGCTGCGGATAATCTGATTGCGGTCAATATATCGGTAACCTCTCTTTCTGAAGAAACCAGGAGGATACTGGAGCCCCGGACAGCGAGTATAAAGAAAAGGCTGGAAACGGTGCGGAAATTATCGGAAAACGGTATTCCCGTGAATGTAATGATCGCCCCGATAATCCCTTCGATAAACAGCCATGAGGTGTTGCCGCTGGCAAAAGCCGCTGCGGATAACGGAGCGGTTTCTATCGGGCATACCATTGTAAGACTGAACGGAGCTATAGGACAGCTATTTTCAGAGTGGATAAGAAAAGCGATGCCGGACAAGGCAGATAAAGTACTTCACCAGATCGAAGATTGCCACGGAGGGAGCCTTAACGACAGCCGTTACGGTAAGCGTATGACAGGAGAGGGCAGAATAGCAGAGCAGATCCATACGCTGTTTCGGATAGCAAAACGGAAGTACTTCGCAGATACGTCTTACCCGCATCTCAACACTTCACTTCACGAAAGGTACAAAGACGGACAGTTAAAACTTTTTTAGTGAGTACAGTCTGTTTTTTCAGCTGTTAAAACGAATGCTCCCTCTTTTCCGGGATTGGTAGTGATCTTTGCCTCATTATCGGTTATCTCTATACGGATGTCCTGGGTTTCGGTCATTCCTTCCTGGTTAAAGGTGTATTTTCCCAGGATGATCCCGTCTTTCATGGTTCCTTCGAAGGTGCCGCTTCTTCCGTCCTTTTCGGCGGGGAACCAGTTGAATATACCACGGGCTTTCTTCTGTTCCACACGAAGCGTCAATATGGTCGAGTCACGGATAACGCGATCTTCCCGTTTGATGTCCTTTCCGGTGGATAAGAAGCAAAGGTCTATGGTCTCGACCGGGGCTGAGGTCTGGGTTTCATTAGGAGTGCTTTCATCTTTTTGCTGTTCTTTTTTTTCGCCTTTACATCCGACAAACAAAAAGAAAACTGCAAAAGCAGGGATAAGTAAATTTTTCATATATGGGAGATTTGGTTATACCTGATAATAAATAAAGGTAGTGAAAATTATTTTTCCCCATTCCACTCTCCGTAAAACTGTTCCAGGAAGCCTTCCATGTAACGGTGTCTTTCCAGGGCAATCCGTTTGCCCGTTTCCGTGTTCATCATATCTTTTAAAAGAAGGAGTTTCTCGTAGAAATGATTGATCGTAGGAGCCGTACTTTTTTTATACTCTTCCTTGGTTTCGTAGCGTATGGGCGGGATATCCGGGTTGTGTAATTCCCGGTTCTTAAATCCGCCGTAATTGAATGTACGCGCAATACCAATAGCTCCTATGGCATCCAGTCTGTCGGCATCCTGTACCACGTCGAGCTCCCTGGAGCGAAAGCTTTTGGTTTCGTAACTACCTTTAAAAGAAATATTTTGAATGATCCGCACGACATGGTCCGTAATTTCCTTAGGCACGTTCTGCCCTTCGAGGAAAGACCGGGCAATTGCGGGACCAATACTTTCATCACCATTGTGGAATTTACTATCGGCAATATCATGGAGCAGGGCGCCGAGTTGTACGATCACCATGTCTACTTCTTCATGGCGCGCAATAAGCAAGGTGTTGTTGTAAACCCTTTGAATATGGAACCAGTCGTGGCCACCCTCCGCGTTTTCTAATTGCTGCTTTACAAAAGCTATAGTGTTTGGAATTATATCGGGATTATTCATAATGGAAAATTAAAAAAATCCTTTCGGATTGAGGAAAGGATTCTTAAAAGTATGAGTGTTTTTGTTTTATCTTACTGTTGCGGGTTCTACCCATCTGAATATATGGGATTCCTGAGGGATTTTTATCCTTTCGGAAATTCTGAGCATTCTCGCAGGGAGTTTCATCAGGTAATCTCTTGCTTTTTCTGCTTCATCGGTCAGCCCCGTAATTTTGTCGACCTGCCACTTGGCAATCAGTTTCTGGATGATATCTACATAATCATAAGAAGTGTAGACTCCGATACGCTGTGCAGAATCCGAAAACTGTTCCCACGCTTCTCCCAGTTTCTGACCGGATTCTCTCAAAAAATGAGCAGGCATGGTTATTTTCTGTTTCATCATATACTGAAATGCCAACATCATCTGGCTCGGGTCTACTTCAAAAATTCGCCTTACAAATTCGCTGTAGGCCTGGTGATGGCGCATTTCGTCTCCGGAAATGATCTTACACATTTTGGAGAGTCTCTGGTTGCCGTATTTTTTCGCCAGTTTGGCAACACGGTTATGTGAAATGTATGTGGCGAGTTCCTGAAAACTGGTATACACGAAGTTTTTATAAGGATCGGTATCCGTACCAATGTCAAACCCGTCATTAATAAGGTGGTGTGTAGTGCGTTCCACTTCTTTCATATTAACCCTTCCGGAAAGGTAAAGGTATTTATTCAGTACATCTCCGTGACGGTTCTCTTCACCTGTCCAGTGTCTTACCCATCTTGACCAGCCATTTCTTCCGATCTGGTCTATCCCTTCCACATCCATCAGCCAGGATTCATAAGTGGGAAGTGCTTCTTCCGTAATGGTGTCTCCCACCAGTACTACCCAGAAATCATATGGCATTTCCTTGGCCAGTTCGCGTAACTCTTTTACGTCTTCCAGAAAATTTTCATTTTCGGAATCGGGCAAAAAGTCACTGGGTTGCCAGATGGTATCCACAGGGATTAAATATTTATCCACAAAAGTATCGATATCTTTCTCCAGAAGCTGCATTACTTCCAGTCGTACGTTTTTTATAGACATAATAAATTTATATGGTTATTCCTTGTTTTACTGCGTTTTCCGTTCTTTCTATTATTTCATTAAAAGGAACATTTTGGATGGCAAATGGTTGTTGTATGGTGAAGGTTATCCGGTTACACAAAGTTAAGGGAAAATTGCCGTTTTTAACAATTTTCCACGAATTATTTATACTTAAGGGTACAATATAAGCGGATGTTGCATATTTGCACAAGATTTTCAGACCATTCTCCGAAAAGCGTTTCGGGACCCCGTTTTTACTTCGTGTACCTTCCGGAAAAATAACGGTAGCCCGGTTGTGTTTTTCAATGTATTCCGCCATCGCTTTTATAGCGGGAAGCGCTTGTTTCGGATCTTTGCGGTCTATGAGCGCGGAACCTCCGTGTCTCAGGTTAAATGAAACACTGGGGATGCCTCTGCCAAGCTCTTTTTTACTGATAAATTTAGGATGGAATTTCCGCATATACCAGATGATCGGAGGGATGTCGTACATGCTTTGATGGTTGGCAACGATAATAAGCGGTACACCTTCCGGTACGAGATGACGATTTTCGAATGTGTAGGTAGTCCCCAGTATATTGGTACAACGTACTAAAAAGAAGTTCAGTATGGAAACACTTTTCTTATGGGCAGTGTACCCGAAAAGGTTGAGACATATCCACTGGATGCCGTGAAATACAACCAGACATAGCCCGAAACACGAATAAAACAGGGCAGAAAGCGGATAGGACAATATTTTTTTCATAACAGGTATTTAGCTAGTACGGCCCACCGTAACCGGTTTCAGGCGCAAATATAAGTTACCGAATAGAGTAGCGGGTTTTCTTTTTATTCTTTTAGTCTTTCTTTAACTATCTTTTCTTCCGCTTTGAGACATACGGTTTTCTCCGGTGTTATGGGGTAAGGGTGTTCGAAGAAAAGTGGTGCTCCCTGGTGCAGGGCCCTAATGAGGTAGCGGTTACCTTCAAAATAGGACTCCTTGACACGTACACGAAGGGCGGATTCTTCGGTGGGGTGTAATTCGTGGGTGTATACGAGTATTCTTTTGTCATCGGAATAATTTTCTCCGGGAAAGAGAAGGTTTACCGGGATTTCATTGACTTCCCCGAAGAGAGAAGCGATGTATTTATTGCCGGGGTTTTGATACAGTTGCACCGGGTCGTCCTGGCGAATGACCTTGCCTTCCTTCATAACCAATGTTTTGTCAGCATGCGAAAGTGCGTCAACACTGTCGTGAGTGGCAATGATACAGGTAATATTCTTTTTCCGGATGAAGGCAAAGAGGTCTCTGCGCAGTTTATTGGTACGGAAACTGTCTATATGGCTGAACGGTTCGTCCAGCAGCAGTATTTCCGGCTTCTGAGCCACGGCCCTGGCCAGCGCAACCCTTTGTTGTTGTCCCCCGCTAAGGTTTCCCGGTCTTACATCTTCGTATTCCCGGAGCTCTACCATCTCCAGGAGTTCATCTATTCTTTCGGATTTTTCTTCCCGGTAAAAATTGGACAGGAACTTTCCTATATTATCCCTTACCGATATATAGGGCATAAGGTCAAAGTCCTGCGCCAGATATTTCATGTAGGGCTCCCCGGGAACCAGATTATGTGCAGGGCCAAGTATTCTTTTGTCTTTCCAGTAAATTTCTCCTTCATCGAGGTCATAGAGACCGTAGATGGCACGTAAAAGTGTGCTTTTTCCGGAACCGCTTTCCCCGATCACAGATATGACCTGGCCGGGATTGGCCCGAAAACTTACAGTATTTAGCACTGGTTTTTCCGAAAAACGGAATGAAATATCCTTAATGTCTAGCATTTTTTGACAGATACGAGGGTTTCGGACAAAGATAATGGCTTTGTGTAAAAAGGAAAATCGGCAATCGTTTTTTTGAGACCTGTTACCGGTGAACTAACAAATACCTTTCGATCTTTTAAATTCCGCATCCTGTTTCCGATCAAAAAAGAAGCTACCGGAATACGCCGATAGCTTCTCAGATTATGGTTTACAGGGTATTGCCCTTCTTAACTTAGTTGAAAAAGTAATAGTTCGGAAAAATGACATGGATCAGCCGTTCCGGATATCAGAACCAGGGCTTTTTACCGATCTGGTACGTATTGTAAAATTCTTCATCTGACTTGGTAAGGTATATGATCCCTTCGACCAGACCTATGATGCCCCCGAGACCGCACAGGAAGGAAAGAAGTATTTGAATGATCCCTTCTTTGTTATAGCCGAGGATAAATTTGTGAATTCCCAAAGCCCCTATCACGATAGCCAATACTCCTGCAAGTATTTTTTTATTTTCCTGGCTTTTAAGGGCTTCTTGTACACCGTCACTGAATTCCCTGGCACTTTCTTTGGCCTCGTCACCTATTTCCTTAGCGGTTTTCTTTGCTTCTTCGCCCATTTCTTTTGCTTTGTCAGAAAAGCTTTTTTCGTCTTTATTTTCTTCACTCATGATTGAAAATGGTTTCGGTTTGATTATAGTATGTTAAAAATATGAAAATTTTTCATATACGAGCGATCCGGGAGGTTTTTTGTTAAAAAAGGATCTTTTCCGGAAGGTCTGTGAGGTTGGTTATTTTATCTGTGTTAACAGTTATAAAAGAGTTTGATTTTATCTGCGATAGTTTGAGCCAGTTTGATGTTGCTTTCAAAAGTCCATCCTGCGACATGAGGCGACAACAATACATTGTCGGCTTGTAACAGGTATTGAAATGCTTCGGGTATACGATCTTCGGAGAAAAGAGATTCGAAAGAAGTTTTTTCATATTCAAGCACATCCAGCCCTGCGCCGAGGACTTTTTTAACTTTTAGGGCTTCGGTCAGATCTTTGGTAATAACACTTTTCCCCCGGGCAGTATTGATCAACCAGAAAGGTCTCGCAAAACCATTAATAAAATTGCGGTCCACCATTTTATCCGTAAAGGGAGTGAGCGGGGTGTGCAGGCTCACCACGTCGGCTTTCTGCTGTAATTCGTCCAGGGAGACTTGCGTAGCATTTTCATCGCCGACATCCGGAAGGATGTCGTAACAGATGACCTGGCAATCAAATCCCCTTAGTTTTCGGGCGAAAGCTTTTCCCATGTTGCCATAACCGATAATACCTATGGTTTTTCCTTCGAGTTCATGACCGCGATTCGCTTCCCGGAGCCATTGCCCCGCCCGGATTTCCCGATCTGCTCTGTTGAGGTTATTAAACAAAGAGAGCAGCATTCCGAGCGCTTGTTCGCCTACAGCATTTCGATTGCCTTCGGGAGCGGCGATGAGATGAATGTTCTTTTCCCGGGCATAGTCGCAATCTATATTTTCAAGGCCTGCTCCTACCCTGGCAATAAATTGTAGTTTTCCGGCTTTGTCCAAAAATTCCCGGTCTATCTTAAAACGGCTTCGGATGACAATGCCCTGGTATTGGTCTATACCCTCTTCTATTTCGGCTTTGGAAGAAGTATAATCCATATGGTTTTCAAAACCTGTCTGTTCGAGCTGTTCCCATAACAAGGGGTGATTGCTGTCTATATGTAATATCTTTGCTTTTTTCAAGATCTTGTGTGTTTATGTGTTATTTGCTGAAGGACGGATCAAAATTAGATTTTTTCACCTGAAAAAAGTAATGACCTAAAAGAAAATAAATTATAAGGATAGGATACGGCAAAAAATCGTTATATTTGCACCCTCCTTTTCGGAAGGAGATTTATAATTAATAACCGGGGTCGGGAACCCCATATAATTAATGTACTATGCCTGTAAGAATAAGATTGCAAAGACACGGTAGAAAAGGAAAGCCTTTTTATTGGATCGTAGCTGCGGACTCACGCGCTAAAAGAGATGGTAAATTTCTGGAGAAACTGGGAACTTACAACCCTAACACCAACCCTGCGCAGATAGACCTCGATGTAGACGGTTCTGTAAAGTGGTTACAAAATGGTGCTCAACCTTCGGAAACTGCCAAAAGAATTCTTTCTTACAAAGGAGTGTTACTCAAAAAACACTTACTTGGTGGTGTAAAGAAAGGTGCTTTGACCCAAGAAGAGGCAGAAGCTAAATTTGAAGCATGGCTGGAAGAAAAAACCGGAAAGGTTTCTGAGAAGACCGAAGGATTGTCCAAAGCTAAAGAAGAAGCTAGAGCAAAAGCATTAGAAGCGGAAAGAGAGATCAGCGAGAAGCGGAAAACAGAAGCTACCCAGGAAGAAGCTCCTGAAGAGGAAGTTGCAGAAGAAGCTGCACCTGAGGAGGTAGAAGAAGTAGAGGCTACGGCAGAAGCCGGGGATGAAGCCGCTGAAGAAAACAAAGAAGCTGCAGAGTAGTTAATATTTAGAAGGGATGAAGAAAGAAGATTGCTTCTATCTCGGAAAAATTGTTAAGAAATACAGCTTTAAGGGCGAGGTATTGGTAAAACTGGATACCGATGAGCCCGAATTGTACGAAAATCTGGAATCAGTGTTCATCGCCATGGGGCATGACCTGATTCCTTTTTTTATTGAAGAATCATCCCTGCATAAGTCAAATTTGTTGAGACTCCGACTCGAAGATGTTCTTACCGAAGAAGATGCGGATGCCTTGATGAAGGCAGAACTTTACCTTCCGTTGACCGCATTACCCAAACTTTCCGGAAATAAATTCTACTTTCATGAAATTATAGGTTTTACGGTTATGGATAAAACCTTCGGAAAAGTTGGAATTGTAAAAGGAGTAAACGATAGCACGGCTCAATCCCTTTTCCTGATTGACCGGGAGGGTAAAGAAGTGCTTATTCCTATGAATGATGAATTCATCGAAAAAATAGACCGTAATAAGCGTACGATTAAAGTTAACACTCCCGAAGGACTGATAGACCTGTATTTATAGTTAGTTACGGCTTTTTTCAATGATTTTCCGATTGATCCTTTGTGTAAAAGGATTTGGTATTTTCGGGAGGAACTAAATTTCCAATGATGTCTGATAAGCCATTTCGTTTTAAAGAATTTTCCGTAGCCCAGAATAAATGTGCCATGAAGGTCGGAACGGATGGAGTGCTTCTCGGTGCATGGGCAGATGTGTCAGGAAATCCTTTTTCAGTCCTGGATATAGGCGCCGGAACGGGGCTTCTGGCATTGATGCTGGCGCAACGTAGCGGGGCGGAGTTGATTGATGCTTTGGAGATAGATGAGGCGGCATATGAGCAGTGTGTTGAAAATTTTGAGAATTCCCCCTGGAACGATCGTTTGTTTTGCTATCATGCTTCACTGGACGAATTTACAAAGGAAACTGAGGATACTTACGAGCTGATAATCTCCAATCCCCCCTTTTTTACAGAAAATGTTCCTTCCGGCGATATACAAAGGGATATAGCGCGGGCCACGATTTCTCTTCCTTTTGAGAAATTGCTGAAGTCTGTGTCTCTGTTGCTTTCAAAAGAAGGTAGTTTTCATGTTGTCATTCCTTATAAAGAAGAAGAAAGTTTTACGGAGATGGCAGGTGAGCTGGGGCTGTTGGCATACCGGATAACCAGGGTCAGAGGTTCCGAAGAGAAAGGAAAAACGGGAATTAAAAGGTCGCTTTTATCATTTTCTTTCCGGGAAAGAGAAGTCGTAGCGGATGAGCTTATCATTGAAAAAGAAAGACATCACTATACGGAACAGTACATAAATCTTACCCGCGATTTTTATCTGAAAATGTAGGTCCGGAACTCTTTATCCTTCCGAAGAAACTGCTAATTTTCGTTTTAATATATTTGTGGCGCACTTGTTAAAAATAACAGGAATGTAAAATATGTTCTGTTTTGTAATAAGTGTTGAAATAGCTTTTTAGTTAGATTATTTAAGTCATTTCCCCGATACTGATAAGCTCAATAATCTGGACTATAATTTTTTATATAACCCATGTACTGCAATCTGATTGCAGACCCACCTGCCACTGGCAGGGTTAAATCTTAACCGACACCAATTAGAAAATGAAGAACAAACGAACCATCCGGGACATAGCAAATGAACTTCAACTATCCATTACTACAGTTTCCCTGGTGCTTAACGGAAAAGCGAGAGAGAACAGGATCAGCCAGGAGGTCATAGACCGGGTGTTAAAGTTTGTTAAGGAGGTGGATTACAGGCCCAATCATTTCGCAAGAAGCCTCAGGAACGGAAAGTCCAAGATCATAGCTTTTATGGCAGAGGATATATCCAACCCCTTTTTCTCCAGTATTGCAAGGCTTATTGAGGATGGTGCAAACAATAGCGGTTATAAAATTGTTTATTGTAGTACGGAAAACAATGCTGAGAAAACGAGGGAACTCATAAAAACCTTTAAGGATAGAAGAGTAGATGCCTATATCATAACCCCTACGGAAGGTATCGAAAAAGAAATCGAAAACCTGGTTGCTAACCGTGTGCCTCTAATGCTGTTTGACCGGTATTTTGCCGGTATTTCTGCCGGGTATGTCGTAATAGACAATGAACAAAGTACCCGGAATGCTATTCAGCATTTCATAGAACGGGGATACAATAACATAGGCTTTGTGACTCTCGATTCTACCCAGACCCAGATGGTCGGCCGATACCTTGGCTATGTCAACGCTATCGAAGTATCCGGTTTACCACAGTTTGTTCTGCGAATCCCCTATGGCAGCACAGAAACTTTTATTGTAAAGGCCGTTACTGAATTTTTATCGGAGAATAAGGAAATAGATAGTCTGTTCTTTTCGTCAAATTACCTGGGGGTAGGCGGACTGAAAGCAGTGAGACAAAAGAATTTGTCTATCCCTGATGATATTGGTATCATAGCCTTTGACGATAGTGAGGTTTTCCGGATGCATACTCCTGCAATAACCACAGTTACCCAGCCGGTAGAAGAAATATCAAAGAAATTGGTGGAAAGTGTACTGTACCAATTGATGCAGGAAGAAGCTTCGGGAGAAATCCGTAGAAATGAAATTGAATTGTCTGCCCGTTTGATGGTAAGGGAGTCAACGGCAGGAAAGAAGAAAACCGTATAATATTTTTGTGCCCAACCCCCCTCATGTCTCTTCTTGCTGCTGTTTTTCGAGTAGTGTTATTCCCGGAGTATTGCCATTTTTTTAAATTAATGCGTTTGCCTGTTTTTTATTTATACTTGTATTTTATTGGTTTTTATGTAAAAAAAACACCTGTACTTTGCCAGATAGATTTTTTTTCGTAAAATAGCGCAATGAATGTTCAATAGACCTCATTTGTTAACAAAATCCGAGATATTAAAAGGTCCCATAATTCTGGTTTTTTCAATAACATGCTAAATCGATTTAGCATATTTTTTATACCAAAAACCTGTTATTATGGGTTCTGTTTTGTTACTGCATGAAGGTTTTTGGGATGTATAACTACAAAAAACAGATTTTGAAATATACAGTATTTTTTAGCGTATTCTTAATTTTCGGCTTTTCGGTAAATGCCCAGGACAAGGCAGAAAATCCGGTTCGCAATAACAACCCGGTTTTCGAAGGGTGGTATGCCGATCCGGAAGGCATTATATTTGACAATAAGTATTGGATATATCCAACCTACTCTGCACCTTACGACAAACAGGTCTTTTTTGACGCATTTTCTTCTCCCGACCTGGTACACTGGACAAAACATGAAAAAGTACTGGATACGACTTCCGTGAAATGGGCGAAAAGAGCTGTTTGGGCGCCTTCTATTATTGAAAAAGATGATAAGTATTTTTTATTTTTTGGGGCCAATGATATACAAAGTGATGATGAGTATGGCGGTATCGGGGTTGCGGTTGCATCCGGGCCGGAAGGTCCGTTTAAGGATTATCTGGGAAAACCGCTTATCGATAAATTCTACAATGGCGCGCAACCTATAGACCAGTTTGTATTTCGGGATTCGGACGGAAAACACTATCTTATTTACGGAGGATGGAAGCATTGTAACATAGCACAACTTAACGATGACTTTACCGGCTTTATTCCTTTTGAGAATGGAGAGACCTTTCGGGAAATCACTCCGGAAAATTATGTTGAAGGTCCGTTTATGTTCATCCGTAACGGAAAATATTACTTCATGTGGTCCGAAGGTGGCTGGACGGGGCCGGATTATAGTGTGGCCTATGCTATTGCGGATTCTCCCATGGGGCCATTTAAGCGCATAGGCAAAATTCTTCAGCAGGATATGGAGGTTGCTACGGGAGCCGGGCACCATTCGGTGATTAAAGTTCCCGGAAAGGACCGTTGGTATATTGTCTACCACCGAAGGCCTTTGGACGAAACGGACGGGAACTCCAGGGAAACCTGTATTGAGGAAATGCATTTTGATGATGACGGATTTATCCTTCCCGTTAAGATTACCGGGGAGGGCGTAAAAAGCGATCCGCTGGAATGAAAAGCTTATAATAAAAAATTAAAGACGCAGAATTACTAATCAGTTTAATTGAAGACCCGTAAAAAATAGAGAATGTCATTTCAGATCAAAGAACAAACCAAGACCTATGATATATGTATTGTAGGCTCCGGAGCAGGAGGAGGTATGGCGGCACACGTACTTTCGGAAGCCGGATTTAAAATAGCGCTGATGGAGGCGGGACCGCATTTCGATCCTGCCAATCCGGAGCAGCGAACGCAGTTGCGCTGGCCCTGGGAATCTCCCAGGCGTGGGGCCAGTACCGTAAGGCCTTTCGGTGATTTTGATATGGCCTATGGAGGCTGGGAGATCGATGGCGAGCCTTACACTAAAGAGCACGGAACAGAGTTTGATTGGTTTCGTTCCCGTATGCTCGGGGGGCGGACGAACCATTGGGGGCGTATATCTCTCCGTTTCGGCCCTCTGGACTTTAAGCGAAAAGATTTTGATGGTAAGGGAGACAACTGGCCTATCGGCTATGATGATGTAAAACCTTATTATGACAAGGTAGACCAAATGATAGGAGTATTCGGTACCAAAGAAAACATCCCTAATGAACCTGATGGTTACTTCCTTCCCCCTCCCAAGCCGAGGTTACACGAATTATATATAAAAAAAGGAGCTGAAAAGGTAGGCGTTCCCATGATCCCTTCCAGGCTTTCCATTCTTACTAAAAGAGTGAACAACAAGCGGGGAGCCTGTTTCTTTTGCAGTCAATGTTCCCGTTCATGCAGCGTTTATGGTGATTTCTCTTCGTCTTCCGTGCTGGTCAACCCGGCAATGGAGACCGGAAATGTAGATCTATATGTCAACGCTATGGTGCGCAAAGTACTTACGAATGATGAAGGAAAGGCTACCGGGATTTCTTATGTAAATAAAGAAGACCTTCAGGAATACGAACTAAAAGCAAAGGTGGTAATCATGGCTGCCAGTGCCTGTAGTTCCGCACGGATATTGTTAAACTCCAAATCGGCAGCACACCCTAACGGGGTGGCAAATTCCAGTGATCTCGTCGGTAAATACCTTCACGATTCCACCGGGGCTTCCCGAATGGGATTAATTCCATCTCTTCTGGACAGAAAACGTTATAATGAAGACGGTGTGGGCGGAATGCACCTGTATACTCCATGGTGGCTAAACGATAGCAAAAATCTCGGGTTTACACGGGGATATCATATCGAATACTGGGGGGGGATGGGAATGCCTGCTTACGGATTTGGTTTTGATATGGAAAAGATGAATGGCCAGGTTCCCGGAAAAGACGGACAGAAGAAAAAGGCAGGAGGATACGGTGCGGATTTCAAGAACGATCTTCGCAGGTTCTACGGCGCTACCTTCGGTATGGCCGGAAGGGGAGAAAGTATTCCGAGAAAAGACAACTTCTGTGAAATCGATCATAATGTAGTGGATAAATACGGTATCCCGGTACTGAAATTTAATTATAAATGGTCTGATGAAGAACGGAAACAGGCTCAGCATATGCATGATACCTTCGAAGAGGTGATCCATTCGATGGGAGGGATTGCCCTGGGAGACAGACCCGGTGCCGAAACCGATTACGGTCTGGAAAATCCCGGAAGGATCATTCATGAAGTAGGGACCACCCGTATGGGTGATGACCCCAAAACATCAGTAGTAAACCGGTATAACCAGGCACACGATGTCCCTAATCTTTTTGTAGTAGACGGAGGCCCTTTTGTGTCTCAGGCAGATAAAAATCCTACCTGGACTATTCTGGCACTGGCCTGGAGAGCATCGGATTACCTGAAGGAAGAAATGAAAAAAATGAATGTTTGAATGAGTTGATGAGTTGATGAGTTGATGAGTTGATGAGAAAGATGGAAGACAACAAGTTACGCTAAAAACCAAAAAATCATTCAAAACGAATCAACTTCCAAACTAAAAAAACTAACAAATGGACAGAAGAGCAACAATTAAAACACTGGTAATAGGAGGGGTAGCTTCCGGGTTAATGCTTCATGGCTGTGTGCCCGCAGAAGAAAAGAAGGAAGAAGCCGCCCCACAGCCTACGGACAATGGTGAAGGCTACGGACGTACCCCGGAAGAAGCTGCACGGGATACGGAGCTGAATGGTAAGATCTTTTTTACCGAACACGAAATGGCCACAATCGCCATACTGGCGGATATTATTATTCCGGCCGATGATACTTCAGGCTCTGCAACGGAAGCCGGTGTCCCGGAATTCATAGAGTTTATTGTTAAGGATATTCCGGAACACCAGGTGCCTTTACGAGGGGGGCTGATGTGGCTGGATCGTGAAAGTGGTCTTAGATATAACAAGCAGTTTATTTCCTGTTCGGCAGAAGAAAGAGAAAGTATTGTAAAGGATATAGCCTACCCGGAAGAAGTGACCCCGGAATTCAAACAGGGTGCGGTATTCTTTTCCAGGATTAGGAACCTGGTTGCCACCGGGTTTTATACCAGTCAGATAGGTATAAAGGACCTGGGATATGTGGGAAATACCCCCAACGTTTGGGATGGAGTTCCGCAGGATGTCCTGGACAAACATAAAATGGCTTACGATGAGAAGATGTTGCAAAAGAGTATTAAGCCCGAAGAAAGGGGGGAAATAATGGATTGGGAGAATTACGAAGTGTAAATACCAGAAGAACTCCGTGTCCTTTTTAACTAAATTTTTTCATGTTTTAGATTGTTGTGTGAAAGTCCGTCGCGGGTGAAAACCTGCGACGGCTTTTCTTTACTATCCGTTATAGATGGAACGTGAGTGCCATATGGTTTTACCTACAATAAGATTGAGTTATTCTGTTAAAGTAGTTGGTTTTACTGAGGCTTAGGTAAATATATAAAAGTGAAAACCATTATTTTGAGATTTAATCTTTACAAACCTCTTAAATAAATAAGTCTTTTTTTGCGAGATAGATTTTTTTTCGCAAATTAGCACCCTGCTAATAAAGTGTTAATTTTTTGCTCTGGCACCCCATATCATAAAATGATATTTAAAAAGGTGCTAAATTTTTTACTGAAATGCTAAAACGTTTTAGCGTTTTTAATAAAAAGGTGTTTTTAACAATAGTTTGTAACCAAAAAACTTAATTCTAAACTAAATCAGCATTTATGAAGACAATTTTAATGAAAAAGCTTGTACTCTTCACAGCATTGTTTTGTGCTGTAGGAGCAGTGCAGGCCCAGATTACGGTTTCCGGAACCGTATCCGATGCCATGGGTCCCCTACCCGGGGCTAACATTTTGGTAAAGGGTACGACTAACGGGACCCAAACCGACTTTGACGGGAACTATACGCTGAGTGATGTTCCTGAAGATGCCGTATTAGTGTTCAGCTATATCGGTTATAAAAACAACGAAGTTTCCGTAGATGGGAAAACTTCTATAAACGTAACGCTCCAGGAAGATACCCAGGCTCTTGATGAAGTGGTAGTTGTCGGATACGGAACGCAGAGAAGATCGGATGTTACAGGATCCGTATCCACCGTAAGTAGCAAATCCTTACAGGAAGCGCCGGTAACGAACCCGGAACAGGCCCTGGCAGGTAGGGCAGCCGGTGTAAACGTATCCACTAACTCTGGTCGTCCCGGTGGTAACACTAATGTAAGGATACGTGGTAATAACTCTATTAACGCCAGTAACAGTCCGCTTTACGTTGTAGACGGAGTAATAGGTGCCGGTCCGATCAATTATTTAAACCCTAATGATATTGAGTCTATGGAAGTCTTGAAAGATGCTTCCGCTACTGCTATCTACGGTGCCAGGGGTGCAAATGGTGTTATTATCATCACTACGAAAAGAGGAAATAAAGATGGTGGGCGTGTAAGTTATGATACTTTCTTAAGTATTGGAGAACTTTCCAACAGACTTGATGTGCTTAATGCCGAAGAGTTTTTACAGGTGGAAATGAATTCATACAACAATGCACAGAAGTACGACCCTACAGGTTGGGCAGAAGGTAAATATACCAATCCGATGGATTACCGGACTGACCGAAATCTTTTTGATGCTAATGGAAACCCACTGTACGATACCGATTGGCAGAAAGAAGCTATGCGCACAGCAGTTACTCAAAACCATAACCTTTCCTTTACCGGAGGGAATGAAGATACTTCGTATGGTGTATTCCTGAACTATGCGGACCAGGAAGGTATTGTTAAAGAATCTTACCTCAAGCGTTATTCGGGAAGATTTGTATTGGACAGCCAGGTAAAAGAATGGCTTAAAATAAGTGGAGGTATGACATTCAACCATATCGAAGAAAACAGGGTAGACGGTTCCGTAGGAGGACTAACCCCGTTAAGGATGGTTGTAGAAACTCTTCCTATCATTCCAGTACAATATGAAAACGGAACCTGGGGCAGTAATGCCGATTATCCGAATATGGAAGGTGGCGAAAACCCGGTTAACCTGTTAAAAAACAGAAAGAATATCCACAAAACACAAAGTCTTTTGGGGGATATTAGTGCTACTATGAATCTGGCGGAAGGACTGGAGCTCAAAACCAGCTTAGGGGTAAACATCCAGAACATCCAGGAGAACTGGTATTCAGGTAAAGACCTTCGCCAGTTAAGTGCAGATTATGATGGAGAGGCTTGGGCACAAAACACCAGGACCAACTACTGGCAGTTTGAAAACTACCTGACCTATACCAAAGAATTCAATGAGGACCACAGACTTACTGCTCTTGCCGGTTTGGGATGGCAACAATGGGATTTCTTTAGAAGTCGTGGTGGTTCCAGAGGATTTACTGATGATTTTTACGAGTGGAACAATCTGGAAGTCGGAGCAAACCCGATAACTCCAACATCCAATACGGAAAAGTGGGCAATGAACTCCTACTTTGCAAGAGTCAACTATTCCTTGATGAACAAATACCTATTTACGGTAACCGGTCGTCTCGATGGTTCTTCCAAATTTGGTCAGGATCAGAAAAGGGCTTTCTTCCCCTCAGCGGCTTTTGCCTGGAAAATATCCGAGGAAGATTTTTTGAAAGACAGTCACGGATTATCTAACTTAAAATTCCGTACGAGTTACGGGGAAACCGGAAACTCTGAGATCGGAGTATATCAGTCCCTGGCAAGTATGTCTTCAAACACGGCTATTCTTGGAGGAGAAAGAGCGTCTGGTGTAGGTATAGGAACACTTACCAATCCGGATCTGAAATGGGAAAAAACAGCGCAGTTCGATGCGGGTCTGGAATTCGGTTTCTTTGATAACCGTATTAAACTGGAAACAGACTTTTACTACAAGAAAACTACGGACATGCTATTGGATGCCCCGGTGCCGACTTCCAGTGGTTATTCCAGCATCTATACCAATATCGGTAGCATGGAAAACAAAGGTTTTGAAATAACCTTGAATACGGTAAATATTCAAACCGAAGATTTTGAGTGGACTACCGCTTTCAATATCTCCATAAACAAAAATGAGATACTTGCTTTGGGAGCAGCTGATGATGACATATTTCCCGGACCGTGGTTCTTATCCAATACTAATGTTCTGAGAGTAGGAGAATCGGTAGGTTCTTTCTATGGTTTGAAAAGAGAGGGGACCTGGGGCGCCAATGAGGCTGCAGAAGCATCAAGGTACGATAAGCTGCCGGGAGATATTAAACATACGGATATAAACGGAGACGGACAGATTAACGATTCGGACCGCGTTATTTTAGGGAACGGCTATGCAGATGGTTTCGGAGCACTTTACAATACGTTCCGTTATAAGAATTTCGACCTTACCCTGGATCTTCAATTTATGTACGGTAATGACATTCTTAACTTGTCCAAACACTCGGGAGAAGACCGGACAGGACAGGCGAACAGTTATGCCACTGTACTTAACGGATGGACTCCGGACAATCAGAACACTATGATCGCGGAGAACCGCCCTGCTAATTCTACCTATACTTCTACGGTAGACAGCAGAATGGTGGAAGACGGATCTTTTATCCGGGGAAGAAACCTGATCGTGGGTTATAATTTTCCTTCCGATGTATTGGATAAATTTAAGCTCGGACGTTTAAGGGTATATGCTTCTTTACAGAATTTCTTCCTGATCACCGATTACAGTGGTTATGATCCGGAAGTTACTACGTACGGGGATTCCTTCGCACAAGGAATTACATTCTTCGATTATCCGAAGCCACGTACATATACCGTCGGATTGAATGTAAGTTTTTAATCTTAAAATCAGAAGCAATGAAATTTATAAATAAAAGTACATACATAGCAGCTTTCAGTAGTGCAGTTTTACTATTGGGAAGTTCGTGCTCGGATTTCCTTGAAGAAGAGAACGAATCCGATTATACAGAGGAAAACTATTTCCAGACACCGGAACATGCCGAAGCAGCCATAAATACCCTGTATTCCGAATTACGGTTTGTGTCTGACGGGGCGGGGACATACGGAGAAAGTCCGTTTATGATGCTCGAGTTTCCAACAGGCCTGTTGAATACAGAAGTTGGGCAAAGCCAGTCTAACAGGGACCTTCGCAACCTTACTACCAATGCAGAAAACAATTATCTGATCTATTGGTGGGAAAGATCTTTTAAATCCGTAGCCAATGCAAACCTTGCCATTGCAAGAATTCCTGAAATTGAAATGGATGAAGGAGATAAACAAAGATTGATAGGACAGGCAAAATTCATGCGGGCATTCAATTATTTCAACCTGGTGCGGATATTCGGTGACGTGCCTTTGATTCTCGAACCCGTACTGGATTCTAATTCCGAATTACTTTATCCGGAAAGAACCGCTCAGGAAGAAGTGTATGACGCTATTGTAAAAGATCTCGTTGAGGCTGAGGACTCCGGACTTCCTAAGATGGATAATACTGGCCGGATAGGTCTCGGAGCGGTTAAAACATTACTTTCCAGTGTGTATCTGACGATGGCAGGATATCCTTTAGAGGCTGGAGATCAATATTATCAAATGGCAGCTGACAAAGCCGGAGAAGTCATTAATGATTTCGGGTATAATTTGTTTGATGAATATTCAAAGTTGCATGATAAAAGATATCAGAACAGCGAAGAATTTATCTTCCAGAACCAGTATCTTGCAGGAGCAAATATCACCAACGGGCTTACAGCGTGGTTACTCCCCAGGCAAAGAGGTATTTCTGCTTTCTCAGATGAATTTGGTGTGATGTATCCTATCGAGGCTTTTATCAATTCACATGAGCCGGGAGATAAACGTACCGAAGAACAGGAGTTTTATTTTACCGAGTATAAGTCTTACAGTGATACAACGAAAATTGTAGACTTCGGGGCAAGTTATATCTTTAAATATTTTAATGAAGAAGCTGCTTTAAGTACGGCCCAGAACGACCTGAACTTTACATTCTTCCGTTATGCGGAAGTACTGCTTACCTATGCCGAAGCAGGTTTGAAAGCTTACGGTCCTACCCAGGAAGTACTGGATGCTGTAAACCAGGTCCGTGACAGGGCAAACCTGCCTTTCTTTGACGCTTCCGTAACTCAGGAAGATATCTGGATAGAGCGTTTCCACGAACTGTCTTTCGAGAATAAAACCTGGTTCGATATGGTAAGAAGGAGAAAAGTGCTTAACCTTGAAACCGGGGAATGGGAAAACTTTGTAGGACACCAGTTCTCCTACGGAGGAGAAAGTCGCCCAACACTTACAGAGAAATATCTGTTATTCCCCGTACCACAGAGGGAGATCAGTAACAACACCAAACTGACCCAGAATCCGGGGTGGTAAATAGACTAAAAAAAGCTGCCGTTTTCAGGCAGCTTTTTTTATTTTTCCTTCAGCGGGATGCTTGTATAAGTTCGATTATACCTGTATTTTTAATAAATTTTAAAACCTCCTATGAAAAAGAGATCGTTAACAACAGTTCTTTTCGCCATTATTGCCCTGTTCCAGATGTCACAGGCGCAAACCGTGATGGTGGAAAAAGTGGATAATCCCGTAGATTGGGCGAGCCCTCTTATGGGTACCGATTCTAAGTACAGCCTGTCTAACGGTAATGTATATCCTGCCATAGCCCTTCCGTGGGGAATGAATTTCTGGACCCCTCAAACCGGAAAAATGGGAGATGGCTGGGCCTATATGTACACTGCCGACAAAATAAGAGGCTTCAAGCAAACACATCAGCCTTCTCCCTGGATGAACGATTACGGTCAGTTCGCTATTATGCCGGTGACCGGAGAGCTCCGTTTCAACGAAGACGACCGTGCAAGCTGGTATTCCCATAAAGCAGAAACCGTAACACCATACTACTACAGCGTATACCTGGCCGACCACAATGTTACTACGGAATTGGCGCCTACCGAAAGAGCGGCACGTTTTCGTTTTACGTTCCCCGAAACAGACAGTTCTTATGTGGTTATCGATGCCCTGGATAAAGGGTCTTATGTAAAAATAATACCGGGTGAAAATAAAGTTATAGGGTATACGACCAAAAACAGTGGTGGCGTGCCGGAAAACTTTAAAAATTACTTCGTTATCGAATTTGATAAAGCCTTTGAGGTAACTTCTACGTTTAACGGGGATAAACTCGGAGATGCTCTTGAAATGGAAGCAGATCATACCGGGGCCGTTATCGGGTTTAAAACCAAAAAAGGAGAAAAAGTAAATGCCAGGGTAGCTTCTTCCTTCATAAGTTTCGAACAGGCGGAACGCAACCTCAAAGAAATCGGAAACGACGATTTTGATACCGTAAAGAAAAAAGGAAGGGATATCTGGAACAAAGAACTCGGCCGTATAAAAGCAGAAGGAGGCACCGTAGAACAAATGCGTACCTTCTATTCCTGCCTTTACCGTTCCCTGTTGTTCCCGAGAAAATTTTTCGAATACGATGAAAACGGGGACGTAGTACACTACAGTCCGTACAACGGAAAAGTACTACCTGGTTATATGTTTACGGATACAGGTTTCTGGGATACGTTCCGATCCTTATTTCCTTTCCTGAACCTTATGTACCCGGAACTGAACGCTCAGATGCAGGAAGGACTGGCCAATGCCTATAAAGAAAGCGGATGGTTACCTGAATGGGCCAGCCCGGGACTTCGGAATGTAATGGTAGGGAACAACTCTGCTTCCGTAGTATCCGATGCTTACCTGAAAATAGACGGAAAATACAAATACGATATAGAAACCTTGTATGAAGCATTGATACACGGGGCTAATAATGCAGGTCCGCTCACAGCCGTAGGTCGGGCCGGGGTAGAATATTACAACAAGCTCGGATACGTGCCTTATGATGTGGGGATCAATGAAAATGCCGCCCGGACGCTGGAATATGCCTATGATGACTTTACCATATATCAGCTCGGAAAAGCCCTTGGCAAACCGAAAAAGGAAATAGAACTTTATAAAAAGCGAAGCCTCAATTACAAAAATCTCTTCGATCCCGAAACCAAGCTGATGCGGGGAAAAAACGAAGATGGTAAATTCATGAAGCCCTTCAGTCCATTTAAATGGGGTGATGCCTTTACCGAAGGGAATAGCTGGCACTATACCTGGTCCGTGTTCCACGATGTACAGGGACTTATAGATTTGATGGGCGGTAAAGAAGAATTCGCAGGGCAACTCGATAAAGTATTTTCTCTTCCTCCTGTTTTTGACGAAAGTTACTACGGTGGTGTCATCCACGAAATCCGGGAAATGCAGGTGGCCAACATGGGACAGTATGCACATGGCAACCAGCCCATACAACATATGACATACCTTTATAACTATGCCGGCGAACCCTGGAAAGCTCAGTACTGGGTGAGAGAAACGATGAACAGGATGTACAGACCTACCCCCGATGGTTACTGCGGGGATGAAGATAACGGGCAAACATCCGCCTGGTATGTGTTCTCCGCTATGGGATTCTATCCCGTTTGTCCTGCCACCGACGAGTATGTAATGGGAACACCCTTATTTAAAAAAGTAACCCTGGAATTGCAGAATGGTAAAGAAGTGATCATCAATGCCCCTCAGAACAACGATGCTAACCGGTATATACAAAAGATGAGTGTTGACGGTAAAGAATATACCAAAAACTGGTTGAGCCATAAAGCACTTATGAAAGGTGCCGTTATCGATATGGAAATGTCGGATACACCGAATAAGAACAGGGGAGTAAAGAAAGCGGATTTTCCTTATTCCCTTTCCAACCAATAATCCGAATCTATGTCGCAAAACATTAAAAGTAAAAATATGTCTCCGTTTCGTCTTTTCTATCCGAAGGGATGGGCGGGACTTTTCGCTGTGGTTTCTTTGTTGTCTGCCAGCTGTGCGGATAAACAGGAAACAAGGACAGTAAAAAAAGAAAAGAACTTCCCTACTGCAGATCTTGCCCGTTACGTGGACCCCATGATAGGCACGGCCAAAATGGGGCATACCTATCCAGGGGCAACCGTGCCTTTTGGAAGCGTACAATTAAGTCCGGATACCGATACGATTCCCTATGCCGTGGATGGCAGGTATAACCCGGACGTATATAAATATTGTGCAGGATACCAGTATGACGACAAAACAATCGTAGGCTTCAGTCATACGCATTTCAGCGGTACCGGGCATTCCGACCTGGGTGATTTCCTGATTATGCCGACGACAGGAAAATTGCAACTGAATCCCGGAACAGCGGATAAACCCGAAAACGGCTACCGTTCCGCTTTTTCTCACAATACGGAAACGGCCGAACCGGCGTATTACAGCGTTCAACTGGAAGATTATGATATAAAAGCCGAACTCACCGCGAGCAGCAGGGTGGGAATGCACCAGTATACCTTCCCCGAATCGGACGAAGCACATATTGTTCTCGACCTGATGGCGGGAATCTATAATTATGATGAGAAGAATGTATGGACTTTCGTCCGGGTGGAAAACGATACCCTGGTCACCGGTTTCAGGCAGACCAATGGATGGGCGCGCACCCGCAAAGTGTATTTTGCCATGTCGTTCAGTAAACCGTTCGTCAAATACGGACAGGCCAATTATGACGATAACGTATACAAAGGCTTCTGGAGAAAATTCAACCAGGAGGAGAATTTCCCCGAAATGGCCGGGGAAAAGCTGAGAACGTATTTCGACTTTAAAACGGAGAAAGACGAAAAGATAAAAATAAAGTTTGCTATTTCCCCGGTAAGTACCGAGGGTGCAGTAGCCAATATGAAAGCCGAAATCCCGCACTGGAACTTTGAACAGGTGAAAAAGGAAGGCCGGGAATTGTGGAACAAGGAACTGAACAAGGCTGTCGTAGAAACTACTTTCGAAGAAGATATGGTCAATTTTTATACTGCCATGTACCATGCTTTCCTCGGACCAACGGAATACATGGATGTAGACGGAAAATACCGTGGTCTGGATATGAACATTCACCAGGCGAAGGATTTTACCAATTATACCAGCTTTTCTCTGTGGGATACCTACCGGGCACTGCACCCGTTATTCAACCTGATGCAGACCGAAAGGAATGCGGATATGGTGCAATCTATGCTCGCTCACTATGATCAGAGCGTACATCCTATGCTGCCCGTTTGGTCGCACTACGCCAATGAAAACTGGTGTATGATAGGTTACCATAGCGTTTCGGTTATTGCCGATGCCATTGTAAAGGGGAATGCGGATTTTGATGTGGAACACGCTTTGGAAGCCTGTGTGCAAACTGCACGTACCAGGTATTATGACGGATTGCAATACTATTTGGATATGGGGTATGTACCGGAAGACAAAAATGGTGCTTCCGTATCCAAAACCCTGGAATACGCTTATGATGACTGGGCTATAGCACAGGCGGCAAAGAAGCTGGGTAAAGAGGATATTTACCAGGAATTCATCAAGAGATCGGAGAATTACAGGAATGTCTATGACAAGGCATCCGGCTTTATGCGTCCGAAATTAAGTGACGGTAGTTTCAAAAAAGAGTTCGATCCGCTGGATACTCACGGACAGGGATTCATAGAAGGGAACTCCTGGAATTATAGCCTATACGTGCCACACGATCCCGTCACTATGATAGACATGATGGGAGGAAAAGAACGCTTCTCGGAGCGACTGGATTCCCTCTTTACGATGGAACTCCCCGATAAATATTTCGAAAAGACCGAAGATATTTCCAGGGAAGGGATCATCGGTAACTATGTGCATGGCAATGAGCCCTCACATCATGTGGTATACCTGTATAACTGGACGGATACGCCGTGGAAATCACAGGATAAAATACGGATGATTTTGAAAGCAATGTACCAGACCGGTGAAGACGGTCTCGGTGGAAATGACGATTTCGGACAGATGAGCGCCTGGTATATATTCAGTACTTTAGGATTTTATCCGGTGGCGCCGGGCTCCGAAGATTACGCACTGGGCAGCCCCTCCGTAAAACATGCCAATATTCATATGGAAAATGGAAATACACTGGAAATCGTAGCAGAGAACCAGTCAGAAAAAAATGTGTTTGTGGAAAAAGTGGAATTCAACGGGGATACACTAAAGAAACCTTTCGTTAAACACAGCGATATCCTCAAAGGAGGAAGATTGATCTTTTATATGACGGATAGCCCCAATAAAGAGTTGTATAAATAAGCTTCTTCACCTTTTTATGATCTGAAATAAACACCTCCGTTCCATCAGGAATCTGGAGGTGTTTTTGTTTGTATCCCTACAAAATCTATAGTGTATGGAGTATCGGAGACATGTTGTTTGATAAATATAACAAATAAACCTTGTGATGTTATATTTCATTGGATATATTTGAAGGGTAATTTAATCCTTAATACATGAGACCAGACCTCTTTGAAGCCCCGGACTATTACCAGTTGGATGATCTTTTGTCGGAAGAACAAAAACTGGTACGTTCCGCTTCCCGCGATTGGGTGAAGCGGGAGATATCGCCTGTTATAGAAGAGTATGCACAGCGTGCGGAATTTCCGAAGCAACTTATCGGCGGTTTGGCCGAAATAGGCGCTTTCGGACCCTATATTCCCGAGGAATACGGAGGTGCGGGGCTTGACCAGATCAGTTACGGGCTTATCATGCAGGAGATAGAAAGAGGAGACAGTGGCATTCGGTCTACAGCTTCAGTACAGTCTTCTCTGGTGATGTACCCCATATGGAAATACGGTAGTGAAGAACAGCGTAAAAAATACCTGCCTAAGCTTGCATCCGGAGAATTTATGGGCTGTTTCGGGCTTACGGAGCCCGATTTCGGTTCCAACCCGGGAGGTATGGTTACCAACTTTAAGGATAAAGGAGATCATCTGCTGCTCAATGGGGCCAAACTATGGATATCCAACGCACCTTTCGCGGATATTGCTATAGTCTGGGCAAAAGATGAAGGCGGAAGGATACATGGTCTTATTGTGGAGCGCGGCATGGGAGGATTTACGACACCGGAAACACATAGCAAGTGGTCACTTCGGGCTTCGGCAACCGGGGAACTTATATTTGACAATGTAAAAATACCCAAAGAAAACCTTCTGCCGGGAAAAAGCGGGCTTGGAGCCCCCTTAGGTTGCCTGGATTCTGCCCGCTACGGCATTGCCTGGGGAGCAATTGGAGCGGCGATGGACTGCTACGATACGGCCCTTCGTTATGCCAAAGAAAGAGTTCAGTTTGACAAACCTATTGCAGCTACCCAGCTTCAACAGAAAAAACTGGCGGAAATGATTACGGAGATCACCAAGGCACAATTATTGGCATGGCGACTCGGAGTATTGCGAAACGAAGGCAAAGCCACTACGGCGCAAATATCTATGGCAAAGCGTAACAACGTGGAAATGGCTGTAAAAATAGCCCGTGAAGCAAGACAGGTACTCGGAGGTATGGGAATTACGGGAGAATACAGTATAATGCGTCATATGATGAACCTCGAAAGTGTGATCACTTACGAAGGGACGCATGATATACATCTGTTAATCACCGGTGCCGATATCACAGGCTTCAATGCTTTTAAATAAAATCGGCATCATTACAGCTATAACTCAAAGCTGATTATTGTTTATCTTAGGTGGATGAAAGAAGCCTTGAAACAAAATTACGGTTACCTCTTCGAAGCCCCTCTCCTGGAGGAGATAAGTCGGGTAGGCCAGCTGAAAAAAGTACCCGAAGGTTTCCAGCTTATGGATATCGGGGAACCTATAAAAGGTATGCCACTTATCCTGGATGGAGCTATAAAAATTTTACGTGAGGACGAAAAGGGGAACGAACTGGTACTTTATTTTATAGAAAAGGGAGATACCTGTGCGATGACTCTTTCCTGTTGTGTGGGACTTGCAAAAAGCGAGATCAGGGCCGTAGCCGAAACCGATACGGTACTCATTATGATCCCGGTAGAAAAAATGGAAATCTGGATGTCGACTTATAAAAGCTGGCGCCAGTTCATCCTGCAGAGTTATCACGACAGGCTTATGGAAATGTTGGATACGATCGATTCCATTGCTTTCCTCAAAATGGATGAACGCCTGCTGCGCCATCTCAGAGACAAAGCTATGATAACCCATGATGATGTCATCCAGACCACCCATCAAGACATAGCGCAGGACCTGAATACCTCAAGAGTGGTGATATCCCGGTTACTGAAAAAACTTGAAAACCAGGGGAAAATACAGTTGTTCCGAAATAGTATTAAGGTTAAAGACTTATAATGGGTTGAGATAGTATAACCCGGGGCAACGCATCTTAAAAATTATGGAGTTTTGGAGGGACTCTTTTTATGATCACATTAAAAGCTAAAACCAGGAACAGGTTATCCAGAGTTGTTTCTCTCTTTAAACGGACAGCTAAACCGCTGTAGGACTTAAAGCCTGTAGTTTAGTTTCAGCCCTAAATCATCAACTCCGAACTCCATCCCGATATTATCGGGACTAAAAAACTGTTTTTAACTTTTCACCGAACCCGGAATTTTCTATATATAGTGTGTTTGCCCTACCATGTAACCTTTGTTACCGATTACCTCTTCCGGATATCTTACTTTTGTAGTAAATTATAAGTACAGCATTATGGATATTCTCCAGATATCTGGTTTCATAGGAGCTCTTCTCATAGGTATAATTCTCGGCCTTATCGGTGGAGGGGGGTCTATTTTAACGGTTCCTGTCCTCGTCTACCTTATGGGGGTCAGTCCGGCCACGGCTACGGGGTACTCTCTTTTTGTCGTTGGAGTATCTTCGCTCATCGGTGCGTTCATCAACATTCGGAAAAAACTGGTGCAGGTTAGAACAGCTTTTGTGTTTGCCTTCCCTGCTTTTGTAGTGGTTTATGTAATGCGAAGGTTTGTGATGCCTGCTATTCCACACAACCTTTTCTCTATTGGCGAAACAGAGGTTACCAAAGACCATGTTATTATGGTGTTTTTTGCTTTAATAATGCTTATTACCTCCATTTCCATGCTGCGCAACAAGAAAAAAAATATTATTACCAATGTATCCGATTATCACTATCATATTCTTTTTCTGGAAGGTATATTAGTGGGTGTTGTTGCCGGTTTTGTGGGGGCCGGGGGCGGATTTCTCATTATTCCCGCCCTGGTGCTTTTTGCCAAGCTGCCCATGAAAAAAGCGGTAGCCACTTCCTTGCTTATCATTTCTATTAATTCTATCGTGGGTTTTGCCGGAGATGTTGGGGTTATGCAAATAGACTGGAACCTGCTGCTCATTTTTACCGGAATAGCCATTGCAGGGATATTTGCCGGCAGTTACCTCTCCGGCAAAGCTGATGGAAAGAAGCTTAAAAAAGGATTTGGATGGTTTGTATTGGTCATGGCGATATATATTCTCATAGAAGAGGTTACACATTTATGAGATAACTGATAAAAATCATATAATACCCGGGGCAAGGATAGTAATTTGGCCTGGCTATTTGGAGAAAGAAAAAACAAGCTGTTAAATTTATATCATGAAACCTTTTCGCCTGCCGGCAGGGGTTTCATCTGATGGTAAAAAACAATAAAAAATAAACAGATGAAAGTAGAACAAATATATACCGGATGCCTTGCCCAGGGAGCTTACTACATAGAGAGCAATGGCGAGGTGGCAATTATAGACCCTTTGCGGGAGGTACACCCTTATATAGAAAAAGCGAAAAAGAACGGGGCGAAGATTAAGTACATTTTCGAAACCCATTTTCACGCCGATTTTGTAAGCGGACATGTTACCTTGTCCAGGGAAACAGGTGCTCCCATTGTTTATGGCCCTACCGCAAACCCGGATTTTGAATCTATTATAGCGGAAGACGGGCAGGAATTTTCTCTCGGGGAAATAACTATTTTGGTATTGCATACGCCGGGGCATACCATGGAAAGTACCACTTATCTCCTTAGAGACAAAGATGGAAAGGATTACGCTATTTTCAGTGGTGACACTCTCTTCCTGGGAGATGTGGGAAGGCCGGACCTGGCTCAAAAAGCCGCCCACATGACCCAGGAAGAACTGGCGGGGTTGCTCTATGACAGCCTGCGTGAAAAGATTATGCCTTTGGATGACCATGTTATCGTATATCCCGGCCACGGAGCAGGATCGGCTTGTGGTAAGAATATGATGAAAGAAACCGTAGATACTCTTGGCAATCAGAAAGAGGTAAACTATGCACTCCGGGAAGATATGACCCGGGAAGAGTTTATCAAAGAGGTTACCGATGGCCTGTTACCTCCGCCGCAATATTTTCCGCATAACGTACGGATGAACAAGGAAGGATATGCGGATATCGATGAGGTACTGAAGCGTGGTGCCAGCCCGTTGAATCCCTCGGAATTTGAGGCTTTGGCAAACAAAACAGGCGCTGTAGTACTGGATGTACGGCACCAGTCCGATTTTGAAAAAGGACACATTCCCCGATCTATCTTTATTGGTATAGACGGGAGTTTCGCTCCCTGGGTGGGAGCACTTATTATGGACACGGCTCAACCTATATTGCTGGTCACCCCCGAAGGAAGAGAAGAAGAGACCGTAACAAGGCTCTCGCGTGTTGGTTTTGACAATACCCTGGGATATCTGGACGGTGGTTTTGAAGCATGGAAAGAGGACGGTAGGGAATACGACACGGTGAATTCTGTTACTGCGGACGAATTAAAGGAAATGCAAAAGAAAGCGGAAGTACCCGTTTTTGATGTACGTAAAGAAACCGAGTATGAATCCGGCCACGTAAAAGGAGCGCATTTAGCATCCCTGGATTATCTTAATGATCATTTGACGGAATTCCCGGAAGGTGAGAAATTCTACATTCATTGCGCAGGGGGATACCGTTCCATGATCGCCGCTTCTATTCTGAAAAGCAGAGGAATCCACAATTTTGCAGATATATCAGGAGGATTCGGAGCCATCAGGGAAGCTGATGTAGATATTACTGTGTAAAAGATTACCAGTATTGGAATAATAAGGATTGAAAAGGCCGTTTCTGTCAGGAGCGGTCTTTTTTGTACTATGGATATAAAATACGGATAATTTAAGCAAAGAGGATGAAGTCTATTTACCCTGTTTGAATTTTTCAAATTCGGTTAGGAAGTCTACGGAGGTCATATTTAACGCAGGGGCCAGCACCTCGCTGCACCAGAATAACGTGGGGCTGACGATACCCCGCTCTATGGCAGAAACATTCTGGGAGTTGTTGCCTATGCGCGAAGCCAGGTCAGACTGCGTCCAGCCTATTTCCTCACGTTTAGACCGGATAAAGCCCCCCAGGAGATGATTAAAAGTTGGTTTATCCATAGATCAGAGAAAAGTCCAAAATTTTTAGCACCTCTTTCTAACGATATACAGTTAGTTTTTATGTTTTTTGTATATATTTGTATCCTGTAGAAATATAGTAATGGGTTACAACACACTTATATAAAGATTAGGTTGCTTGGAGAACATAGACTTTCGGATGCAAAACACGTTCTTATTATCTCAAATGGTCTAAACGGGATAGTTTTGTCTTAATAGTTTATGGAATTGCTTTTGCGTAAGGGTAGGGGTATCCTTATTACAAAAGCCGGCAATTAAAAGGCCGCCTGTAAAAGGGCGGCTTTTTTTGAGTGAAGAGAACAGGTCTTTTGATCTTATATAACCATAAATCCGTAATTGGATAAAGTTATTTTATAAGATTAATCATTCTGCAATGGCGATTTCCAGTTTTTGTGGAGCGATATAAGCATTTACTTCAGAAACAGCATGGCAATACTCTCCGTCAATCTGAAAATCAACCGGTTTTTCAGTCCTTACTTTGGCTTGTTTGACAGGAATGATTTCCACAAAATCACTGGAAAGGCTCTCTGCGTTTTGCAATGTTTTAAAAATTTCGATGACATCGAATTTTTTAAAAACAAGTATTTCAAAAATTCCATCATCAATTTTGCCATCGGGATTTACTACTGCACCGGTTCCGAATTTTTTACTGTTGGCAAAGGCCAGCATAATACCCGTATGGTTATAGGTTTTATCCTTAGTCTCAATCGTAAAATTATAGGGCCCCTCACTTTGGAACAAAGTGGGAATGGAGTTAAGAGCATAACCTAGTTTTCCACGAAAGAAGCTGTTCTGATATTCTTTTATAAGTTCAGCATTTAATCCCAAATCACTGATATGCAATCCTAATTCGTCATTTAAGCAGATGACATCTATTTTTCGGGTTTTGGACCCTAAGGCTACAGGTATGGCTTCCTCTGCGGAAAGTGGTAGTTCTAAATCATTGGCAAGGCCATTGGCAGAGCCTGCCGGAATTATCCCTATACTTAAAGGGCGATTGCCCGTAACAACTTCAGCCACGAGTTTGATAGTTCCATCTCCTCCCATAATCAATACTCTGTCATATGTTTTTTGAAAACATTGCCGGAGTTTTTCCGGATCATCTTTTCCGTTAGTCTTAAAAATATCTAAATGATTTTGGGTATTTAGATGATCTTTTATTTTTTTGATAAGAGGTTCTTTATCATTATCCCCGCTTACAGGGTTCACCACCAACAATAATCGCATGTTTTTTGTATCTGTTAAAGTGTTAAAAATATAAATTTTAATGAAGTGATAATGTTATATTGTACTTAATTTATGGAAGTTAAGCTTAAAATTTATCGAAGCTATGCCAATTCCAGGGAAATAGTAGTGATGGGGCATATATTCAAAAAGTATACTCCAGATATTTTTGATTTGGATAAGCGTTGGTATAAGCATGCCTGGGCAGTTATTCGAATGTTCAGTATAAAGACCATAACCAATGTAGAGGTTACTTTTCGTTTTAAAGATTTAGAAGTCAGGACCCGAACTTTAGACGACGGACATTTCGGGTTTACTGTTCCTTATGATGACGACCTGGAAAGTGGTTGGCATCATTTTATGATTGAAACCACAATTGATGGAATCACCAGAAAAAATGAAGGGGAGTTTGTAAAACCCTATGCAGGAGAGTATGGAGTAATTTCTGATATAGATGATACATTTCTTTTATCCCATTCCGGAAATATTTTCAAAAAATTATATGTGCTGCTTACCAAAAACATCAATAAAAGACATGTATTTGAAGAAGTAGTAGATCACTATCGTTTGTTAAATATACTCGGTCGGGAAGATAAAGATACCAATAATGCTTTTTTTTATGTGAGTAGTAGTGAATGGAACTTATATAATTTCATTATACGGTTTACGCAATTACATCAATTTCCTAAAGCGGTACTAATACTAAAGGATATAAAAACAGGGATTGCAGATTTTTTATTCACCGGGGGTGGTGACCATAATCATAAATTCTATAAGATAAAACATTTGGTAGAATTTTATCCCGAATTGAGATTTGTATTATTGGGTGATGATAGCCAACAGGACCCATTTATCTATGAAAATATATCCAAAATTTTCCCTGAACATATAAGTACTGTATATATCAGAAAGACAAAGCGTAATAAATCAAAAAAAAAGGTAGAAAAAGCGCTGGCTACTATGCAGAAAATGGGAATAAAAGTATGCTACTTTGCTTCCAGTAACGAAGCTATGCAACATACCCGAGAAAGGCTAGGATAAAATATTGACCAAAAAGTTTTAGACAGTCTGTTGAAGCAGTTCAAGACATTGCGATGATCATAGCCTCTAACACTACACATTCAAATGGTGCACTGATAATAATTGATAAAAAGGTATCTGAAGTTGATTTGGAAGGCCTGGAAACATGTTTATGAACTTTTTCAATCTACTTGAAGATAGCCCGTTCATCACTCTCAAAAATCAAAAAAACCCGTAAAACTAGTGTTTTACAGGGTTCTTATGTACCTTGAGTGGGGTGAGGACGAGCTCTATACCCTATGGGTTCCCTATAGGAGAGAAAAACCGTAATGTTCCAAGCAAAATCAATAAAACCCTCAGCATTCTTTTAGTTAGAATAGCATTCAACATAAAATTTTAAGTTTTGAATATTTAATAGGCATTATTGTTTAGTGCACTTTTAATACAGTTTCATATTCGGGAATTACCAGTGGATTTTTATTAGGGAACCCATTTTCAAAATATCCTAAAAGTTCTCCGTTATAGGGCGCATTTACACTCCACATGGCTGAATTTTTATCCAGTAATCGCAAAGGATCTCTAACATGGCTTTGTAAACGATAGGTGGCTATATCCACATCATATTTTTTAAAGGCTTTTATAAAATCAAAAAACCATTCATCCGGATACCAGTCCCTGGTCTTAAATCCATGTTCAAATTCGGTTGCAGAAATAGGAGTTCCCGATTGGGCTGCCACCATAGCGCTATTGAGCCACTGGAAAATTCTTGTGTTTTCAGGATATCCGTATTGGGAGGCAAACTCTTTCCCTAACAGATCATTGCTATGCTGATTAAATAAGCGAACGATCGAAAATTCAGTACAGATTAAACTTTTGGTAATTCCCATGTCTTCACGAATAAATTTAAGATCGTCTTCTATCTCCAAAATATCATCAACATGCATGTGGATATCTAAACCATCGATTTTGTTGTTGTTTTTAGCTATTTCCAAGACTTTATTCCCTATGGCATTTTGTCGCACTTCCGACACTCTGTTAAGGGCGCCTATATAGGTTTTAAAATCCCATTCATTTTTCTTTTTCCACGTACCGACACTGTCAATTAAAGAATTTAAAAAATATTCGTAATTAGCAACATCTTCCAAAGGTGTTTCCCACATGGGTTCATTACCCAGTACCAATACAGCTATTTCTCTTCCCAGGTTTTTGGCCAACAGGAATTCCTCAATGGCCTTCATCATTAAATCCATTCCTTTGGAGCCCGGCTCAGGAACCCCCATATTTCTATTTTTAAATTGTAGTTTTAAACTGAATATTAGCTTTACCTTTCTTCCGTTTTCGGTTGCTGTTTTTTTGGCATTTATAAAAGGGATTATCGGCTGGAAGTTAGTAATGGCTTGACTTCTAACACCCCATATTCCCCTTTCATCAGTATAATTAAGGAATAATCTATTGATGTTAACAAAGCCTCGCACCCATTTAACCCCGGCATTCTCCAGTAAGTCATTATCTATGTCTGCTATTTCTTCATTAAAATTTGCACCCAAACTCAAAAACTTCATGGAAGTATTCTGGTTACCTGCATACTCAATGGCATTGTTATGCAATGCTTTATCCGACATCAAAGGTTCTTTCTCTTTATCACAAGCTGTAAAAAACAGCAAAAAGATAAAGATACTAACAAACGAATATCTAATTCTGGTTCTCATATAATTGGTATTTAACTGGTTAATTATGAAACCAAAAATAATTCTGTATTAATTTGATAGTGTGTAGATTTGGTGAAAATATTAGTACAAATGTTTACTTCTTTGTACATTAATTGGAATTATCGCCTGTTTGTCATTTTTGTGCTTTCTTTATTCCTTTTCGAATAATTCTGTAAGCAGGTTTTTCTGAACCAGGAAAAACCAGTTGCGAGGATGAACTCTAATATTTAAAGGAAATTGCCCTATCCTTAGCCCTTAAAAACAAAAACCCTGTGAAATCAATACTTCACAGGGTTTTTCCGTACCTCGGGTGGGAATCGAACCCACACTCCCGAAAGAACCGGATTTTGAATCCGGCGCGTCTACCAATTCCGCCACCGAGGCTTGAAATCGGGGTGCAAATCTAATAATTTTTTATTTAGTTTTTATAATTATTTACTTTTTTGTTTAGCTATTTCATTACGGGGAATCATATGACCCGGTCTGCTCCATTTGGGTTTTTCTCCCAGGGGCTGGAACAGGGAATTTTCGGCTTCCACGGTCTGGGGCTGCTCTTTCTGTGTAAAGGGTTTTTGCGGATTGAGTCCCAATGCGCGGAACATCTGCATATCTTCGTGGACGTCCGGGTTGGGGGTGGTGAGCAGTTTATCCCCGGCAAAAATGGAATTGGCGCCGGCAAAGAAGCACATGGCCTGTCCTTCTCTGCTCATACTTGTTCTCCCGGCAGAAAGGCGAACCTGGGTTTCGGGCATTACAATACGGGTAGTGGCTACCATGCGTATCATTTCCCATATTTCCACCGGCTCCTGGTCTTCCATCGGGGTCCCGTCTACGGCTACAAGCGCGTTGATAGGTACGGATTCCGGTTGCGGATCGAGAGTGGAAAGGGCAACCAGCATTCCGGCCCGGTCTCCAGCACTTTCTCCCATTCCGATAATACCACCACTACAGACCGTAACATTGGTTTTACGTACATTTTCTATGGTCTGCAAACGGTCTTCGTATCCCCTTGTGGAAATGACTTCTTTATAATATTCTTCGGAAGTGTCCAGGTTGTGGTTATACGCATATAAACCGGCTTCGGCGAGTCTTTGCGCCTGGTTCTCGGTAATCATACCCAGTGTACAGCACACTTCCATTTCCAGTTTGTTTATGGTACGTACCATCTCCAGCACTTCATCGAATTCCGGTCCGTCTTTTACATTTCTCCATGCTGCGCCCATACATACCCTGGAGCTTCCGGCGGATTTTGCCCGGAGGGCCTGCGCTTTTACCTGCTGAACACTCATTAGGTCGTTGCCTTCTATATCAGTGTGATAACGTGCCGCCTGAGGACAATAGCCGCAATCTTCGGGGCATCCCCCTGTTTTTATGGATAGGAGCGTGGAAACCTGTACGGTATTCGGATCGTGATGTTTACGGTGCACCGTAGCAGCATCGTAAAGCAGTTCCATGAATGGTTTGTTGTATATCTCCAGTATTTCTTCTTTGGTCCAGTTGTGTCTTATTTCACTCATAGGTTCAAATTTGAAGTTGCGAATGTGCCTTTAGCCCTATCCGGGTTCAAAAATACTAAAAAAGGATTTGTCCCCGGGAAACCGTATGCTAAATTCCATATCGGCGATCCATCCCGGGTTAAGGAGCCGGATTAGGTATTTGTTTATGAATAGTGTTTATTTCCCGTATTACGGTCTCATCCAGTTGTAAATGAATGCTGTCTATATTTTCCCGGAGTTGCTCCATGGAGGTAGCCCCGATAATATTACTGGTAACAAAGGGTTGTTGATTTACAAAGGCCAGGGCCATTTGAGCTGGCGACAGATTGTTGTTCTTTGCCAGTTCGTAGTATCTGCGGGTCGCTTCTGTTGCTTGGGCGCCGCTGTAACGTTTAAAAGCGGGGAATAAGGTTATTCTTGCATTTCCCGGTTTTCCGGCCAGATATTTTCCGCTGAGTACCCCGAAAGCCAGGGGGGAATACGGTAACAGGCCGATATTCTTACGTATAGATATTTCCGCAAGGCCCACTTCGTAGAGACGGTTTAGCAGGGAATACGGATTTTGCACCGTTATTATTCCGGGCAGATTCTGCTTTTTGCTTTCCTCCAGGAATCGCATTACGCCGTAAGGTGTTTCGTTAGATACCCCGATGTGGCGCACTTTACCTTCTTTGATCAGTCCGTTAAGTGTTTCCAGGATTTCAGCGAAATTATCCTGCCATTGTTCGTTTTCGTCATGTGTATAATCTTTTTTACCAAAAAAATTGGTATTCCGTTCCGGCCAATGGAGTTGATAAAGGTCTATGTAATCGGTTTGGAGGCGCTGCAAACTTGCATTAAGGGCTTCGTGTATGGCATCTTTTTCAAAACCTGTCTGCCGGATATGCTGGTTGGAATATCCCGGTCCGGTTACTTTGGATGCCAGGATGATTTTGTCCCTGTTCCCGGTCTTTTTGAACCACGAGCCTATGATCTTTTCCGTAGCTCCCTGGGTTTCTTTCCGGGCAGGTACCGGGTAGAGTTCGGCAGTATCAAAGAAGTTAATTCCTTGTTCCAGGGCATAATCCATTTGTTCATGCCCCTCTGCTTCGGTATTTTGTTGTCCCCAGGTCATGGTGCCCAGGCATATTTTACTTACTTTAATATTGGTATTGGGAAGTGTAGTGTATTTCATAGCAATTTCTGATTTATAAAAATAAACCCGGAAAAGAGTGAGGATAAGGCTTTTCCGGGGGTATTTGATTCCTTACGAAAATGATTATATTTCGTTGAGCAACCTGGACACTTCATCCAGCTTGGGTGTGAGTATAACTTCTATTCTCCGGTTTTTTGCCTTTCCTTCCTGACTGGTATTGGGGGCAACCGGGGCATATTCGCTTCTTCCGGCAGCAGTGAGATTCTGCGGGTTGATATTCCCGTTTTCACGAAGTATCTGAACGATAGCTGTAGCTCTTTTTGTGGAAAGGTCCCAGTTGTCCCTGACCTGTCCGCTGCCCCGGTAAGGCACATTATCGGTATGCCCTTCGATGAGGACGGAAATATCGGGATTTTGGGCGAGTACTTTTCCGAGCTCAATTACGGCTCTCCGGCCTTCTGAGCCCACGGCCCAGCTTCCGCTTTCGAACAGCAGTTTGTTTTCCATAGAAACATATACTTTGCCGTCCCGTTGTTCTACCGTTAATCCGTTGCCTTCAAAATCGAGAAGGGCTCTGGAGACGGCATCTTTCAGTTTTTGCATAGCGGCGTCTTTGGAAGCGATAAGGCTTTCCAGTTCATCTACCCGTTTTGACCGGGTTTCCAGTTGTTTTTTCAATGCTTCCAGGCGGGCGCTTTCTTCAGCCAGGGCATTTTCTTTGGTTTCCAGTTCGGCCAGGAGTTCGCGGTTCTTTTTGGAGTTTTCTGCTATGGCTGTGCTGCTGTTTTTTTCGAGTGCGTCGTAGGATTCCTGTAAATTTTCGAGATTGTTTTTTGCTGCGGTATATTCCCGTTGCAACCTGTCCCGCTCCGCAACGGCGTCATCATATGCTTTTTGCAAAGTCGAAAGCTCATTTTCCAGGCGGTTCTTTGTGGTTTCTAGTTCCTGGTTTTTACCGGCCAGGGTGTCTCTTTCTTCTTTTAGGGTATGGTAACGGCTCTCCAGGTCTTTATACACTTTAGAAGATACGCAGGAAGACACCAGAGAAATACAAGCGATACCGAGAATTATATTTCGAAACATGATTACAGGTTTTTATACGTTCAATTCTACCAGTATAGGGCAATGGTCACTGTGTTTTGCCTCTGGTAATATAACGGCCCTTTGCAGGTTTTCTTGCAGGGGCTTGCTTACCATATTATAATCGATACGCCATCCTTTATTATTGTTACGGGCATTGGCGCGGTAACTCCACCACGAATAATGATGTGGGTCTGCGTTAAAGTGACGGAAACTGTCTATAAACCCACTGTTTATAAAATTGTCTATCCAGGTCCTTTCTACGGGAAGAAAACCGGAGACATTGGCATTGCGCACCGGGTCGTGGATGTCTATGGCACGGTGGCAGATATTGTAATCGCCTGAAATGACCAGGTTTGGCTTTTCCAGTTTTAACCGGTTTATATATTCCTGAAAATCGGCCATGTACTGTAATTTATGATCCAGTCGTTGAATGTTTGTCCCGGAGGGCAGATAGAGGCTCATAACAGAAACACCATTAAAATCGGCGCGGATATTTCTTCCCTCGGCATCCATATAATCTATCCCTGTTCCGAATTCCACATGGCCCGGTTGTATCTTGGACAGAATGGCAACTCCGCTATATCCTTTCTTTTCGGCACTAAACCAGTAGTGATAAGGATAACCGACCTTTTCAAAAAGAGAAAGATCTAACTGATCCATTCTCGCCTTGGTTTCCTGGATACAGATTACATCGGGATCAGCGCTTTGCAGCCAGTCGAGGAAGCCTTTGGTTAGTGCTGCCCGTATACCGTTTACATTATAGGAAATGATCTTCATGAAATTGTTTTATGCTAAATTAAAGAATACGGAGTTTTTCTCCGTGAAAACAGGAGATAAAATTTAAGGCTGCTTCAAAATTGTTTTGAAACAGCCTTATCTGATTTATATGTGGTAATTCAGGTGCTAGTAGGTTAGTACCTGTAGTAATCAGGTTTATACGGACCTTCTACGGTAACTCCAATATATTTTGCCTGGTCCTCGTTCAGGGTTTCCAGTTCCACACCTATTTTTTCCAGGTGGAGTCTGGCCACTTTTTCGTCGAGGTGTTTGGGCAGGGTGTATACTTTGTTCTCGTACTGGTTTTCATTTTTCCACAATTCTATCTGTGCCAGGGTCTGGTTTGTGAAAGAATTACTCATCACAAAACTCGGGTGCCCGGTAGCACATCCCAGGTTTACAAGTCGTCCTTCGGCCAGCAGTATAATATCGTTGCCGTTTACGGTGTATTTATCTACCTGGGGTTTGATGTTCACTTTAGAAGCCCCGTGGTTTTTATGCAGCCAGGCAACATCAATTTCGTTGTCAAAATGACCGATATTACATACGATGGTTTTATCCTTCATTTTCTCGAAATGACGGCCTACCACGATATCTTTATTTCCAGTTGTGGTAATAACAATATCGGCTTTGGCTAACACGGTCTCCAGTTTTTTCACCTCATAACCGTCCATGGCAGCCTGAAGAGCGCATATGGGGTCTATTTCCGTTACCGTAACAATGGCCCCGGCTCCACGGAAAGAAGCTGCGGTTCCTTTTCCTACATCGCCGTAGCCACAAACCACAACGCGTTTCCCGGCGAGCATCACATCGGTGGCCCGTCGGATAGCATCTACGGCACTTTCGCGGCAGCCGTATTTGTTGTCGAATTTGGACTTGGTTACCGAGTCGTTAACATTGATAGCGGGAAGCGGCAGGGTGCCGTTATTCATTCTTTCGTACAAACGGTGAACCCCCGTAGTGGTTTCTTCCGAAAGCCCTTTGATCCCGGGAACCAGGTCCGGATAGCGATCCAGTACCATATTGGTAAGATCTCCGCCATCGTCCAGTATCAGGTTCAGGGGTTTACGGTCTTCTCCGAAAAACAGTGTTTGTTCGATACACCAGTCAAATTCCTCTTCATTCATACCTTTCCATGCGTAAACCGGTATTCCGGCAGCGGCAATGGCTGCTGCTGCATGATCCTGTGTGGAGAAAATATTACAGGAACTCCAGGTGACCTCTGCTCCGAGGGCAACCAGGGTTTCTATAAGCACGGCAGTCTGTACGGTCATATGCAGACAACCTGCAATACGTGCCCCTTTGAGAGGTTGTTCTTTACCATATTCTTCACGGAGCGACATCAGGCCGGGCATCTCGGCCTCTGCCAGTTCTATTTCCTTTCTTCCCCAATCGGCCAGTGAAATATCTTTCACTTTATATGATACGTAGGGCGCTGTTTTTGTGTTCATAGTCGTATATTTGTTTTTTGAGCGGTTTATGTCTCCTTTCCGGAAAAAAGGAAAAGAAGGGACAAAGTTACATAATAACTTTATCTAAGTAAAATATAGCAGCTATATAGTTCGGTTATACCAACTTCAGCTTGTATTGTCAAATGCCCGAAGGGGCTTTCAGAACGGAAACCTTTATATGCCTCTGTATAAAACCATAGCGGTAAACGCAAATACTACCATACGGATCTGGAAAATTGAAGAAAGCTACGAGGAACTTCTACAGAATATAAATCCCACACAAAAATGCCTGCAACGTGTGGATTCCATGAAATCAGATATTCATCGCAGGGGTTTTTTAAGTGTCCGGCAATTGCTGAAAGAAGCCGGATATGAAGCAGAAGCCTTGTTTTATGATGAAAACGGGAAACCGCATCTCAAAGATGGTAAATACATCTCCATTACGCATTCTTTCGAATTTTCTGCTGTGATCATCAGCGATTTCCCTGTGGGTATCGATATTGAGAAACAACGGGAAAAAATTACGATCATAGCCGATAAGTTTGTAGATTATGAGTTCGGCTACCTCAGCGATAAGGAACTGGTGCGTAAACTTACTATTATATGGTGTGCCAAAGAGAGCCTGTACAAGGTTTTTGCAGTTCGGGGAATAAGTTTTAAAGATCATACGAAGGTTATTCCGTTTGTTTTGGAGGAAGGTAAAACTGCCGCATGGATACATTACGAAGGGCAAATAAGGAAATATCGGGTGCCGTTTCTGGAGTTCGAAGGATTTAGTTGTGCCTATGCCCTTAGAGAGCTATAACAGCTGAACATAGAAAGCATGCATTACGGAAAAGTTGTACCGGATAACCGGGCAAAATAATTAATCAGTAAGTATAAAATCACATGAAAATTTCAGTAGAACTTACATTGACCCCGTTACAGGACGAATATGAGGATGCTATTATCCACTTTATCAAAAAACTCAGGGCTTCCGGGCTGACGGTATTGGAAAATCCGTTGAGTACACAGGTATATGGCGATTATGATAAAGTGATGACCCTGTTGACCACGGAAATAAAAGAAGCCTTTGACTTGGTGGAGAGAGGGCTGTTGTATATGAAGATCGTAAAATCGGATCGCAGCGATTATGAACCACATTTTTGATTGGGCTTTTGCCCAGTATGAGAATGTTCCGCTGCACCTGATAGCATTGGAGGTTATTGCTATGGTCTTTGGCCTCCTGAGTGTGCTGTATTCCAAGAGGGAAAATATACTGGTTTATCCTACGGGAATTATAAGCACGGCCATTTATGTGTATATTCTGTGGGTCTATGGACTGTTAGGAGATATGCTGATCAACGGGTATTATTTTTCTATGAGTATCTATGGTTGGTATTTCTGGACCCGAAAGGTCGATGCCACCCATTTTATACCGGTTACGACAACTACTCTTAAGGAAAAACAGTGGTCCGTTATACTTTTTGTACTTACCATAGGGTTTGTATTCGGCGTTTACAAAGTTTTTGATCACTGGGACAGCTGGACGGCCTATGCCGATACTCTTACCACGGCTATTTTCTTCGTGGGAATGTGGCTCATGGCGCGAAAGAAACTGGAAAACTGGATATATTGGATCATAGGAGACCTTATTTCCGTACCGCTTTATATGTATAAAGGACTTGTATTTACTTCATTGCAGTACGCTGTTTTTACGGTAATAGCCATATTCGGATATTTAGCATGGAAGAAAAACTTAAACAAAAGCCCGGAGACCTTATTAAGATAGCGCTTATCGGACCGGAATCTACCGGGAAGACAACACTGTCCAGGCAACTTGCCGCCCACTACAATACGTTATGGGTGCCCGAATACATGCGGGAATACCTTCAAAAGAAATGGGATCGGGAACAGAAAACCTGTGAACCGGAAGATATGTTGCCTATTGCGGAAGGACAGATGCTTATGGAGAATAAAAAAAGTGCACTTGCGCATACCTTATTGTTTTGTGATACAAACCTGCTGGAACTGAAAGTGTATTCGGAGATTTACTATGGTGAATGCGACCCGGACATAGAAAAATTTGCCTTACATAATAAGTACGATTTATACTTTTTGACGTATATTGACATTCCCTGGGAAGAGGACGATTTGAGAGATAAACCCGGAGAGCGGGAGCCGATGTTCCGGTATTTTAAAAATACTTTAGAGGAGTATAAAAAGCCTTATGTTGTTTTGAAAGGAAATGAAGAAGAGCGCCTCATGGAAGCGATAGGGCATGTAGAACACCTCATGAAATAAAAAACAACTTAACCCAAAAGCAAAAAACGACAATGTTTACTGAAAAAGATCAGCTACTACTTCAGGAAAAAGGAATAACCGTAGAACAGGTAATGCAGCAAATAGAGATTTTTAAAGAAGGCGTACCTTTTGTCCATCTGTTAGAGTCTGCTACAGTAAATAACGGAATTGTATCCGTTTCCGAAAGGGACAAGCAACATTTTATATCTCTTTATGATCAAAAAAAGGACGGCCTGGAGATAATGAAATTTGTGCCGGCTTCGGGTGCGGCAACCCGTATGTTCCGGGCATTGTTCCGCTTCCTGGAAAGCTTTAATCCCGGAAAAGATACTTTTAATACTTATGTGAACCGGGAAAAAGCCCAGGACATGCAAACCTTTTTCGTCGGGGTAGAAAAACTTCCCTTTTACGACCAGGTCATGCAAAGCCTTAGAGAAAAGGACCCTGATTTTGACCGTTTGTCCGATGACAGGCAGAAATATCTTTTCGTTAAGGAAATGCTGTCCGAAGACGGATTTGACTATGGCGCTTTCCCTAAAGGGCTTTTACCCTTCCACAAATATAAGACACATAGCGCTACGGCCTTTGAAGAACATTTATATGAAGCGGCACTTTATGATGTTTCCAACGGAGTGGCAAACCTGCATTTTACCGTTTCAGAGAAGCATGCCCGTAAATTCGATGCGGAATTCAATAATATAGAGAGTTACGTGGAGGAAAAGAGCGGGGCTTCTTTTACTATTTCCTTTTCTTTCCAGAAAAAATCTACAGATACCATTGCAGTTACGCCCGAAGATAAACCCTTCCGGAATGAAGACGGTTCATTATTGTTCCGCCCGGCCGGGCACGGGGCACTGATAGAGAACCTGAACGACCAGGAGGCGGATATTATTTTTATAAAGAACATAGACAATGTGGTAGTGTACAGGTATAAGCACGAAATGGCCGATCATAAAAAGATGCTGGCAGGAATATTGTTAAAATACCGCGAAAAAGTATTCGCTTATGCCAGGATGCTCGATGAAGAAGAAGTGACCGCACAACAAATCGATGAGATCAAATCTTTCCTGTACGAAAAACTCAATACTTTAACTGCCCCGGACTTCCATAAATACACCAGGAAATACCAGATAGAACACCTTATGGAAAAGCTGAACAGGCCAATAAGGGTATGTGGTATGGTGAGAAATGAAGGAGACCCCGGGGGAGGGCCTTTCTGGATCAAAGATGAAAACGGTAAAATTTCCCTGCAAATTATAGAGTCGGCACAGATAGACAAGAGTAGTAAACGACAAGTTAAAATACTTAATGGGGCTACCCATTTTAATCCTGTAGATATCGTATGCGGAATAAAGAATTATAAAGGAGAAAAATATAATCTTCCGGACTTCGTCGATCCGAAACAGGCCTTTATTACTTCCAAGACCAAAGAGGGGAAGGAGTTAAAGGCTTTGGAACGCCCCGGGTTGTGGAATGGCGGTATGGCTTTCTGGAACACGGTTTTCGTCGAAGTTCCGCTGATCACCTTTAACCCGGTAAAAACAGTGAATGACCTGTTGAAACCGGCCCATCAGGTGAAGAAGGAAGGATAATCTTTATGTCATCTCAAATTTCCCACACAATACATCCCATTGAGCAGCTTTCCGGGAAAGGAAATATGCCAGTGGGATTTTTTAATTCGTAAAGGGTTTATTATCAGTTTGTTTTGAAGGGGGGATGTGTAATCGTTACACACTATTGTATAGGTTTCCACGAGATTCTACACACATCAGGACTTTTGATAATTGACCTTGAGAACTTTAAGCTATTCATAGTCAGTATTTTATTAAAATTTTGACAAATACGTATAAAAAGGGCACTATAATTTCATAATACAAAACATAAGAATTGAAAACAAGTATAATCTTAAAACTCAGTATTATGAAAAAGTTAGTTTTTGCTTCAGTATTAGCGTTAGGAAGTCTTACCACAATAGCAGCTACCACTCCAGTGCTTCATGATGGAATAATGGATGTTGTTCTTCAGGAAGAGTACACAGAAGTATCTGCCGATGATGTGCCTCAAGCTGTAAAAGACGCTTTGGCAGCAGATTTCCCGAATGCTACTTTGGACAAGGCCGCTGTGAATGAAAACAAAGAGTACAAACTGGATATTACCGTTGATGGTACTGCCGCTGTATTGTATGCCAGCGAAGATGGAGAATGGATTCAGAAATAGGATAAGTCCCCTCTATTATATACACTTGATTTAGCTAAAAGAAAGGTCTCCTTCGGTGGCCTTTCTTTTTTTTATTTCGAATCCATATCAGTGCCCGTTTCTTTAACAGGGACATGGCGCCGGATCAAGGGCAAAAGTAGTCGAGGTTTTTGCTTGGTAATTCTGAGTTATTTCTACATAATAATCAATTGTATTTTGCAGTTGGAGAGATCTTTTCCTGTATTTATATAAATGTTATGTTCCCTGCACCTTCTGAATTCCCTTGATAAATATTTCAAATTTTGAGTTCTTGAGTCTTTCCATCCTTTTAATTCTCTGTTACCATATTAGTTATTTATAAGCTTGTAGCTTTTGTAATTGGTCTGTAAGTTATATAGGTTATAGTCCGATAGGGAGTCCCTGTGTGGCTGCGGGTTGATCGCTGTTTATGTATAAAATTTACACACTGCCCCGGGCATTACACATGAGGCATTACACACTTTGTAAAGTGGTATATTTTTGAGTTGATTGTAATGTGTTATTTGTCAGTATTTTGTATTTCGTTCGTAGTGAAGTTACAGAATGGCACTATAATTTCATTAGATAAAACAGATTATGGTACAATAAACCTGAGAAGAATGCAGACAAAGCAAAATGAATTCGAAGGAATAAGAATAAAGGTTAGTACTATAAATAAAGGGAATGATTGTTATGCAAAAAGGGAACGGCAGTTAAATGCCAATAATAACGGTGAGTGGATACAGAAGTGATTTTGTGTCCAAGATTAGGTTGGTTAGTAAAAGGGACCGCGGAGGCGGTCTCTTTTTTTTTATTTTTTTAACGAGCGAAATGGTTTTAAGTGTTTACTTTTGTGAAACAGCGGGTTTGACCGGAAAATCACCAAGAATTTACGGACTTTACCAATACGGATATAAAATGTATCTTTAAGGCAGCAATATCCTGATGTTAGATTACTTAATTTAAATATTTGATGCCCAATATCCTTATTATAGAAGATGATGTGGCCTTTTGCAAGGTGCTGGAAAAATTTTTGAACAAGAACGGACACGATATTTCCACCAGTTTTTCCGCCATGGAGGCCAAAAGTAAAATAGCAGCGCAAACATTCGACCTGATTATTACGGATTTACGTCTACCTAATTATGACGGACTGGACTTACTCAGTGAAATAAAACAGGATTTTCCCATGATCCCCGTCGTGCTTATGACAGGTTATGCAGATATAAATACTGCTGTCAAGGCCATGAAAAAGGGAGCTTTCGACTACATCTCCAAACCGTTCAACCCGGATGAAGTGCTTTTAATTATCAATAAAGCATTGCAGGAAGCCAAAGAAAATCCGTCAGAGAAAAAACAACCCTCTGCAAAAGCGGAAGTGCAGTCACCGGACACGCGCGAGAAGTTTGTTGCAGGTGCCAGCTCAGCTTCCAGAAAACTCAATCAATATATAGATCTTGTCGGGCCAACGGATATGTCCGTTTTAATTATCGGGGAAAGCGGGACCGGAAAGGAAGTTGTCGCCAAAGCCATTCACAATAAAAGTTCCAGGTCCGGAGAAAATTTTATAGCGGTAGACTGCGGGGCGATACCGAAGGAGATCGCTGCCAGCGAATTTTTCGGGCATGTAAAAGGATCGTTTACCGGTGCGGTAAACGATAAGATAGGACATTTTGAAGCAGCTAACGGAGGAACTATTTTCCTCGATGAAGTGGGAAATCTTTCTTATGAAAACCAGATACAGCTTTTAAGGGCGTTACAGGAAAGAAAGATCAAAAGAATAGGAAGCAGCAAGGAGATAAAGGTGGATATACGACTTATCACCGCGACTAACGAAGATCTCCAGGCGGCAGTTCGCAAAGGAGATTTCCGGGAAGACCTTTATCACCGGCTGAATGAATTTTCCATTAATGTTCCTAGCTTATCCCAGAGAAAAGATGATCTCATGGTTTTTGCAGACCATTTTCTGGATTTTGCCAACAGGCAACTGGGGAAAAATATTTTAGGATTTTCTTCCGCGGTGACTGAAGCATTTCAAAATTATAGCTGGCCAGGAAATATCCGGGAATTACAGAATGTAATAAAGCGCGCTACCCTGCTCACCACTTCCGAATATATCCAGGAAGATGCACTTCCACAGGAAATTTTCAAACCGGAGAATCAAAGGATGGAGTATAGTTTCTTTAAGACCGAGAACGAAAAGGAAATGATACTCAACGCGCTTCGCGAAACCAATAACAACAAGAGCAAGGCCGCGGAACTATTGAAGATGAACCGAAAGACCCTGTACAATAAGCTGAAACTATACAATATAGACCTCTAGTTTTTTCTTGTTCCGATACTTGTAATATCATGCCACTTCCTCCCGAAGTTCCCGGAGTATGGAAGGTATTTTGTCCTGTAGCTCCCTGGCGTATGTTTCCGCTTCTTCATTGGAGGTACCCTGCCGGTAGAATTCCAGTATTTCCAGTGTTTCAGCAACATCCCACGCCTCTATTTGTTTAAACATGGACAGCATTTTATGCGCCGTGTGTTTTACCCCTTCTATATCTTTATCCCTAAACTGAGCGGTCAGTATCTCCATATTTTTTTCTGTAGCGTCTATGAAGGTCTGCAAGATTTCTTTCAGCGCTTCTTCGTCATTTTGCAGTAGTTTGCGCAGTGTTTCCAGGTTGTATAATCCAACATCGTCAGCAGGGGTATAGATTTCCTTCCTGACAGGGCTTTGAAATTCTCCCGCTTCCATGTTGTTTTCTCCGAGAAGTCCGGAAATAAGTTCGATCAGAGCGCCCGGAGCAAAAGGCTTTTGGATGACAGCGGCAAAACCGGCCTCTATATATTCTTCGGTATTCAGGTCTGCTCTTCCGGTAATGGCGATTACCGGTTTTTTGGTATTGCGGAAGTTTTCGTCGTTATGGAGAGCTTCAAGGAATAGAAATCCGTTCATTTCCGGCATTTGAATATCGGTAAGTATAATGTCAAAGTCATTTTTCTTTATATAATCCAATGCCTTCGATGCTTTGGAAAACGCTTTTACGTTGCACGATTGTTGTTTCAGGATTTCGGAAGTAAGACTGAGCACGGATTCATCATCATCTATCAGTATGGCTTTGACCTTGGTTTGAAGCTTGGGAGCTACCGATTTTGGCGGGGTTATTTTATTGGCTTCTTCGGCTGGTATTTGGAGGGGGAGCTTTAAGGTAAAAGTACTGCCTTTTCCTTCTGTGCTGCTCAATTCGAGGGTGCCGTTAAGGAGGGTTGCCAGCTTTTTGGAGATGGTAAGTCCAAGCCCGGTCCCGCCGTATTTTTTCTCTATGGCACTTTCTGCCTGGGTGAATTCGTTGAAAATGATCTCCTGCTTGTCTTTTCGTATTCCTATACCCGTGTCTTGCACATCGATCCGGACCCGGTATGTATTACCGTATTTTTCCAGCACTCCGGCTTTGATGAGAATATGGCCCTTTTCCGTAAACTTATAGGCATTCCCAATGAGGTTGGTGAGTATTTGTTTAAGGCGGAACGGATCGCCCGCCAGATTGCGTTTCAAGCGCCCATCCAGTTCTATGATCAGTTCAATGGATTTTTTTGAGTATAGGGGGCGGGTGCCTTCTGCCGTGTCTGTTATAATATTCTCCAGGGAAAACAAGGTGTTTTCTATTTTAATTTTGCCTGCTTCCAGTTTGTTGTAATCCAGGAGGTCGTCTACCAGGCTGCTCACGTATTCGGAGGCGTTTTTAACCCGCGAGACATATTGCTCCTGTTTTGGGTTGATCTCTGTATTGTGAAGAAGGTCTGTGTATCCTATAATAGTGCTCAGGGGAGTCCTCAGGTCATGACCCACAGTATAAATAAGCTGTTCCCGGCTTTTTAAGAGTTGTTCCGTAGTGCTCTTGGCTTTTTCCAGCTGTTTCCTGTAAGATTGGCTTTTCCAGAAATCATTCAGAATAAGGTAGGAAAAGAAAATAGCGAGCAAAAGCCCTATAACGGCTGCAATGGTGATAACCCGTACAGTATTTTTCAGGGCCACATCCCTTTGCCGGTTTAGTGTATTCGTAGTGTTTATGATCTCACTTTCAAAAGAGGACAGGATCTCCCGGAGCTGCTGGGAAATAGTGATGTCATTTCTCAATAGTTCGCTTTCCTTGTTGCTGAGGGTCCTTTTTATTTTCAGGGATTTCAGTTTTAAATCTTTTAGAAGTTGTTTGGAAGCAGTTAAAACGGAATCTGCTACTTTTTCCCTGTCTGAAGGATCAATATGGTCTTTTCGGTAGTTGTTAATAAGGTCAACCCATGCCTGCAAAGAATCTCTTTGGGGTTCCCTAAGTTGTTCTGTATTGTCAAAGACATTCTCTACGGTAGCCATTCCTACGGAAGATTCCATCTGGGTAATTTCCTGGATGGCTTTTTCAAGGGAAACATCAGTTTCATCCCTTCTTTTAAGCGCCCGGAGTTCCCGGATATTGTCTACTTTTTTATCCAGCAGGATTTTTACACTATCCAGTAAGTTCAGAAGCCCTATTTTATTTTCATTATCAATTAATGGCTTTAGAGAGTCTATTTCCTCATACAGGACAGCGGTTTCATCCATAAAAGCGTTAAAGTTGCTGGGAGAGGAAGATTGCAGTGTTATCCTTGCCAGGCTTTCCGTTTCGTAAAGATGGGTTATGAGAGAACTGGTCCTAAGTAATTTTTTGCTTTCGAAAGTATTGGTGTTCTGATTTTTTGTAAATATCTGGAACTCTGCATATATAAACCAGCCTACAGCCATAATGAGTATGGCCAGGGCAATATAACTCAAAAGTACCTTGTAAGTAATTGTGCTTTTTTTGGTGCTCATATGACAAAAATAGGAATACGGGAGTAAAATCCCGGCATACGGGAGCAAAGTACAAAGTTCCTGCCAAACTTTTATGTGTGTGTAATTTATTTTTGAAATGAGAGATTATTAAAAAAACCGTGTTACGGTATTGAAAATACATTTTTACCTTGTAATTTTGCAGAGCTCAAATATCTCAAAGGGGTGCTTAAACTCCGTCGTAAGATGTACAGAACACGGCGGGGGCAAGCTGAGATCATACCCATAGAACCTCGAACAGGTAATGCTGTTTAGGGAGGGCCGGATGTCCGGAAATTTAAATTTTCGGCCTTCGGGAAGCCATATGGCACACGGGGATTTTTTAAATTAAGTAAAAAAAGAATCTCTCCGGCCGAAGACAATCGATTTTTTAACCGAGGAATAATGACCCCTTTTATTCGTACAAAATTGTTACGAATGAATATGTTGTATGGATTTTTGAATGACGGAAAACTAATCTCTTCCAAAAGTTTTTTAACCCTTATTGTGCTGGTATGTTTTGTTATGTATGCCGGGGCTCAGGAAGAAAAAGAGAAGGATTCTGCGGTGTCCGAACTGGTGTCCCTGGATGAGGTTTTGGTTTCGGCCGTCAGGGTTACCGCCCAGAGTCCGGTAACTTTCAGCAACCTGAATAAAACGGAGATGGCTCCGCGAAACCTGGGACAGGACATTCCCGTACTTATGAATTACCTGCCTTCGGTAGTGACTACCACAGATGCCGGTGCCGGAGTAGGATACACCGGTATCCGGGTGAGAGGGAGCGATGCGACCAGGGTGAACGTTACGATCAACGGGATCCCTTATAACGATTCGGAATCACACGGGACTTTCTGGGTGAATATGCCCGATTTTGCTTCGTCCGTAGAAAACCTGCAGTTGCAGCGGGGAGTAGGGACTTCTACCAACGGCGCCGGAGCGTTTGGCGCCAGTCTGAATATGCTTACCGATGTGGTTTCCGAAGAAGCGAGCGGGGAGATATCCAATTCCTATGGTAGTTTTAATACCAGGAAACATACGGTGAAGTTCAGCACGGGAAAACTGAACGACCATTTTGAAATGGCAGGACGCCTTTCCGTAATACGTTCGGATGGGTATATAGACAGGGCTTCGTCCGATCTGAAATCTTATTTTCTGCAAGGCGCCTATGTTAGCGATAACACCCTTATCAAAGCACTGGTATTTGGTGGGCACCAGACAACATACCAGGCGTGGAATGGTATAGATGCGGAAACCCTAAAGAATAACAGAACGTATAACTCCGCAGGGAAATATACGGATGCCGAAGGAAATGTCCGTTTCTATGACAATGAAGTGGACGATTATGCTCAGGATCATGCCCAGCTGCACTGGAACCAGAAGTTATCTGATAACTGGAGTACCAACCTCGCATTCCACTATACGTACGGAAGGGGGTATTTTGAACAATACCGGGAGGATGATTCTTTTTCCGATTACGGATTAACGCCCATTATTTCGGAGAATGACACGATAAACAGCACGGACCTTATTCGCCGCAGGTGGCTGGATAATGATTTTTACGGGACTACCTTTTCCGCACACTATGAAGAGGATAATATAGACTTTATTGTCGGGGGTGCGTGGAACAAATACGAAGGAGATCATTTCGGGGAGATTATCTGGGCACGTTTCGCTTCTCAAAGTGAGATTCGTGACAGGTACTATGATGATTTTTCCCAAAAAACAGATTTCAATGTTTTTGCAAAAGCGAATTATCAGATTGACGAACACTGGAATCTTTTCGGGGATGTGCAGTACAGAACCATCCGGTATGAAGCCAACGGGGAAGATACCGGTCTGGTAGACGACACCTTCAATTTTTTTAATCCCAAAGCGGGGATTACGTATACGCTTAACCCGAACCACAATTTTTATTTTTCCTATGCCAGAGCGGGGCGGGAACCTAACAGGAATGATTATGAGGACGGAAACCCCAGGCCGGAATACCTGAACGATTTTGAACTGGGATGGCGTTATTTGTCCGGAAAGGTCAAACTCAATATAAATGGGTACTATATGCGATATAAAGATCAATTGGTGCTTACCGGCCAACTCAACGATGTAGGAGCCCCTGTCCGGGAAAATAGCGGGGACAGTTATCGTCTGGGACTGGAAGCCGATGCTGTCGTATTCCTGTCCGATAAGTGGGTGTTAAGGCCTAACGTGGCATGGAGCGATAACAGGAATGTCGATTTCGTCTTCCGTCGCGATGGGGAATTGCGGGACCTGGGGAACACCAGTATCGCTTTTTCTCCGAAGGTTATAGCCGGAAACATACTGACATTCCTCCCTGTGGACAATCTGCAACTTTCTTTTCTTTCCAAATATGTAGGAGAGCAGTATATGGGAAATATAGATGCCGAAGGCTCTAAACTGGATGATTATTTTGTGAATGATTTTAATGTGCAGTACGAAATAAAAACCAATACGATCTTTAAATCAATTATTCTGAACGGCCTGGTGAATAATATTTTTGACGTCAAATACGAATCTAACGGTTTTTTTTACACCTATGACAGCGATCGGATTAATCCGGGAAGTATAACCACAGTAGAAGAGGCCGGTTATTATCCGCAGGCAGGAATTAATTTCCTTGTAGGTGCTACACTGAAGTTTTAGAAAGTATTATCTGGAAAGAGCCCCCCGTGTCACACCCGAGTGCCGCGAGGGGCTCTTTCCAGATAATATCCTTTCTTAATTGTTATACACCCTCACAGTACTCCCGCTTACCTGGGTTTGGTAGAACAGCAGGTCGTAGGTCCTGTCTTCCGTATCCGGCCTGTTCAGCATTTGTCCGTTAAACAGGTTGTACTCATAATCTTCGCATGGGCATATACAATTGGTGCCCCCTTTTATTTCCATAGTAGAACAATCGTTGGGGGAATGGTTTGGGCAGCTGGCTTCCCAGGCGTAGAAACCACCACCGGTGTTTATTACAAAAATACCCCTGAGCCCTACGGATGCATTATCGATATAAATGGAATTTCCGGGTGTATTCAGGCTGTTGTACAGTGGGAGGTTCATATTGATGTCAAAACTGAATTCAGTTTCCAGCAGGTAAGGATTTCTTTCCCTTGAATTATCACTACAGGAACAGATAAAAAATAAAAGAAGAAGGGCAGTTATATATACTTTTGTTTTCACGGATACAGGTTTTAGTCGTTTTTCAAAACAGATGTAAAGGTAAAAAGTTTATGCTATAAAACGTTCCGGCAATCTTAGTATTGTTTGAAGGCACGGAATTAAAATTATCTAAAAATTTGTATATTTGCTTAAATCCTCTCCCGAAGGGGATTTTTTGTATTTAAATAATGAAGTTATGAGTAACGTATCTTATTACACGGCAGAAGGATTAAAGAAGTTAAGGGACGAGCTGGACCACCTTAAGAGCGTGGAGAGACCCAGGGCATCCCAGGCCATAGCAGATGCGAGAGACAAAGGGGATTTGTCCGAGAATGCAGAATACGATGCTGCAAAAGAGGCACAGGGCTTGCTTGAAATGAAAATCTCGAAAATGGAAGAAGTCCTGGCTAATGCAAGGCTTATAGATGAATCTCAGTTGGATACTTCCAAAGTACTGGTGTTGTCTACGGTTAAAATAAAGAACCTGAACAACGGTATGGAAATGAAGTATACTCTGGTAGCTGAGAGCGAAGCAGATCTCAAGGCCGGAAAAATATCCGTAAGTTCTCCGATAGGAAAAGGACTTTTGGGGAAAAAGGTTGGAGATACTGCCGAGATCCAGGTGCCTAACGGTACGCTGAAGTTAGAGGTTCTGGGGATTACCAGGAATTAATCTTTTCCACAGAAAAAACAAATCCTTTTTTGATGCGTTCAGAAAAGGATTTTTTATTTTTAGAACATCGTTGTTAATCGGCCAATGCCTCAATTCGATTATTAATCCATTGGCACATGGACAAATTAACACATTAAAATTTTTAATATGGCAACCCTATTTACCAAGATCGTCAACGGGGAAATCCCCTGTTATAAAGTGGCAGAAGACGAAAATTATTTTGCTTTCCTGGATATTAATCCCAATGCAAAAGGCCATACGCTTTGCATTCCTAAAAAAGAAACGGATAAGTTATTCGATCTGGACGAGGAAACATATACGGGCCTCATGGCGTTTTCGAGAAAGGTAGCCCTGGCCTTGGAAAAAGTAATCCCCTGCAAACGTGTAGGCGTGGCTGTGGTTGGCCTGGAAGTGCCCCATGTACATGTACACCTGATACCCCTTAATGAAATGAAGGAAATGACCTTTCAGCATAAGGTATCCATGAACGGAGAGGAATTTGAAATGATAGCCTCAAAGATCAGGGAACAGTTGTAATTTCCTGTCCGTACCCTGTGTAGTGGAGTGTGGCAAAAATTCCTGCTACAATTACTATCAAAAGCAGGATAAGGATAAAAGACAACCTGGATAACCGGAAAGATGTTCTATTTGGGATGACGGTTTTGGTGTAGTATTCCATAACACGTTCTATGTCGTCCGTCCATTTTACCGGGTAAATGGTTGAATTGCATTTATTGCATCGAAGGGTGTTGGAAACTTCGCCGGTAACCTTTTTAAACCATCGGTTTTCTATATGTTTTTGATAAAATGTAAGGGTTAGCCCGGTATCCGTATAACATTCGGGGCAGTTATTGGAAAGCGAGGCTTCTCTGATAGCTATAAGTTTTTCACTTGAAGACATGGCCTGTTAAGTGTTTGTTATGATTGGATCTTTTTATTTAACGTTAAAAAATGACTTTTAGCGTAATTTGCATGGTTGTTCCTTTACCTATATCCGAGTGCAACACTTTTACCTTCCCTTCGTGATAATCTTCTATAATGCGCTGTACAAGAGATAATCCCAGTCCCCAGCCTCTTTTTTTAGTGGTGAATCCGGGGGAGAAAATAGTTTTGTAAATATTTTTGGGAATACCTTTACCTGTGTCCGTAACCAATAGGTTTACGTGCTTTCCCGAATTTTTTATTTCAATCCGGAGATCTCCTTTGCCCTTCATGGCATCGATAGCATTCTTTACCAGGTTTTCTATGGTCCAGCTGAACAATTGTGCGTTTATTTTGACCATGATCGGGTTTTCCGGCGCTACTAATTCAAAAGAAACTAGTTTGGAGCTCCTTTCTCTCAGGTAATCAAACGCATTTTTGGTTTCTTCTACGATATCCAATGGGGTAAGCACCGGTACAGAACCTATTTTAGAAAAACGGTCCGTAATGGTGTGTAATCGCGTGATGTCTTTTTCTATTTCAACAATTATAGAAGGGTCCGTATCCTGTGTTTTCAATATCTCCGCCCACCCTACCAGTGAAGACAATGGCGTGCCGATCTGATGTGCGGTTTCTTTGGCCATGCCTGCCCACAGTCTGTTCTGGTCCGATATTTTTGAGGTTCTGTAGAACAGGAGGATCACAACAATAAAAAGCAGGATGATAAGAATAAGGGCTATGGGGTAATACTTAAGCTTAATGAGCACATCCGAATTCCCGTAATATAACGTAGCCAGCTTTTCGTTTTTATAGCTGATCTCCAACGGTTCGTTCTCCCTGGCGAACTCCCTTATTTTTTGCTGGATCATTTCGGGGTCTTTGATCATCTTCTCACTCATATTCCCGGGGGTGATGATGCCGTTTACATTGACCAGTATCATGGGAGTGCTCGTGTTGTTGGTAAGGACTTTAAGGGGTAATTCCCCCAGGTCTTTATCCAGGTCCGAAGTCTGCAAAAGCTCGGCCTGTGCCGCAGCCCATAACTGCATTTTTATACGCTCCTCTTCCTTAAACCGCTGAAAAAAAACATAGGTGTTCCACAAAATAAGGGAAACCACTAATACGGACATGCTTATCAGGATCCATTTGGCAATGCTTTTTTGTTTGACAGAGGTCATGGGCTATTTCGGATAACTTCAATAAATATAAAGTAAAACCCGTAAATTTATTGTTTATATGGTATAAAGATTTTATATCTCTATAGGTTTAATTACTTTTGTTTTTATAAAACGAGGTATGTATTCCATAGAGCCAAAAGATGTTTCCACAGCAAAATTTCACGGATTGCTACTGGGTGCAGTGGCTCCCAGGCCTATAGCGTTTGCCAGTACCGTAGATGTGGAAGGGAATCCTAATTTGTCCCCTTTCAGTTTTTTTAATGTATTTGGTTCCAATCCGCCTGTCCTTATTTTTTCTCCGAGCAGGAGGGTACGGGACAATACTACGAAACATACCCTGGAAAATGCATGGGCTACGGAAGAAGTGGTGGTCAATGTGGTAAACTATGACATGGTGCAGCAAGCCTCATTGTCCAGCACCGAATATCCGGAAGGGGTCAATGAGTTTGAAAAAGCGGGGCTTACCATGCTTCCTTCCGATCTGGTAAAACCGTTCCGGGTTGCCGAGTCTCCCGTGCAGTTTGAATGCAGGGTAAAAGAGATCGTAGAGCTTGGCAAAGAGGGAGGTGCCGGAAACCTTATTATATGTGAGATACTGAAAATGCATGTCCATGAAGCGATAATGAACGATGAAGGACAGATAGACCAGCATAAAATCGACCTGGTGGCACGGGTAGGAGGAAATTATTATTCCAGGGCAAGGGATGGTTTCTTTGAAATACCCAAACCTCTGGCAACCCTCGGTATAGGTGTAGACCAGGTCCCGGAAACTATCCGGAAAAGTAAAGTGCTTACCGGTAATGATTTGGGTATGCTGGGGAATGTAGAACAATTGCCTTCAGTAGAAGAAATAGAGGGCTTTGTGAAGGATTCCGTGGAAATAAAAGGACTATTGAGTTCGGATGATGAAGATAAGATACACAAAAAGGCACAGGAATATTTGAAAGAAAATGACGTCCAGTCGGCCTGGAAACTCTTGCTGGCCGAGCGGAAGGAAAATATAGAACACCACGTTCATAAAAAGTAACTGAGATACGTAATACAGGTGAAATAACGATAAAAGAGAGTTTAATTATGGAAGTTCAAGGAAGAATCAAACTTATTGACGAAACGAAATCTTTTGGTAGTAACGGGTTTAGAAAACGCGAAGTAGTTGTAACAACAGAAGAGCAATACCCGCAACATATCCTGGTAGAATTTGTTCAGGATAAATGCGATCTGCTCAATAATTTTCAAGTGGGTCAGCAAGTGAAAATAAGTATCAACCTGAGGGGAAGAGAATGGGTGAATCCGCAGGGAGAAACCAGGTATTTCAACTCAATCCAGGGATGGCGTATAGAAAATGTACAGGCAGAGCAACCTTCTCCCGGAATGCCTCCCGTACCACCGGCAGATGCTTTTGAGCCCGCCAATGATTTCAACGAAGAAGAACACGACGACCTGCCTTTTTAACAAGGAGCAATCGTAAACAACAATACTACTGACCCGGGCCTGTAAGCCCGGGCTTTGTTTTTTATATAGAGAAATCAAAGTCTGAGTGGTGTAGGAAAATTAAGGTGAAATAATGGTCAAGGCATAATTCGCGATGGTGACTGACTTACAGGCAAATAAAAAGTCCCGACAGGTTGTATCGGGACTTAATGTTGTGGTTTTAGGTTTTGCCTTTGTGACAAACTCAAAAAGCAATGATGAAAAATAAATGCTCACAAAGACAAGACAAATATGAATAAAAAATTTGTAAAATCAAAAAGGATTTTATTTTTTTAACTAATAAAAATAATTTTGAATTATTTATCCATGTTTTTCCTTGATGAAACAATAGTTTTCCCCCCGGTTTCCCTGGCTACTGTGGAAGGTATGATTGCCGTAGGCGGCGATCTTTCGGCCGAACGCCTCATGCTGGCCTACCGGAGCGGTATCTTTCCGTGGTTTGATAAAGACAGTCCTATACTGTGGTGGAGTCCCGATCCGAGGATGGTGCTTTTTCCGAACGAATTAAAAGTGTCTAAAAGCATGCGGAAAATACTGGACAGGGAGGTTTTTACCGTCACCTTTAATCGCGATTTTCGCTCCGTTATTCAGGCCTGTGCCGAAATAAAACGCACGGAACAGGACGATACCTGGATAACTGACGATATGATAGAGGCGTATTGCCGTTTACATGCCCTGGGTCATGCAATTTCCGTAGAAGTGTGGCAGGGAGAAATACTGGCAGGAGGGCTTTATGGCGTAGACCTGGGAGATGTGTTTTGTGGAGAAAGCATGTTTGCCAGGCAAAGTAACGCCTCCAAAGTAGGTTTCATCACCCTGGTAGAAAAACTGAAAAAGGAGAACTACAAGCTTGTGGATTGCCAGGTATACACGGCACACCTCGCCAGCCTGGGGGCAAGAGAAATATCGAGGGATGCTTTTATACAACTTCTAAAAACGGTAACGGGCAATAACAATGACGCGCTCCTATAGTTGTACTTCCGGATAACGGAAACAATGCACCTCATGGTCGTTAACCATTCCCGTGGCCTGCATATGAGCGTAGATTACCGTAGTGCCTACAAATTTAAAGCCCCGTTTCTTCATGTCTTTACTGATCTCGTCCGAGAGTGGGGTATTGGCAGGGGCAAGACGATAGTCGGAAAGTTCATTCCGGATAGGTTTCCCTTCGGTAAAGCCCCATATATAATTGCTGAAACTACCAAACTCTTGCTGTATTTTTATAAAGGCCAGTGCATTGCTTACCGTAGCCCTGATCTTTAATTTATTGCGTATAATCTCTTCGTTTGTCAAAAGCTCCAGGATTTTGTCTTCCTTGTAATCTGCTATCTTCAGATAGTCGAAATTGTCCAGGGCCTTTCTGAAATTTTCCCGCTTGCGCAGAATGGTTATCCAGCTTAGTCCCGCCTGGAAAGTTTCCAGGATCAGGAACTCAAATAAGGTGGCATCGTCATACACAGGTACCCCCCACTCCTCATCGTGGTATTTTTCGTAGAGCGGATCTCCCGCACACCAGCCACATCGATGTTTTTCCATGTTATTCAGGATTTGTGCTAAGGTAGGAATTCCGGCAAAAAACAGAAAGTTTTTTGCTTGCGGGTGAACAGGTGACATACTTAGGTTGATTTTATTTGTATGTATATGAAAACAGGTTTTTCATTGTTCCCTGCTTTTTTGTATGTATTGTTCTGATATACAATAGTAATATATGGAGTAAGATCAGGTGTTTTTTTGAATGCCCGGATTATTATGGTTTGAATTTTATAGTTTTTGGTTTGAATATGGAAATCGATTAGCCTCCTTTCCGGGATATCTTTGTGGTACAAATCTAAATCATATAACATGAATTACAGAACACTTGGAAAAACAGGAGAAAAACTGTCTGCTATTGGGCTGGGCTGTATGGGAATGAGTTTCGCTTACGGCCCCAGAGATGACAAACAATCTGTGGAAACACTAAAACATGCCCTGGATATCGGGGTGAATTTCTGGGATACGGCAGATATGTACGGTATGGGACATAACGAAACGCTTATATCTGAAGTACTGGCACCGCACCGGGATAAGCTATTCATAGCTACCAAATTCGGCTTTCGTCAAAAAGAAAACAGCACGGGGTTTAGCGGTACACCGGGAACGTATTTTGACGGGAGCCCGGAATATGTTAAACAAGCATGCGAGGCCAGTTTAAAAAGGTTGAATATAGAAACTATAGACCTGTACTACAGCCACCGTGTAGACCCGAATGTGCCCATAGAAGAAACCGTCGGCGCTATGGCAGACCTGGTTAAAGAAGGTAAGGTACGCTACCTGGGGCTTTCCGAAGCTTCCGCCGCTTCCCTGAAAAAAGCTTTTGCCGAGCACCCCATCACGGCGCTGCAAAGCGAATATTCCCTCTTTACACGCGATCTGGAAAAGGATATCCTGCCAGTTTGCCGGGAACTGGAAATTACCCTGGTGCCGTATAGTCCGCTTGGGAGGGGAATGCTCACCGGGACTTTAAAAGATATCCCGGCGGGAGAAGAAGATTACAGGAAAAACCTGCCCCGGTTCCAGGAAGAAAGCTTTATGCACAACAAAAAACTGGTAGACAAACTGGGAGAAATAGCAAAAGGCAAAAACTGTACGCCCGCACAACTGGCCATCGCCTGGTTACTTCACCAAGGAGAAGATATTATCCCGATCCCCGGTACCAAAAAGGTCAAATATCTCGAAGAGAATGCTGCCGCCGTAGATGTGACATTTTCAGAAGAAGAGCTCAGAGCCGTTACCGACCTTTCAGATAACATAAAGGTGTTGGGTGACCGCTATGCCGAAGGCGCGATGAAACTGGTGAACAATTAATGTTTTGACAGATAGCGGTTTTTGTTGGAAAAAGGCTTCGAGGTGAAAAATAGGTGTGTCCTTACAAGCATCCGCATGAATGCTTTCTCTTAAAAGCAGTATATGCACGGCTTTTTCCGACGTAATAAACGGGATGGATAAACTACAGGAATGCTACATAAATAAGTTCATTTAAACACAAAAACCTTTAATGAAGATATTGATTATAGGAGCTAACGGCACTATAGGAAAAAAAATTACAGAAACCCTTTCGGGGGAACACGAGATCATTACGGCAGGACGGAACAGCGGAGATATCCGTGTGGATATTACCTCCAAAAAGTCCATACGGCAAATGTACGAGGAAGTAAAATCCCTTGATGCTTGTATATGTACGGCAACCTCGGGAAGTATGGATAATTTCAGTACCCTGACGGAAATGGACCTGCTCATCAATATGAAAGGCAAATTGCTCGGACAAGTAAACATGGTGCTTACAGGACAGCACTATCTGAACGACAAGGGCTGCTTTATGCTCACTTCCGGGATTTTTGCCGACAGGCCTGCCAAAGGAGTTACCGGTGGAGGATTGATAAGCGGCGCCCTGCACAGTTTTGTGCTGTCTGCAGCAATAGAACTGGAAAGAGGCCTCCGGGTCAATGTGGTAAGTCCTGGAATGGTGGAAGATTCTGCAAAGGATTTCGGTCATCTCTTTCCGGACTTAAAACCCGTAAGCATGGAAAAGATCGTTCATGCATATGTAAACACTATGGAAAACGGCATTACCGGGGAGATCATCCGGGTATATGAATAACACTAAACCGACAAAACAATGACACATACCAGATCATCCATACCGGCATCCGATATCCGCGAAGAAGCTTTGCGGACGGAATTTGCCATGCTCGTCACTTTTCACGCCAAACCCGAATACCGGGAAGCACTGGGAAAACTGCTCCGGGAAGACGTGGTACAGGCACGGAACGAAGAAGGTAATCTCTCCATGCATCTATATCGCGCCAGGGAAAATCCGGAGGTGTATTTCCTGTTCGAGCGTTGGAAGAACCAGGAGGCCCTCGATGCACATTTCGAAAAACCCTATACCAAAGCGGTCCTGGAACTGGGAGAAAAAGCGTTGACCGTTCCCATGGACATTTTGTTCCTGAACGATCTTGCCCCCATATCCCCGGCGCATTACCGCAGGTCGCCCCGGGATCCGCAGGAAGCAACAGATATTTTTGTGATATTTAATGTGAAAGAAGGTGAACAGGAAAGGTTTATACGACAATTCGGGTATTCCGCTCAAAACAGTCGTCCCGAACCCGGTTGCGTGGCTTTCCATATCCATTCCGTGAAAGATGCCCCGAAAACATTTGTGCTCTACGAGCGATGGGAAAACAGGGCAGACCTGGACATTCATTTCGAACAACCTTATACCACGGAACTGTTTGCGCTGTTTGAAGAGATCCTTGAGAAACCCGTGGAGGAAAGTCTTAATTTCGTTACATTGGTAGTTTAATGTACTATGACAACAGAAAAAAACAAAACCGTAGGCATCCGTTTCAACAAGGAAGTTATAGAAGGTAAGAACCTCGATATTATGGATATGGTATGCTTAAAAGAGGGAAAATATGCTGAACACTGGGGAGTGATGGACCTACATGATGTGATAAAACAGATATTCCAATAACACAGGAATAAAATGATGAATACGTATCTCCGGACAATATGGTTTTTGTTTATGGTGTGCCTGTATAGTACAGGCTGCACTACCGTCGAAAAGACAGAATCCCTAGAACGTACAACAGTGCGGGATAACACCAGGGAATATCCGGATTACCTGTACCAGTATTCCATTATCGACGCCCTATTAGCCGGGGTATACGACGGGGACCTGTCCGTTGGTGAACTTCGGAAAAAAGGAAGTATCGGGGTAGGCGGATTTAATGGTATGGATGGAGAATTGTATATGAACGAGGGGAAAGTTTATAAAATACGTTACGACGGAAGCGTGCATAAGGTACCCGATACGGAAAAAATACCTGTTGCCTTTGTGAAACATTTTCAGGCAGATACCACATTTACCCTGGTACAAAAAGACATGGATTATGAGAAGTTCAAGTCCCGTTTGCAATCGGTACTGAACCGCAACGAAATGTATGCCGTCCGTATTTCCGGTGTTTTTACCGGGGTGCTGGCCAGGGCCCAGGCCCCCGGGAAAAAGCCTTATCCGCCGCTGGCAGAACACCTGAAGGAACACCAGTACGAGTTTGAGTTGGAACATACCAAAGGAACAGGGGTAGGGTTTTATCTTCCGGCTTATATGGGCAGGGTTAATGTTCCCGGTTTTCATTTGCATTATCTTTCGGAAGATGAAACTGCCGGCGGACATGTGCTCGATTTTGTTGCCGACAGCCTTTATGTAGAAATAGATAAGGCCTCCGGATTCGTGGTGCAGTCTCCCGATGATGAAGGGTTTCTCCGGGCCGATCTGCAAAAAGACCGGGAGAAGGAAATAGAGGAAATAGAATAAAAGGGATTCGGTTCATCTCTCTATTTTTCGGTTCATGTTTGTTTAGCTACAATTCATGGAAATCAGCTTGTGAGTTGAAGTGTAAGACATCAACTTGCCGGGAAAAACCATGAAAACAACCATTTTCACCATTATTTTTATATCCCTGGCTTCTGTTGTCTCCGCGCAATCTGTCAGCCAAACCGTAAAAGGCAGGATTACGGACAGGCAAACCGAAATGCCGTTGATGGGGGCAACGATAGAAGTCCTTACGGTCAGTCCCGTACTGGGTGTGGTGACCGATATGGATGGATATTTTCGTATTGAGGGTGTACCGCTCGGAAGGCATGATATCCGGATCAGTTATATGGGATATACCTCCGTTACCATACCTAGCGTAAGGGTAACGGCAGGTAAGGAAGTAGTGATGAATTCTTCCCTGGAAGAGTCTATCGTACAAATGGACGAAGTCGTGGTGACTTCCGGAGAGCAAAAAGGAAGGCCCCGAAACGAAATGGCGGCAGTCAGTGCCAGGTCGTTTTCCCTGGAGGAAGTTACCCGTTTTTCCGGTGCGGCCAATGACGCGTCACGGATGGCGGCCAATTATGCCGGCGTAAATATCAATAACGATTCCAGGAATGACCTGGTGATCCGGGGAAATTCTCCTATAGGGGTACTGTGGCGATTGGAAGGTATACCGATTCCCAATCCGAATCATTTTTCTACCCTGGGGACCACCGGAGGGCCTGTAAGTGCGCTTAACACTAACCTGTTGTCCAATTCCGATTTTTTGACGGGCGCTTTCCCGGCAGAATATGGCAATGCCAATGCCGGCGTATTCGATATACGCTTTCGCAATGGTAACCGGGACCGCCTGGAAGCCACGGCACAGTTGGCAGCCTTCAGTGGGCTGGAAGCCATGATAGAAGGTCCGTTGTTTAAAAAGAACGGAGGGTCTTTTGTTGTTTCTTACCGGCAGAGTTTTGTGGAATTGGCCCAGGATATGGGGCTAGAAGTGGGGACTACGGCAAATCCCAATTATAATGACCTTTCCTTTAAAGTAGATACCGGGTACGGTAAATTCGGACGCTTTACGCTCTTTGGTATAGGAGGGACCAGCGATATCTTTTTCGATGCCGACGATGTGGAAGAAGACGATTTCTTTGCCAATCAGAATGAAGATGCCGATGTGGACTCCCGTTTGGGGGTGATAGGGCTGAATCATCATTTTGCCTTTAGCGAGAACACTTATTTAAAGACCAGCCTTGCAGTGTCGGGTACCGGTACCCAGGTAAGTATTGACCAGGTGAATGATGACGGGAGCAGGACCCTGTCTGAAGAGGTCGATGATAACAATACCAGGTATACTTTTTCTACCTATGTCAACAGTAAGTTTAGTGCAAAGCATACCTTTCGGGGTGGAGTTGTGGCGGAGTTGTACGCCCTGGATACCTATGCCTGGGATACTGAAAACCGACAACAACGGACATTGCGGGATTTTGATGGTACCATGGCATTGTACCAGGCCTATGTGCAGTCCAGGTATAAGTTTACCGATCGATGGGAGCTCAATACGGGAGTTCATGTGCAATACCTTAATGAAAATGAGGATTTTGTTGTAGAACCGAGATTGTCCCTGAAATGGCGTTTTCGTCCCAACCAGTCTTTTACTGTCGGTTTCGGGGTACATCACCAGATGTTGCCCCTGCCCGTTTACCTTCTCGAATCCGTGGATGATGAAGGACAGCGTGTACAGTCCAATATAGATCTCGGTTTTTTACAAAGCCTTCATTATGTGCTGGGCTATGACCTGCAATTGTCCGCCGATTGGCGCGTGAAAGCGGAAGTGTATTACCAGGACCTTCGCAAGGTACCGGTAGACCCTTTTTCCAGCAGCTTTTCCCTGTTGAATGTAGGTGACGATTTTGGCTTTCCGGACAATGATTATCTGGTCAACGAGGGATCAGGGAGGAACTATGGAGTGGAGCTGACCCTGGAAAAATTCTTTTCAAAAGGATACTATGGCCTGTTTACAGGCTCCTGGTATGATTCCGGTTATGAAGGAAGCGACGGGATAAGTAGAAATACCGCATTTAACAATAGGTATATACTCAATTTTCTGGCAGGTAAGGAGTTTTTAGTGGGAAAAGGCAAAAGAAATATTTTTAATGTAGACATGAAGTTCACCACCGCCGGGGGTAGATATTATACACCGATTGACCTGGAGGGGAGTATGGCAGCCGGAAGGGAGGTGAAATTCGATGAGATAGCCTATTCCGAAAGGTTTTCCCCTTATTTAAGGCTGGATATAAAAGTGGGTTTTCAGTGGAACAGTAAAAAAGGTAAACTTTCCCAGCAATTCTACCTGGATTTCCAGAATATTACCAATCGCGATAATATCTTTTTACAGCGATATAACGAATCTTCCGGGACCATAAATACCCTGTACCAAAGAGGTTTTTTTCCGGATATTCTCTACAGGATACAGTTTTAAAGCAGAATACAATGGACCAAAAACAGGTGTTTGTGAAAGAGACTTCTCTGTCCGTTGTCGAGATATTTGTGACCAATGTGGGGGAAGAGACCTTAGCAGAAGAGTGTGTAGAGGTGTTGTCCTGTCATTTTCCGGAACACCGGATAAATTTTGACCTGGAAGACAAAGATAAAATACTTCGTATTGAAGGGCCGCCGCCGGATGTTAAGATGGTCATTGCAATACTGGCCATACTGAAGGTGCAGAGCAAATTATTTCCGGATGAAGAGTACTAAAACTTACGTGACGTGAACACAGAATACAATCCGGGAAACTTGTTAACTTTGTGTTGCCCGTACATTAGTGAAGATGTATGCAGATTGCTGTAAAAATGTTTAAAAGATCTAAGTCTATTATGGGATTCGATGACCGGTGGATGCTCCTTTTGGGTATTCCCCTGGTAAGTGCGATTGTCATAGGGTTGGTCTTCGGGGATGTCCTTGCCGAAAAAGGAATAGGGGTCTGGATATATTATTACCCGGGTTCACTGGTCAATACCACGATATTCTGGTTTGTATTTCGCTTTTTAATGTTGCAGTGCATGCGGCGGTGGCCCAGGCAGGAACAGATCGTTCAACGGGTGATGATCCAGATCGGGCTGGTACTACTGACCTATGTAGCAGTGAAGTGGATATTAAAACATACGCTAAACCCGTTTATCCAGAATATGACAGGGGTAGAAAAACCACATTCGGTCAAGGAGACCATGACTGTGCTGCTTTTGGTTTTTCTCATTACTACGGTTTACGAAGCTATCCGGTTTTACAGCCTGTTACAACGATCGCAGACAGAGAAGGCGCAACTGGCCAAAGACAATATGCAGTCGCAATTAGAGGGGTTGAAAAACCAGGTAAATCCGCATTTTCTATTTAACAGCCTGAACACACTGGCACATCTGATCCCGGAGAATACTTCAAGAGCGGAAGCATTTGTGAAAAAGATATCGGAAGTTTACAGGTATATTCTGGAAATCAGGGACGAACCTTTGATACCGTTGGAAGAGGAACTGGAGTTTCTGCAATCTTATATTCATCTGATCAAGGAGCGTTTCGGGGATAATTTCCAGGTGGACATTCAGGTGGATGAGGTGTATAGAAAATACCATATCATTCCGTTAGCCCTTCAGATACTGTTTGAAAATGCCATAAAACACAACGAGATCTCCACCAGGCATCCCCTGCATATAAAAGTAGGGGTAGATGAGGCGGGGCAGCTTTTCGTAAAAAATAATTTACAACGGAAAAGACAAGAGGAGGCTTCTACGGGGATCGGTTTGAAGAATATAGAGAACAGGTACCGGATCATAACAGGGAAACCTGTAGATATTCTGGTGAGTACAACCTCTTTTGTCGTTTTTCTTCCGTTGATAGACATCATGCCCGAAAGATGACCGAAATTGGCAATTAAAATCGAACCATGTGAAAGTACTGATCATAGAAGATGAAAAACCTGCAGCAGAACGATTGTCCAAACTGGTGGCAAGCCTCCGGGACGATATGGAGATTGCTGATGTTATAGATTCCGTAGATTCGGCTGTCGTATGGCTTCGGGAATTTGGTATGCCGGGGCTTATTTTTATGGACATACAACTGGCAGACGGACTTTGTTTTGATATTTTCAGAAAGGTAAAGGTACGTACTCCGGTTATATTCACAACGGCTTTTGACCAGTACGCGTTGCGGGCTTTTGAGGTGAATAGCATAGATTATCTGTTAAAGCCTATAGATATCGACGCATTGAAACGGGCTTTGGAGAAATACAACGACCTGCGAACAATTTTTCCCTTGCTTCCGGAAGATACTGTTTCCATGTTGCAACAAGCATTGCAGTCACCCCGTTATCGCGAGCGTTTTCTGGTAAAACAGGGGAGCGCCCTTCAATATATACCCGTTAGGAATATCGCTTATTTCTATGCCGAAGAAGGAGTTAATTTTATCCGCCATAAAGAAGGAGACAGGTGTATTATAGACCTGAATCTCGAAGAAATAGAACGCCGGATCAATCCACGGGATTTCTTTCGTGTAAACCGCAAGATGATCGTATGTGTGGAGTCTATCCGTACTATTGAAAATTACTTCAACGGAAGGCTTATCCTGTCACTGGGCCCTAAATTTGGCGCTTCCGTTGTTGTGAGCAGGGAGAGGGTCATGGATTTTAAAGAATGGTTGGGTAAATAGTGTTTTGAAGGATGGCATGCGAAAGTTATTGAGGTCGTCGGTTGTAAACCGTAGCTTACTCATTACAGGTTTTGCTGCTGATCGTATTTTTTGCCTGAAAAAGGCGGTTTTCCTGTGTTTGGCTTTTAGATATATGGTAATTTATTGGGTTTCAATTGTTATTTGTAAAGCAAAAGTTGTATATTTGCGGCGAAGAAAGAGAAAAAACTATTTCGGAGGGGACTTGAGTCCCCTCTTTTTATAAAAATTATTGATGTTAAAGGAAAGAGTTGAAGAGCTTCTTACCGAGGTATTTGCCGAGCACGAGTCCCTTTTTTTAATAGACTTCTCTATTTCGCCCGACAATAAAATTAAGGTAGTTATAGATGGTGATGCCGGTGTTTCTCTCAATGACTGTATATTGGTGAGCAGGCATGTAGAGCATCAGCTGGACAGGGATGAGACGGACTTTTCTCTGGAAGTGACCTCTCCGGGAGCTGCCGAGCCTATAGGGCACCAAAGGCAATACAATAAAAATATAGGCAGGAAGCTAAAGGTGAAAACCATATCCGGAGAAAACCTGGAAGGGGATCTGGAAGGAGTTACCGAAGAAGGTATAAAGTTACAGTGGAAACAACGCGAACCTAAGCCGGTAGGCAAAGGAAAGAGAACGGTGACCATAGAAAAAGAGATCCTTTTTTCGGATATTGCCGAAGCTAAAGTGATGATAATATTTTAATTATTAAGTTTTTGACATGGAAAATCTTGCATTGATCGACTCATTTTCTGAGTTTAAAGATGATAAACTCATAGATCGTGTAACGCTGATGGCGATTTTGGAAGAAGTTTTCAGAAATGCGCTGAAGAAGAAATTCGGTTCTGACGATAACTTCGATATCATCATCAACCCCGATAAGGGAGACCTTGAAATTTGGAGGAACAGGGTGGTAGTTGCCGATGGTGAAGTAGAGGACCCCAACCAGGAAATCTCATTGACGGCTGCAAGGAGAATAGAGCCCGATTTTGAAGTAGGAGAAGATGTTTCCGAGGAAGTAAAGTTGATAGATCTGGGAAGAAGGGCTATTTTAGCACTGCGTCAAAACCTTATTTCCAAGATACACGAACATGACAATACGACCATATACAAGCAATTTAAGGACCTGATTGGTGAAATTTATACGGCAGAAGTGCATCATATTCGACATAAAGCTGTTATTTTGCTGGATGATGAAGGAAATGAGATAGTTCTTCCGAAAGAAAAGCAGGTTCCGTCCGATTTTTTCCGTAAAGGAGAAAACGTAAGGGGGATCATAGAAAGCGTGGAGCTGAAAGGGAATAAACCGGCTATAATCATGTCCAGGACGTCTCCGGATTTTCTGGAAAAACTGTTTGAGCAGGAGATCCCCGAAGTGTTTGACGGACTGATTACCATTAAAAAAGTAGTGAGGATACCCGGAGAAAAAGCGAAAGTGGCTGTAGATTCTTATGATGACAGGATCGATCCGGTAGGTGCATGTGTGGGAATGAAAGGGTCGAGGATACACGGTATTGTCCGTGAACTCGGAAACGAAAATATCGATGTGATTAATTTCACCAGCAATCCCCAGTTATTTATTAGCAGGGCGCTTAGCCCGGCCAGGGTAACCTCTATCTCTATTGATGAAGATACCAAGAGAGCTGAGGTAATACTTAAACCGGAAGAAGTTTCCAAAGCTATAGGAAAAGGGGGGTACAACATCCGGCTTGCCGGGTTCCTTACCGGATACGAAATAGATGTATTCCGTGAAGGAGTGGAAGAAGATGTAGAGCTCACCGAATTCTCCGACGAGATAGAAGATTGGATTATCGCAGAATTCAAGAAAATAGGACTGGACACCGCGAGAAGCGTACTCGACCAGGATGTGGAAGACCTTGTAAAACGCACCGATCTGGAAGAAGAAACCATTTTGGAGGTAAAACGAATACTGAAAGAAGAATTCGAGGACTAAAAGATCGAGAAACCACCTGATGTGGTTGGATTTTTAAAACTATTTGGTTATACTAAACAAGGTATCCTGGTGTAAAAGCAGAATCGTTTCCGTTTGAAAAGGTGAAAAGACCATAATAAAGTTCAGAATAAAATTTTAGAGGATTAAAAAAATATTTATGGCTGAAAACGCAACATTGAGGCTTAATAAAGTGCTGAGAGAACTGAACATTTCATTGGACAGGGCGGTGGAACACCTGTCTTCCAAAGGATATGATGTGGAGGCCAGACCCACTACCAAAATATCCACTGAAGTGTACCAGGTTCTTTTGGAAGAGTTTCAGACGGACAAAAGTAAAAAAGTAGCATCCAAGGAAGTAGGAGAAGAGAAGAGAAAAGAAAAGGAAGCTATTCGCCAGGAACTCGAACGGGAACAGGAGATGAAGCGAAAAGCCCAGGAGCAACAGGAAGTTATAAAGGCGAAAGCCAACCTGTCCGGGCCAAAGACCGTAGGGAAAATAGATCTGGATCCCAAAAAAGCCGAAGAAAATAATACCGAAGAAATACCGGAGGCAAACGAAACCGCTACCCCCCCGGCAGAAACAACCGGTAATGCACCTGAAGCTCCCGAAACCACGGAGAGTAAGGCAGAAGAAATTGTGACATCAGACGAGAAGAAAGAAACTGTAGAAAAAAGTGCTCCGGCAGATACCGGTAAAGTGGAAAAAGAGCAACAACCCCCTGTAGTTCCCGAAAAAGAGAAGGAAGTAAAACAGGAAAAAACGGTCGAAGTAGAGAAAGAGAAGGAGAAACCGGAACCAATAGAAGAGAAAAAACAGACCCAGAAAGTCATTGTGCAGGACGAAGAGGTGGAAAGCGAAACGCTTAAGACCCAGTATCAAAAACTTTCCGGACCCAAAATGACCGGTGAGAAGATTGACCTGACTCAATTTGAGAAGCCTAAGAAAAAGAAACCGGCTGCCCAGGAGGGAGATGCTAAGTCGGGGAATAACAGCAATGCCAATAATAATAAGGACAGAAAGCGGAAACGCAAAAGAATAAGTAAGGACGGTCCGGGTTCTGGCGGAAACTTTACTCCGGGTAATAAACCAGGAGGAGGTAGCAATTTCCGTAAAAAAGGAAAGCCAGGGACTAAACCTGTAGTAAGCAAAGTAGAGCCCACGGACGAAGAAGTACAGAAGCAGGTAAGAGAAACCCTGGAAAAACTACAGGGAAAATCGAGCAAGTCCAAAGGAGCTAAATACCGAAGAGAGAAGCGGGATTTCCACCGTCAGAAATCGGAGGAGGATATAGCACAGCAGGAACTGGACAGCAAGGTGCTCAAAGTTACGGAGTTTGTTACCGTAGCCGAAGTGGCAACCATGATGAACGTTCCTACAACCAAGATTATTTCAGCATGTATGTCACTTGGTATCATGGTAACCATGAACCAGCGTCTGGATGCAGAAACCCTTTCTATCGTAGCGGAAGAATTCGGATATGAGGTAGAGTTTGTAACTGCCGATATAGAAGAGTCTATCGTAGAGCAGGAAGATAATGTAGAGGACCTGAAGGCGAGGGCGCCTATCGTTACGGTGATGGGACACGTAGACCACGGTAAAACATCGTTGCTGGACCATATACGCCAGGAGAATGTTATAGCCGGGGAAAGCGGAGGTATTACCCAGCATATCGGGGCTTATGGAGTAAGCCTTCCGGACGGACAAAAAATCACCTTCCTGGATACTCCCGGTCACGAAGCGTTTACCGCGATGCGTGCCAGGGGAGCACAGGTAACCGACCTTGCGATTATAGTGATCGCAGCGGATGATGATGTGATGCCGCAAACCAAAGAGGCTATCAGTCATGCCCAGGCAGCAGGGGTGCCCATAATTTTTGCCATAAACAAAGTGGATAAGCCTACGGCGAATCCGGATAAGATAAAAGAACGGCTGGCATCCATGAACCTGTTGGTAGAAGACTGGGGTGGAAAAATACAATCACAGGATATTTCCGCCAAGACAGGGCTCGGGGTAACCGAGTTATTGGAAAAGGTACTGTTGGAGGCAGAAATACTGGAATTAAAAGCCAATCCGGATAAAACGGCTGGCGGAACAGTTGTAGAGGCATTCCTGGATAAAGGACGGGGATATATAGCCACTATTCTGGTACAAGGAGGAACACTTCGCGTAGGAGATTATGTGCTGGCAGGAAAGCACAGTGGTAAAGTGAAGGCTATGCACGATGAAAGGGGAAATCTGATTAAAGAAGCAGGACCTTCAACGCCGATATCCATTCTGGGTCTAGATGGAGCGCCGCAGGCGGGAGATAAATTCCACGTGTTTGACGATGAAAAAGAAGCCAAACAGATTGCTGCCAAACGTACCCAGTTGCAAAGAGAGCAGTCCGTACGTACCCAAAGGCATATCACGCTTGATGAGATTGGTCGCCGTATTGCACTTGGAGACTTTAAGGAGCTGAATATTATCCTGAAAGGGGATGTGGACGGCTCGGTAGAAGCCCTGACGGACTCCTTCCAGAAACTTACTACGGATGAGATACAGATCAATATCATCCACAAAGCGGTTGGTCCGATTACAGAGTCCGACGTACTGTTGGCTTCGGCATCCGATGCTATCATTATAGGATTTAATGTAAGGCCTATGGGTAATGCCCGTTCCATAGCAGACAAAGAAGAAATAGATATCCGTACGTATTCTATTATTTACGACGCTATCAACGATCTGAAGGATGCGATGGAAGGTATGTTGTCTCCGGAAATGAAAGAAGAGATAACCGGTACGGCCGAGATAAGAGAAACCTTCAAGATATCCAAGGTAGGAACCATTGCCGGATGTATGGTTACAGATGGTAAGATATATAGGAGCTCCAGTATCCGCCTGATACGCGATGGTGTGGTTATCTTTACAGGTGAACTTTCTTCCCTGAAAAGATTTAAGGATGATGTGAAAGAAGTGTCCAAAGGTTATGACTGTGGTATACAGGTGAAGAACTACAACGACATTAAAGAGGGAGATATCATAGAAGCGTTCCGGGAAGTGGAAGTGAAGAAGAAGTTGAAGTAAAATTTTCTTATAATATAAAAAAACGTCCTGTTCCGGAAAAGATCAGGGCGTTTTTGTTTTAATCCCGGAAATAATTACTGCAAAAAAGATTCACCTGTCTGAATAACGGGCATGTTTAAAAACCGGCTATTTTCCTGTTCTGGATAAAGTGTGCATATAATTCCCGGACTCCTTTTCTATAGGTGAGATATGGTATGCCCTGTGCCTGATGGTTCATTTTACTGATTTTATACATGTATGTGATATGCCGGGCCAGTTCCTTCCAGGCGAAGGTGAGCGAATGGGCCGGATCGTAAATATGCGTGGGTTCGCTCATGGCCCCATTGAGTTCAACAACCATAAAATTTTCCCCGTTTTCCAGTTCTTCTACGGAGTTGAACATGAGGTCGAGCCTTCCGTAATAAAACCCTTGTATTTGTGTGCACATGTTGTTTATGACTCCGGTGATATCATCACTTATCATGTGACTGCAATCCGTGAACCGGGCTCCCCTGGCGTGATTTCCGTAAGGTACCAGGACCCGTTTTTCACCTTTTTTCAGGATGTGATCCAGCAAATTACCGTATTCCTTTGTAATGGCTTTCAACTGAAGTTGATGTCTTGGTGTTTGTTGAAGCAGGCTCCGGACGGAGGATATCCCGTCACCGGTGACCGTAAGTAGTTCCTTGGAGACAATCCCCGTAATCCGTCCCTTCTTTTCCCCGGGAAACCTTATATAAAAAATGCCGATTTCATGGGGGAGGGTAATGAACTCCTGGATGAGGTAATCAAAACAGGCCTGTCTGTTGTATGTTTTGAGTTCTTCAGCAGAATATATCTTTTTTACCGCATTGCCCCGAAGCCCGATATCGGGTTTTGCAATAAGGGGATAATTAAGTCCCTGTGCTTCCCGTATCTCCTCAAGGGTAGAGTCCGGGGTGCCTTCGGCTATAAATACTGTTTTCGCGTAAAATCTTTGAGGCATGAGGTCATATATGTTGCGTTTGGACCCCATGACAAAACCTCCATTACGGATTGACGGGTTTACCGTATTGAAAAAGAAAAGTGATCTTGCCCGTATGGCGTAATACAACCAAAGTATGCTTATCGGGGCATAGATCACCTGAAAAGGCCAGTATTCCCAATGGGTAAGTTTATGTATGGATAATTTTAAGGCTTGTATGGTCATAATTGCAGGCTGAAAAATTCTTTTTTCGGGAAAAGTTGCAGGTAATTCATGCGGGTCGTGTCTTTTCCTATTATACTTTGGGTAATGCTGAGTGTTCTGAGCAGGTTACCCCGGTTAATTACCAATCCGGTTTCTTTATTGCCTTCTTCTGTGTATTGATGAAAATCAAGTAACTTTTCCGGTGTCAGTTCCTTATTTTGTGCCGTGAAATGGTGAAACCATTGCTCTCGCTGTTTTTGTTTTTCCTTGGTATACAGGGTGGAAGAAGACAGTATGTGCAATTTTTTAGCTTCCAGAGCGGAAGTTTCTTTGCCAATACCATCCCAGCGCAGGAGAAAGAGGTCTGGGGCTGTAAACAGCAGAACGCTAAAAGGTTCTATATTTTCCAGGTTCATTGTGGCCCAGTGTTTAACCGGGGAGGTTGCACCTATGATTTCCAGTAAAATCAATCCCCTGCTTTTTCTGTAATTGCCTTTTGGAATGTGTTTTTCTCTGGCGCCATTGAGTACTACGGCAGTCGTTCCGTTCGTGTCCATGGTAAACCAGCTGCCCCCGTAAAGGCGGTCCTTCGGGAATACGATCTTTTTGTTATTTACGATGTGGACTTCAGGTGGAAGAGCTATTGGCCTGGCCGTGCTTTCATCCCTGTTGGATGTCAGGATTACCTGCGTTCCGGTATTTACAAAACTTACTGTGCACATTGTTTTTTACGGTATTCAATAGTAGAAGGTGCCATGCCGAAAGTAGCACTTACATTTACCCGGTCGAATCTCAGGACTGCTACGCGTATCAAGGCCTGGTGATGTATGGTGTGCTCCAGGTTATAGAGTAGTTCCCGGAAGTAATTGCTTTGTATGAGTATGTGATGGGTGTTAAAAGTTTGCTCCAGGAGTAATGGTTTGTCTGCTTTCTTCATTGTGCTGCCAATGTTTTTGATATGTTCCAGTGCTACGGGAATTTCGGTTTCAATATGGCGGTTGCGTTGCCTGCTGTCGTAATTTACCTTTCCGGTCTCGTAGCTGTGAATAAGACAGAGAAAGAACTCAATAATATGGCGGTAATGCTGGCCCACAGTGGCCCCGTTGAGCTCCGGGCATGGGGCGTTGTACTCCGGTGGGGTGAGTTGCCCGGCCAGGAGTGTAAGTTCGTCCAGACTTGATTTTAACGAATCGAAAAGCATATTGAAAAGCGTTTACGATGGGTAATTTAGGATTTTTTTGCGTATAATTAAAAACAAGCCGCTGAAAACGAATGTGACACAAGCGAGGGAAAAGAGCGTTCCGCCGTCATTAGACACTTCGATTCCCAGTATAAATAAATGTGAGACCATGGCACCGGCCATAATGAACAGACAGGCAATGGCTCCGTAGACGGCAGTTTTAGGGATGAGTAAAAGGATAGCTACAAGGAGTTCGACGACACCTAATCCGATACGGCCGTATGGTTCGGCTCCGAGGGTAGAAAAAATATGGACGGATTCGGGAGCGCCCGTGAACTTGTAAAACAAGGTTTGCAGTAAAATGATTGCCGGTATCACTCGGAGACCCCAATCGAGGATGATTTTCTTCATTTTTTTGGATTTTTGGAAGTTGTGATTTTTTTCCAGTTTTGATCTGCGTTTTGCGCTAGATTCATTTCGTCCTTATTCCAGCTTTTCAGGGTATTTGTGGGAAAACTGTTGTAAAACAGGTAAAGTTTGCCATTGGTTATCTTGAATGTTTTGGGATTGACATCTACTTTTTCCCCGTAATCTCCCATGGCATAGGCGCACCATCCTCCGTATTGGGGGAGATAGGTGTCCGGATTTTTAAGCAGGAGTTCCCTGTTTTCTGCAGATGAGCAATAATAGACAGTACCATCTACGGTTGCGGAGAATTCTTTTTTACCTTCAATGCCTTTGCCTTGTTCGAAATAAGCAACCGGATCATATCCGTGAATGGCGACATCATTGGAAAGATTTCGGTGTTTTTCCGCTTCCTGAGCGTAAAAAATGCCTGGGATAAGAGAGATAAACAAGATTGACAATATAAGATTTTTCATAACGGGTTCTTTTATAGGGCAAAGTTACATGGTTCCGTTATGGTAAAATGTCAGCTACCTTGCAGTTTGATAAAAAAAATAAACCTTAGCAAGTCACAGCATCATATCCGTGAGATATCGGGAATGATAATTTCTTTTCGGTTGTAGACGAGCAGTTCTTTTTCTTTCAATTCGTTAAGTAGTTGTGTTGCTGTTTGCCTGGTAGTGCAGATAATTTGGGCAATATCGTGTTGAGTCAGGTAATTGTGGAGGGTTACCCGGTTACCTTCGTAAATACCTTCCTGTTCGCACCATTCTCTTAAAAAAGCGGAAAGCCTGCTTTTGGCATCTTTGAAAACGAGGTTGGTATAGTTGTTTTTCAGGCGTTTCATTTTCAGCCCCATGAACTTGGTGTAAGAAAGGGCCAGGTTCGGATATTTTAACAAGAGGTTTTCGAAATCGGAAAGTAAAAAACTGCAAATAATGATGTCGTCAGTAAGAGCCTGTGCATATTCCGTAGTGAAGGGCCTGTCCGATTCAAGGGTAAGCTCGCCGAAGAGGTCTCCTTTTCTTAAGATTTCCTTTATGGTTTCGTTACCGTCCCGGTCTATTTCCACAATTTTTATATTTCCCTTTTTCAGGAAGTAAATACGTGGGGTATCGGAATCTGAAAAATAGAGGATGTCCCCTTTTACGGCTTTTTTAAAGCCTGTAATGACGCACAATTGCCGGATCTGCCTGAAGTTTAATACGCGAAAAAGCCGATGGTCCTTTAAATACCAGTATTTTAATTCTTCGTACATATGGTTTCAGCGAATAAATGATTTTCCCGTGCCGGCAACAAATCTGGAAATGCAGATGGTTACGGGGTTATGATAAAAGCGCTGGGATATTCCTTCTTTACTTCCATCAAATACCTGTCCGCTTCCAGTTTTGTACGGAATTTACCGACGTAAACCCGGTATGTAGGGGTTTTGAAAGTGATATCACAGTTAAAACTAAATGCGTTTTCAAATTTAGACTTTTCCTTAGTAGCACCCTCAAGCGACCCGTTGTATATCTGAATGCGATATCTGTCGGTAGCGCTGTCGTCTTTGTTTAACTCTGTTTTCGCCGTGAGGAGTTTTTCAACTTTAACATCTTGTTGAATGTTAATTTTTCCTTCCTGCGCGTGAGTACCGGTAATGGCGAGAAGTAGGAAAAATAAAAGGGTTGAACCGCTGTGTATGCTTAAAAATCTCATAATGAATACTGTTTTGTGCAAAAGTAATTTTTTAGCTTGAAATCATAACGTTAAAATTTATTTAGAATTGTTATAAATTAATTATTAACGCTTTGCCAACATTTCCCAAATGAAGTCTATATCGTATTTTTGTGCACGGATTTTAAGAACCTGTGTTTTTTTTGTTGTTATCTGACGAAAAAATCATGCCAAATTAAGGAGCGATAACACATAATATTGATATGAAAGAGGTGATACACCGCGATTCTGTTTCAAGAATTCTAAGTATTAGTCTGGCGATTCTGCTGGCGTTTTCCACAACTCTTTTTGGACAAGAAGGCGACCCGGATAGAGGGAAGCAGTTATTCAATTCCAATTGTGCAGCCTGTCATAAGTTAGATCAAAAAATGACCGGACCTGCGCTTGCCGGTATTACGGATAAGCGGGACAGGGAGTGGTTGCATAAGTGGATAAAGAATAATGTGGCTTTCAGGAAATCCGGAGACCCGGATGCGATAGCAATTTACGAGGAGTTCAATGGCGCTGCCATGAATATTTTTCCGCAATTATCTGAGCAGGATATAGATGATATTCTTGCGTATACCGAGAATCCGCCGGTTTCCGCTGCTGCAAGTGGAGCGGTAGGTGCCGGTCAGACTGTAGCCGCCGAATCTTCCGGTATTCCGAATGAAGTTGTATTAGGGGCGCTTGTGCTGGTTTTTGCTATGCTGGCAATAATGTTGGTTCTGGTGAACAGAACGTTGATGCGTATAGCAGAAGCGAAAGGTATAGAATTGCCTGAAGAGAAAGCAAAAAGACTTCCTCTGTGGAAAGCTTTTGTGAAAAACCAGTTTCTCGTATTTGTTTCTGTGATCGTGTTGCTTTTGGTTTCAGCCTATTTTGTTTATGGTTACCTGATGCAGGTAGGTGTGGATCAGGGGTATGAACCGGTGCAGCCTATACATTTCTCGCATAGGATTCATGCTGGTGACAATGAGGTGGATTGTAAATATTGTCACTCTTCGGCAAGGGTGTCCAAGACTTCAGGTGTGCCTTCTCTGAATGTGTGTATGAACTGTCATAAGAATATTATGGAAGTGGCACCGGAGACGGCGACAGCAGAACATTCGAAAGAATTTTACGATGGAGAGATTGAGAAACTGTATGCTGCCGTAGGGTGGGATGTTGAAAACCAGGCATACACCGGGGAGACCAAACCTGTGAAATGGGTGAGAATTCACAACCTGCCGGATTTCGTATACTTTAATCACTCACAACACGTGTCCGTGGCTGGTGTAGCTTGTCAGGAGTGTCATGGCCCTGTCGAGGAGATGGAAGTGGTTAAGCAGTTTTCTCCGCTTACCATGGGTTGGTGTGTGGATTGCCACAGGACAACTGATGTTAAGATGGAAGGTAATGAGTATTACGAGAAAATACACGAAGAATTATCTAAAAAATACGGAGTGGAAAAACTTACTGCTGCACAGATGGGAGCATTGGAGTGTGGTAAGTGCCACTATTAATAAAAAGTAAGGGTGTATGTAAGTGCACCTCCATTGTTAAAAAGAGCTAATTTTATATAAAACATGGCGTCAAACAAAAAATACTGGAAAAGTGTCGAGGAATTGGATCCAAGCAATTCTATCGTAGAGACACTTAAACAGAATGAGTTTGTTCAGGAAATTCCGGTAGATGAGTTTTTGGGGGACAAAGAGAACCTGGAAGCGTCTTCAACGTCCCGGAGGGACTTTCTTAAATATGTGGGCTTTAGTACCGCTGCCGTTACTTTGGCTGCATGTGAAGGTCCGGTTAAAAAAGCTATTCCTTATGTGGTGCAACCGGAGCAGATTCGTCCGGGTGTGGCTAATTATTACGCTACTACTATAGCAGACGGATATGATTTTGCAAGTGTACTTGTTAAGACTAGAGAAGGGCGGCCTATAAAAATTGAAGCTAATACCGAGGCAGAGATTAATGGTTTTCCGAATGCAAGGATGAATGCTTCCGTTTTGTCTCTTTATGATAGTAAAAGGATACAAGGGCCTAAGTCTGGTGGTAACTATGTTACCTGGGATGACCTGGATTCTGAGGTTGTGGCTAAGCTTAATGCGACAAAAGCCGGCGGTAAATCCATAGTGTTACTTACGCAGACCTTTGCCAGTCCTTCAACGGCTAGGTTGATTGGGGAATTTGCAGAGAAGTTCGGAAATGTTGAACATGTTCAGTATGATGCCATATCTGAAGATGCTGCTTTGGATGCTTTTCAGAAAAAATACGGTAAAAGAGCGCTTCCGGATTATGATTTTTCCAAGGCGGATGTGATAGTTTCTTTTGCAGCCGATATTCTTGGGGATTGGCATGGAGGAGGCTTCGATAGCGGATACGCGAAAAAGAGAGTGCCTTCTAACGGAAAAATGTCACGTCATATCCAGTTTGAGGGTAATATGTCGCTTTCCGGGGCTAATGCGGACAAAAGGGTTCCTGTGACACCATCACAACAAAAAGTAGCTCTTGCCAAACTATATGGTTACCTGAGTGGCTCTTCTGTTTCCGGTGAACTTCCGGAACCTGTGGATGCAGTTGTTAAAAGCGCTGCTTCTCAATTGCGAAAAGCTGGCAGGAATGCGGTTGTGGTTACCGGGATTGATGATGTGGATGCACAGGGATTGGTGTTGGCGATCAACGAAATGTTGCAAAGTGCCGCGTTTGATGTCAAGGCTCCCAGATTGTTGCGCCAGGGTAATGCCGGGAAGATAAGCAAGCTGGTTGCGGATATGAAGTCCGGAAGAGTGGGTGCGCTTATTATGAACGGGGTAAACCCGGGGTATACACTGCCTAATTCGGCAGAGTTTACTGAAGCATTGAAAAATATAGGTTTGTCGGTTACCTTTTCTATGAAGGAAGATGAAACCGCCATAGCTTCACAATATATTGCTGCAGCGCCGCACTACCTGGAATCCTGGGGAGATGTGGAGATGAAACAAGGGTATTACAGTCTTATGCAGCCCGCTATCCGTCCTTTGTTCGATACACGGCAGTTTCAGGATGCATTGCTGAAATGGGTGGGTAGTGATAAAACGTATTACAACTACATCAAGGATTTCTGGAGTGCTTCCGTTCTTGGAGAAAATTCCTGGAACAAGGCGCTGCACGATGGGGTTTTTGTAGCTTCTGCACCTGCAATTAAAGATGCCGTAACAGAAGAAAATAACGGGGCTGAAGAAGCAGAGACAGAAGAAGCAACAGAAACGGTTTCTGCCGGAAATGCAGCCGGGATGGCCAGAAAACTGGTTTCATCGGCAGCTAATGGGTTAGAACTTATCCTGTATTCGAAAACGGGTATGGGGGACGGTCAGCAGGCCAATAACCCGTGGCTCCAGGAGTTTCCGGATCCTATTACCAGGGTTTCCTGGGATAACTACCTGACAGTTTCCAAAGCAGATGCCGAAGCTTTAGGTCTTGTTAACAGGCACGTAGCCAATGGCGGGCTTAACGGGAGCTATGTTAAGGTAACGGTGAACGGTGTTGCCCTGGACAGGGTGCCTGTATTGATCCAACCCGGGCAAGCTAAAGGCTCTGTTGGACTTTCTTTCGGTTACGGAAAGAAAGAGGGGATGAAAACCGAAATGCAAACCGGGGTAAATGCGTATGCGTTGTATGAAGGATTTAAGTCAGTACAGTCGGTAAGCATTGAAAAAGTTGCCGGGGAGCATGAGTTTGCCTGTGTACAGCTTCATAATACCCTGATGGGGCGTGGTGATATCGTAAAAGAAACTACATTAGAAATATTTAATACCAAAGAGGCCAAAGAGTGGAATGTAACTCCTAAAGTATCTTTGAATCATAACGAAGTTGAGGCGGTTTCCGTAGATTTATGGGATGAGTTCGATACTTCTATAGGACATCATTTTAACCTTTCTATTGACCTGAATGCCTGTACCGGTTGTGGAGCCTGTGTGATCGCATGTCATGCCGAAAATAACGTACCGGTAGTAGGGAAATCCGAAGTGAGGAGATCCAGGGATATGCACTGGTTGCGTATAGACAGATACTATTCTTCCGAAGAGAGTTTTGAAGGAGATAACGAGGTGGTGGAGTCTATTTCCGGTCTCGGGGATTCATTGACTACTTTTGGTGAAATGGAAAAAGCTTCCGAAAATCCGCAAGTTGCTTTCCAGCCTGTAATGTGTCAGCATTGTAATCATGCTCCTTGTGAAACCGTATGTCCGGTTGCGGCTACATCTCACGGTCGTCAGGGACAAAACCACATGGCGTATAACCGTTGTGTAGGTACGCGTTACTGTGCAAACAACTGCCCCTACAAAGTACGTCGTTTTAACTGGTTCCTTTACAACAATAACGATGAGTTTGATTACCACATGAACGATGATATCGGGAAAATGGTTCTTAACCCGGATGTAGTGGTTCGTTCCAGGGGTGTAATGGAAAAATGCTCTATGTGTATTCAGATGACCCAGAAAACCATTCTCGATGCGAAAAGAGATGGTAGAAAAGTACGGAAGGATGAATTCCAGACGGCTTGTTCTGCTGCCTGCGGAAGTGGGGCGATGGTATTCGGGGATATCAACAATGAAGAAGACGAAGTGTTTGCTCTTAAAAAGAGCGACAGGATGTATCACCTGTTAGAACATGTAGGAACTAAACCTAATGTGTTCTACCACGTAAAAGTGAGAAATACGGAGGAAGCGTAAATCAGTATTGTTTGCACTACAGGTAGGACGAAAAGTTTCGGATACATTGGTGGTGCTGACGATATCACGATAAGTAAAAAGAGTAATAAATATTAAAATTATAAAATGGCGTCGCATTACGAAGCACCTATACGTAAACCCCTGGTAATCGGAGATAAGAGCTATCACGATGTTTCGGTAGATGTAGCCAGGCCCGTAGAGGGCAAGGCAAACAAGCAGTGGTGGATTGTTTTCTCCATTGCACTGGTAGCGTTTCTTTGGGGAATAGGGTGTATAATTTATACCATTGCAACAGGAATAGGTTCTTGGGGACTGAATAAAACCGTAGGTTGGGCCTGGGATATTACTAACTTCGTTTGGTGGGTTGGTATTGGACACGCGGGAACATTGATCTCTGCTGTGTTATTACTGTTCCGTCAAAAATGGAGAATGGCTATTAACCGTTCTGCAGAGGCCATGACCATCTTTTCCGTGGTACAGGCCGGATTATTCCCCCTGATACACATGGGGCGTCCATGGCTCGGATACTGGGTGGTGCCGATACCAAACCAGTTCGGTTCGCTTTGGGTTAACTTTAACTCTCCCCTGCTTTGGGACGTATTTGCAATATCTACGTACCTGTCCGTATCGCTGGTGTTCTGGTGGACGGGTCTTCTTCCGGATTTTGCGATGATCAGAGACAGGGCGGTAAAGCCTTTTCAGAAAAAAATATACAGTCTGCTCAGCTTCGGATGGAGCGGAAGAGCAAAAGACTGGCAACGGTTCGAAGAAGTATCACTGGTACTTGCCGGTCTGGCAACACCTCTGGTACTTTCTGTGCATACTATCGTATCTTTTGACTTTGCAACTTCGGTTATTCCGGGATGGCATACAACTATCTTCCCGCCTTACTTCGTTGCAGGTGCGGTATTCTCCGGATTTGCAATGGTAAACACCCTTCTCATCATTATGAGAAAAGTTGTTAATCTGGAAGACTATATTACCCTGCAGCATATAGAGCTGATGAACATCGTTATTATGATCACCGGATCTATTGTTGGATGTGCATATATCACCGAGCTTTTTATCGCCTGGTATTCCGGTGTGGAATACGAGCAGTATGCCTTCCTGAATAGAGCAACCGGTCCTTACGCATGGGCATACTGGTGTATGATGACCTGTAACGTATTCTCTCCGCAGTTCATGTGGTTCAAGAAATTGAGGACAAGTATTATGTTCTCTTTTATTATCTCTATCGTGGTGAATATAGGAATGTGGTTTGAGCGATTTGTGATTATTGTTACTTCACTTCACAGGGATTACCTTCCCTCTTCCTGGACGATGTTCTCGCCTACATTTATCGATATTGGTATTTTCGTGGGAACCATAGGGTTTTTCTTTGTTCTGTTTTTACTTTATGCCAGGACTTTCCCAGTAATAGCACAGGCAGAAGTGAAGACTATAATGAAATCATCTGGTGAAAAATATAAAAAATTAAGAGACGGCGATCATGAGTAATAAAGTAATACAGGCTATTTATACCGATGACGATGTATTATTGGCCGCGGTAAAAAAGGTGAAGGCTGCCCATCATCATATAGAGGAAATTTATACGCCATTTCCGGTGCACGGCCTGGATAAGGCTATGGGATTAGCTCCCACCAGAATTGCGATCGCATCTTTTATGTACGGTTGTGTAGGGCTTTGTGTAGCAGTTGCGATGATGAACTTTATAATGATAGAAGACTGGCCACAGAACATAGGAGGTAAGCCCAGTTTTTCATTCCTGAGTAATATGCCCGCATTTGTGCCGATCATGTTTGAATTAACCGTTTTCTTTGCAGCTCACCTTATGGTGATCACCTTTTACCTTAGAAGTAAATTGTGGCCCTTTAAAAAAGCGGAGAATCCGGATGTTAGAACTACGGACGATCATTTTTTGATGGAAGTTGCAATAAGTGGTAACGAAGATGAGTTGTCTGCTTTTTTGCAGGAAACGGGGGCAGTGGAAATAAAAGTTTCAGAAAAGCATTAGAGGGGAGATAAGTTATGGAGTGAATAGGTTATGAGTTACTAAAGGCTTTGTAGATATTTTGCCAATCGAATGACTCATTAACTAAACAACCCGGTGACTTAATAACCTAACAACGTAAATACTGTTTAAATGAAGAGCTTTATAAAAATAGGAATAGTGCTTGGTACGGCAGCGGTAATGACTTCGTGTTTCAACAAGTCACGACCGAACTACCAATTTATGCCTAATATGTATGAATCTGTTGGTTACGAAACCTATCAGGAATCGGATGCTTTTAAGAACGGTGTGGAAGCCCAGTTGCCTGCGGAAAATACGATTAATCGTGGCTGGATGCCTTACGATTATGAAAATACCGTGGAAGGAAAAGAACTGGCCGCTGCAGAATTGAAAAACCCTCTTGCAATGGATAGCCTGGCTATGGAGGATAATCTTGGCGACGGAAAAGAACTGTTTGGTATCTATTGTGCCGTTTGTCATGGAGAGAAAGGTGACGGGCAGGGTGTACTGGTAAAACGAGAGAAGTTTCTAGGTGTTCCCAGCTATGCGGACAGGGAAATAACAGAGGGGAGTATTTATCACGTCATATTTTATGGGCTGAACTCCATGGGGTCTTATGCTGTCCAGCTCAATGAAAAAGAACGTTGGCAGGTAGTGATGTATGTGGAGGAGCTCAACAGGGAATTGACTAAGTAATAAATTCAATTGGTATAAGTGCGCGGACAAAACCGGAAAAGGTTAATACGGGGAATTTTCTCCCTGCACGAAATACGGAATTATAAAATACAATAAAGAGAATTTTCAGGATATGTACACGTTTTCAAACAAGTTAAGACTGTCTGCATTTGTTCTAATGATCGTTGGTGTTCTCGGTCTGGGCTATGGTTTTCTCGCTGCACCGGGTTCTGTAGAAGAGGCAAAAGCTATGGTAGCAGATGCGCATCATGGCGGGGGGCACGAAGAAGCTGCTACTCATGATGCACACGGAACACATGACGAAGAGCATGCGACTCATGATGCATCGCACGATGAACATTTGTTACATCAATTACAGAACAAACCCTGGGCAGCGCTTTATGTGGCGGCATTCTTCTTTATGATGATCCCCCTGGGAGTACTCGCTTTTTATGCGATCCAAAGGGTGTCACAGGCGGGATGGTCCCCATTGCTTTTCCGTGTGATGGAAGGGATTACGGCCTATTTGCTTCCCGGAGCCGTTCTGGTATTTGTAATACTTGTACTGTCCGGTGTGCATATGAATCACCTGTTTACCTGGATGGACTCCGAAGTAGTGGCTCATGATGAGCTGATACAAGGTAAAACCGGTTATCTTAACGTACCGTTCTTTCTTATCAGGGCAGCTATATACATAGCAGGATGGGTGGCCTATCGTCATTTTTCAAGAAAATTCTCCATTGCGCAGGACACTGCCGATGACAACAGCTATTTTAAAAGAAATTTCAAAATATCTGCCGGATTCCTGGTGTTCTTCCTGGTGTCTGAATCCATGATGTCCTGGGACTGGATCATGAGTGTAGATCCGCACTGGTATAGTACCCTGTTCGGATGGTATGTATTTGCCAGCATGTTTGTATCCGGGATCACAGTTATTGCCCTAGTCACTATTTATTTGAAATCGAGGGGATACCTGGAAGAGGTGAACGACAGCCATATACACGATCTGGCGAAATTCATGTTTGGGATAAGCATATTCTGGACATATCTCTGGTTCTCACAATTTATGCTGATATGGTATTCCAACATACCCGAAGAGGTTACTTATTTCGTTACGAGGATAGAAGATTATAAGCTTCCTTTCTTCGGAATGGTAGTGCTGAACTTTGTGTTCCCGCTGTTGGTATTGATGAACAGTGATTACAAACGACTCAACTGGTTTGTGGTGATGACGGGTATTGTGATATTGATGGGACATTACCTTGATATTTATAATATGATAATGCCTGCTACTGTTGGAGACCAATGGTTTATAGGAATAGGAGAAATAGGAGGCGTACTGTTCTTCTTGGGGCTGTTTATTTTTGTAGTGTTCAGTGCACTCACCAAAGCACCGCTGGTGCCGAAACGAAACCCGTTCATAGAAGAGAGCAAACACTTTCATTATTAATTCAGTAGAAACTAAAGTAAACAGGAAATAATAAGATGACTGCTTTATTAACTATAATTGTACTTATACTCATTGCCATTGCCGTTTGGCAAATGACGAAGATATTTGAATTCTCTCAGATAGGTCTGAAAGATGCTCAGATAGCCAATGATAAGGATAACAAGCTGAACGGATATTTAATGTTTGCCTTCCTGGGCTTCCTGTATGTACTGACTATTTATAGTCTGTGGAAATGGGGAAAAGTGCTATTACCCCAGGCAGCTTCCGCTCACGGGGACGACTATGACACCCTTATGACGGTTTCTATGGTGCTCATATTTGTCGTACAGCTTATTACGCAAACCCTTTTGTATTTCTTTGCCTATAAGTACAGAGGTGTTAAAGGGAAAAAAGCACTGTTCTATGCCGATAATGACAAGCTTGAATTCATCTGGACCATTATTCCCGTGATTACCCTTGCCGGACTTATCCTTTACGGTCTTTATACCTGGACCACCATTATGGATATCAATGATGAAGACGATCCGCTGATTATCGAACTATATGCACAACAGTTTAACTGGAAAGCGAGATATGCGGGGGAAGATAACGTACTCGGCGATGCCAACGTTCGTTTCCTTAACGATTTTGACGGACAGAACATAGTAGGTATAGATTCTTCGGACCCCAACGGAAAGGACGATGTGGTTTCCACTACCGAAATACACTTGCCCGTAAACAGAAAAGTGGTTTTCAAAATGCGTTCTCAGGACGTATTGCACTCTGCCTACATGCCGCATTTCCGGGCACAGATGAACTGTGTTCCGGGAATGATCACCCAGTTCTCTTTTACACCCACAATTACCACCGAAGAGATGCGCCAGGATCCGGACATTCAGGCCAAGGTAAAGCATATAAATGAATTACGTGCGGAGAGAAGAGCCAAAGGAGAAGATCTGGAAGATTGGGAGTTTGATTATCTTTTATTATGTAATAAAATTTGTGGAACTTCGCATTACAACATGCAGATGAAGATCGTTGTAGAGAGCGAAGATGAATACAATGCATGGATAAAAGAACAACAAACCTTTGGGGATATGGTTGCCGGAGCCGGTGAATAATGAACCGGGGGTATATATTGAAAATAATAAAGTAACAGTAACGAAAACGATTAGTATATAGATTATGTCAGCAACAGCAACAGCACACGCAGGGGATCAGGCACACGATCACGGACATCATCATAAAGAGACATTTATTTCGAAATATATTTTCAGTTATGATCACAAGATGATCTCTAAACAATACCTCATTACAGGTTTGTTCATGGGCTTCATCGGTATCTTGATGTCTTTGTTGTTCCGCATGCAACTGGCATGGCCTTCTGAATCTTTTAAAATATTTGAAATACTGCTTGGTAAATGGGCTCCGGAAGGAGTAATGGACCCGAATATCTACCTGGCTTTGGTAACGATTCACGGCACCATCATGGTATTCTTTGTATTGACTGCCGGATTGAGCGGTACGTTCAGTAACCTGTTGATCCCGTTGCAGATCGGTGCTCGGGACATGGCATCCGGATTTATGAACATGATTTCTTACTGGCTGTTCTTTATTTCCAGTGTGATCATGGTGGCTTCTATTTTTGTGGAAGCGGGGCCGGCTGCTGCAGGATGGACGATCTATCCTCCGCTGAGTGCGTTGCCACAGGCGCAGGGTGGTTCCGGATTGGGAATGACGTTATGGCTTGTTTCCATGGCCATATTTATCGCATCTTCCCTGCTCGGTTCACTGAACTATATCGTTACTGTATTAAACCTCAGGACAAAAGGGATGTCTATGACCAGGTTGCCACTCACCATGTGGGCCCTGTTCATTACAGCGGTTATCGGGGTGGTTTCTTTCCCGGTACTGTTTTCGGCTGCATTACTGCTTATTTTTGACCGTAGTTTCGGTACTTCATTCTTCCTTTCGGATATATTTATCCAGGGAGAAGTATTACACCATCAGGGAGGTTCGCCGGTACTGTTCGAACACCTTTTCTGGTTCCTCGGTCACCCGGAAGTATATATCGTATTGTTACCGGCATTGGGTATCACATCCGAGATTATCGCGACTAATTCCCGTAAGCCCATATTCGGGTACAGGGCTATGGTTGCATCCATATTGGCTATTGCATTCCTTTCAACAATCGTCTGGGGGCACCACATGTTCGTGTCCGGGATGAACCCGTTCCTCGGTTCGGTATTTACATTTACAACATTATTGATCGCCATACCATCTGCGGTAAAGGCATTTAACTATATCACCACTCTTTGGAAAGGAAACCTACAGATGAACCCTGCCATGTTGTTCTCCATCGGATTGGTGTCTACCTTTATTACCGGAGGCCTTACCGGTATTATCCTTGGGGACAGTACCCTGGATATTAACGTTCACGACACCTATTTCGTTGTAGCGCACTTTCACCTGGTAATGGGTATCTCCGCGATATACGGATTTCTTGCAGGGGTTTACCACTGGTTCCCCAAAATGTTCGGAAGGATGATGAACAAAAACCTTGGTTATGTACACTTCTGGGTCACCGCGGTCTGTGCGTACGGTATTTTCTTCCCGATGCACTTTGTGGGAATGGCTGGTCTGCCCAGACGTTATTATACCAATACCAACTTCCCCATCTTTGATGACCTTATGGACATCAATGTGGTGATGACCGTATTTGCCCTTATAGCCGGTGCGGTTCAGGTAGTATTTCTTTATAACTTTTTCTATAGTATATTCTACGGAGAAAAAGCTCCTAAGAACCCCTGGAAATCCAATACGCTGGAATGGACTACACCTGTAGAGCATATCCACGGCAACTGGCCGGGTGAAATACCGGAAGTACACCGATGGGCTTATGACTACAGTAAGACTAATGAAGATGGAGAGTACGTGATACCCGGACAGGATTTTGTTCCGCAGACCGTACCTTTACAAGAAGGAGAAGAAGAGCTCAACCACTAGAATTTGAGATCATCATATAATATATGAGAAGGCCCCGGATAACGGGGCCTTTCTTATTTCTTGCCTATAGGAGCCGTCATGCAATGTTCCGGAATACCAAAACCGTCTACTAAAGATACCACATGCGGTCTTAGCTCCGTACATAGCCTTTCTACCCGTTGTCTTATCGCTTTGGATTTATTGCTGCTTATATAACCGTGTTCCAAGTACCAGGCAGCGTTCTCCCGGATATGATACAGGGCATAGAGCGTCCCCAACTTCCGGAAGATAAACTGCATCTTTTCGTCCTCTATTTGTTTTACGAAATCAGCAAATATTTCATAAGATAACATAACCCCATAGGCTTTTCCCAGGGTTATAAGGTGTGTCTGAATGTTGAGTGACACCTGCTGTGGCGGGACTCCCTTTTTAATGTAACGCCGTATTCTCGAAGCGGCAGTGAACGTTAGCCGGCGTACACGGTACTGAAAAGCTTCGAGGTGAAAATCCGGGTGGAACAGGTGTTCTTTATCCGTATTATTGGTAAACAGGGGATTAAAAGTGGTCAGGCGGTCGCTTAACTGCGTCCCAACCAGTTTTAGAATATCTCCGTAACTATCACTGTTGAATTCCGATTTGAAGTCGGTGAGTACCCCTTTGGCTGCGAGTTGGAGCAATACCGTATTATCCCCTTCAAAAGTAGTGAAGATGTCTACATCGTTTTTGAGATCGCCAATGCGGTTTTCGAGGAGATATCCCTTCCCTCCGCACGCCTCGCGGCATTCCTGTATTGCTTTGTTGGAAAAATCGGTTATGAGGGCTTTTAAAGCGGCTACCTGGGTTTCTATCTTCCTCCTCGATGCTTCTGACGCTGAAGAGTAAGAACGTATCATATGCTCGAGGGTAACGTGGTAAACATAGGTTTGTGTAATAGGGGCGATAAGGCGTAATTGGTGCGAAGGGTAGTCCATAATAAGGTCTTCCTGAACCCTTTCCCCGCTGTTAAATTGCCTGCGATATAAAGCATACTTTACCGCGGTTGCCAGGGCCATTTTAGTTCCGCCTATCGCTCCTTTGGCCACGCATATACGTCCGCCTACCAAAGTGCCGAGCATTGTAAAAAATCGCTTGTTGGGATTATCTATGTCCGATGTATAATTACCGTTCTTGTCAATATTACCGAAACGGTTGAGAAGGTTCTCTCTCGGTACACTTACGTTTTTGAACCATATTTTACCGTTATCCACGCCGTTCAGCCCCAGTTTGTACCCGTTGTCTTCGATGCGTACACCGGGAGTCAGGTTACCTTTTTCATCTCGTATCCGGACGACTATGGCATGCACTCCCTGATTAGTGCCATCTACAATTAGTTGGGCAAATACGGTTGCCATGGTGGAGTGCAATGCGTTACCTATATATTCCTTATTGTCGTTCTCGCCGGGGGTGTCAATGACAATGCTATCAGTTTCTTTAACATAGGTGGCTGTTGTTTTAATGCCCCGTACATTGGATCCGTGCCTGGTTTCGGTCATGGCGAAACATCCCAGTATTTTGGCTGATCCGGTAGCTTTCAGCCATTGGTCATGGTGTTTTTTGGTACCCAGGTTCTGGATACTTCCCCCGAACAGGCCGAACTGTACTCCGAATTTTATGGTAAGACTACCATCTATGAACATGAGGTTTTCAAAGATACCCGCATATGCAGGCATATTGCCTATTCCACCGTATTCCTTATCGTAAGCCATGGCCCCATATCCTGCGGAAGCTAGAAATTTTACCTGTTCCAGTACTCGCAGCCGGAACATGTCTTTGTCCCTTGAAATTTCCCATTGGAAAAGAGGATCGGACAGGAACTCCCGGAAGGCGTCGATGTGGGAGGCATGTTCACCTTTTAAAATCCCGTCAATTTGTATAGAATCATAGAAATCCGCTTTTGGGGATTGTCGGGTAGTTATGTCGAACAGGTGCCGGTAATGATTGGGCTGCATTCCCAGGTTGATCTCTATGGATTTGAGATATTCATCAAACATCTCTTCTTCACTGTTCCCGGGAAGGGACAATTTCATACTGAACGAGGTAAGAGGATAGGTCTCGCTCTCCACAAGTTTTATACCCGATTGGTCTATAAGGTGTTTCCAGGAAGTAATAACTTTGTCAAGTGGAGGGGTATCGGTTTTTAACCAGGAACTTATCAGTTTTCTATCTTCCTTACTTAGGGAATCTTCTTTAACTGCCTTTTTAAATACCGATATTTCCGAAGCCGATAACAGGTCATCGGCCCATACGACGTAGAGGAAAGGGATATATTTGACAATATTGGCAGAGTATTTTTGGGTTTCCATAAAATTGCAGATGATCTTTATATTACATAACGGGAAGTTACGATTTTTATCACAAAAGATAGGAAGATTAACGCGTGGTGTATTAATTTAGCCGGGAAGATAAATTCTTTTGTTGTCCATTTCTGCTATCTTTGTCCGTATGAATGAGTATTTGGATCCTACAGGCGACCAGTTTTCTCCCGAAGAGATCGATATAGAAAAAACGCTGCGGCCACTTTCTTTCGATGATTTTGCCGGACAGGACCAGGTATTGGAAAACCTGAAGGTCTTTGTAAAAGCTGCCAACCTTCGCGGGGATGCCCTGGACCACACCCTTTTTCATGGCCCTCCGGGACTTGGAAAGACCACACTTGCCCATATCCTGGCCAACGAACTGGGTGTAGGGATAAAAGTGACTTCAGGCCCCGTATTGGACAAACCCGGTGACCTTGCCGGATTATTGACCAACCTGGATGAAAGGGATGTACTTTTTATAGATGAAATCCATCGTCTGAGTCCTGTGGTAGAGGAATACCTGTACTCGGCCATGGAAGATTACAAGATTGATATTATGATAGAGAGCGGGCCCAATGCCCGTACCGTACAGATCAATCTTAACCCGTTTACCCTAATAGGGGCAACAACGCGTTCCGGATTACTCACTTCCCCCATGCGTGCCCGTTTCGGTATTTCCAGCAGACTGCAATATTATACTACCGAACTTTTGTCCACTATCGTAGAGCGGAGCGCTCAGATACTCAAAACACCTATTACTTTGGAAGCCGCAATAGAGATTGCCGGCCGAAGCAGGGGAACACCCCGTATAGCTAATGCCTTATTGCGCAGGATACGCGATTTTGCACAGATCAAGGGTAATGGCAATATTGATATAGAGATAGCCAGGTTTGGGCTGAAAGCACTTAATGTGGATGCTTACGGACTCGACGAAATGGATAACAAGATACTTTCTACCATTATAGATAAGTTTAAGGGAGGCCCCGTTGGCATCACTACCCTGGCCACTGCCGTTTCCGAAAGCGCGGATACCATCGAAGAGGTATATGAGCCCTTTCTTATCCAACAAGGGTTCATTATGAGAACCCCCCGCGGGCGGGAGGTTACAGAAGCCGCTTATAAACATCTTGGCAGGACCAAGGGCGGTTCCCAGAGGGAACTGTTCTGAAAATACTGTTCTAACGATATTGATCTCCCCTTTTTTAATATGATAACTGTATTGTTTACGTTAATTTAATTCGTACAATACAGTCGCATAATGCCCCCGTTCTATTTTTGCTCCTCATAAACCTGAATCTTATTATATATGAAATCTATTCGTTTACTACTGTTATTGTGGTTGGCATGTCCTGTGTTCACGATAACGGCACAAACTACACATGCTATTATTGAAGGGACTGTCGTTGATCATACTTCCGAACCCTTGATGGGAGTTTCCATCATGGTGAAAAATGAATCCACAGGGTTTTCAACGGCTACCATCACTGATATGAATGGTAAATACAGTCTCAAACAACTTCCGCTTGGCAAGCCTTATACGATTACAGTTTCTTACCTCGGTTTTGGAACCCAGACGAGAACAGGATACGAACTGAACCAGGGAGATGCACTCCGGGTGGATTTCAAAATGGAAGAATCTGCCGAAGCATTGGATGAAGTGGTGGTATCGGCCTCCGAATTAAAGAACACAATAAAGAATTTCGGAGCAGCCACATCGGTAACCTCCCGCGATCTTCAGAAATTACCCGTAAACGGACGTAATTTCACTTCTTTGATAGACCTGTCCCCGCTTAGTACGGGCAACAGCCTCTCCGGGCAGCTGCCTTCTTCTACAAACTTTACGGTAGATGGAATGTCGGCACGTAATCCCACATCCGGAGGTACCGCAAATCGTCGTGGTGGTTCGTATGCCATTTCTATGGAGGCCATTCGTGAGTTCAAAGTCTCAACCAACCAGTATGATGTCACCTACGGAAGAAGTGGAGGAGGGTCCATAAATACGGTCACCAAATCCGGTACCAATACGCTTACCGGTAGTCTGTTTACCTTTGCCCGTACCGACTGGTTATCCAGTCCGAATGATATTCGTGGCAACAAACGTGATGAAGATTTTTCATCTTACCAATACGGTTTTTCTCTCGGAGGACCGATCATTAAAGATAAAATGCACTTTTTTGTGGCATGGGACCACCAGGAAGATACCAATCCTTTACAGATTGCCGATATACGTACCCCGGAAGACGAGCGCAGATATAACGTGTCACAGCAATCCCTCGATCGATTCCTTGAGATTGCACGTAGTAAATATAGCGTGGCCGATTCTCCGCAGTTTGGCTCCTTCAACAGAAAACGGGGAACAGATGCGGTATTTGCCCGTATCGATTGGCAGTTGAATGAAAAGAACCTCCTGACGCTCCGTAATAATTACGTTTTCGATCTTAATAAAAGGGGGATTTCGGACAACAGCAGTATCAACTTATATGAGGTTTACGGTAATGTGCGTACCACGGACAACAGTTTTCTGGCTTCCCTTCGCTCCGAACTGAACCCGAAAATGACAAATGAACTGAAGTTCCAGTACCTGCGGACTTCAGAAAGCGCTTTTCCGGGAGACCAGATACCTTCGGCAAATATTCCCCGTGCTATTGTAGAGCGGGTGCAGTCGCAGGTAAACGGTAACGATGTATTTACGACCATTCAGCTCGGAGGACAGCGTTATATTCCGGAATCATTCTATAACAATGTATTCCAGCTTGTGGATAACCTGTACTACAGCACGGATAAAATAGAGTATACTTTCGGGGTTGACCTGATGTATACACATATGAAGTCCGTATACGGAAGTGAGATGAACGGACGGTTTTATTTTACCGGACTGGATGATTTTGAAAACATGGACCCCTACCGTTATGTGCGGGAGGTGAATTTAATGAATGATCCGGCGGTTAAGCAAAATATCATTGCCACCGGTGCTTATGCGCAGATGCAGACCAACCTGTTTCCGGGTTTTGAATTCATGGCCGGTATACGGGCGGATTATACCAACTATATGGATAAGCCGAACTTTAATGAAATTGTCTACGAAGATTTAGGGCTTCGTACCGATAAAAGCCTTACCACATTTCAACTTCAGCCCAGGATACAGGCCACATGGGATATCGGGGAAAGACAAAAAGACATTTTGCGTTTCGGAGCGGGTATTTTCGGAGCGGATATCAATAACTATGTGATGATAAACAATATGGTGTTTGATGGCACCCGTGTAGCATCTGTGGATATTAACCGGAATGATGTGGATATTCCCACTCCCGACTTTCCGGGATATCGTGAAGATCCTTCCACAGCCCCGGGAGCAGAAATACTCGATGAACTCGGTATTACTCCTGTCAATACCATAAATATGAATGGGGATGATGTAAAGATACCTACACTCTATAAAGCTAACCTTTCCTATAATCGTTTTATTACCAATCGTTTTAAAATGGGGTTGAGCCTGTATGCATCCTTTGCCAGGAACAACTACATGTACACTGATGCCAATATGGTAGATGATCCTTATTTTCGTTTGGCTGACGAAGGGAACCGGGGGGTATATGTACCGGCCAATACCATAGACCCTTCCAACGGTGCGGCTAACTGGGCGGAAGGCAGGAAAACGGACAGGGTAGGACGTGTGTTGAAACTGAACAGTGATGGAAAAGTAAACAACTATGCTGTTGTACTGGATGGGACATACCAATATTTTGAGGATGGTATATTGTCTTTCAGTTATACCTGGAACGATACTAAAGACAACACCAGCTTTAACGGGGACGTGGCCAATACGGCAACCCTGGTGACCATGACCCCGGACGACCCGAGAGACCTTGGGCAGATGAATTACTCCAATAATCATTTTCGTCATAAACTGGTATTATATGGTTCATTACCTACCTTTCATGGTTTTAGCCTTTCTTTCCGCTATTCCGGATTTGGAGGTACGCGTTATTCCCTCATAGTTAACGGAAACGTAAACGGAGATTTCGTAAGTTCCAATGACCTGGCCTATATTTTTGATCCGAATAATGCTGCAACGCCGGAAGCGTACAGGGAGGGTATAGAACAAATATTGAACAATCCGGAGGCCAGTGAGCACCTGAAAGATTATATTCGGGACAATTACGGGAAAATTGCCGGGAGGAATGGCGGGATTAATGATTTCTTCGGCACCTGGGACGTAAGTCTCAGGAAAAGGTTCAACACCTTTAAATCCCAGTACGTGGAATTGTCTGCCGATGTGTTTAACCTGGCCAATATGCTGAATAAAAAGTGGGGTGCCCGTAAAACGCTAGGCAACCAGAATATCTACTCCATAGGGGGTTTTGATACGGATTCCAATACTTATAATTACAATGTCAATCCCAATACCGGGGTGGCATCGCCCTCCGGAAATCCCTACCAGATACAATTGGGGATCCGGTATGGGTTCTGATATAGAGATGGTGTTCTCTTGTCATGTTTCGGATTATTGTGATGAAGTAAGTATCTTTGTCCCGTCCGTAGAGAACACAACCACATGATCGATATAAAACACAGGTATACAGAAAGTATTAAAGCCGAAGCAAAACGCCTCGGCTTTATGTCCTGTGGTATATCCAAAGCGGAATTCCTGGAAGAAGAAGCCCCTCGCCTGGAACAATGGCTGAAGCAGAATATGCACGGCGAAATGGGATATATGGAAAACCACTTTGACAAACGGCTGGATCCCCGGCTACTGGTAGACGGAGCAAAAAGCGTTATATCCCTTACCCTTAATTATTTTCCGGAAGAGGTGCAATCTCAGGATACGGATAGCCCTAAGATCTCCAAATATGCTTACGGTCATGATTATCATTTTGTTATCAAGGATAAATTAAAACAGCTTTTGGAGTTTATCCGGGAAGAGATAGGGGAAGTAGGCGGCAGGGCCTTTGTGGATTCCGCACCGGTACTGGACAGGGCATGGGCAACCCGGAGCGGGTTAGGCTGGATAGGAAAGAACAGCAACCTGATAACCAAAAAGGTAGGGTCTTTCTTTTTCATCGCCGAACTCATCTTAGATCTGGAACTGGAATATGACCATCCCGTCACAACGGACCATTGTGGTAGCTGTACGGCCTGTATAGATGCCTGTCCCACCCAGGCCATTGTAGAACCGATGGTGGTGGACGGAAGCAAATGTATTTCCTATTTTACCATAGAACTGAAAGGTAATATCCCTGTTGAACTTGATGGAAAGCTGGACGACTGGATGTTTGGATGTGATGTGTGTCAGGACGTGTGTCCGTGGAATCGCTTTTCCAAAGCCCATAGTGAACCTCTTTTTGATCCGCATCCGGACCTGTTGAAAATGAACAAAAAGGACTGGGAGGAGATTACAGAGGATGTCTTCCGGGAAATTTTCAGGAAATCTGCCGTGAAACGCACAAAGTATGAAGGGCTGAAGCGGAATATAAAATTTTTGAAAAAATCCTGATACCTTTCTTACTTATTAACTACAATGGCCTTGGTAGTTTCCCGTAATACCAGGTGTGTCTGTAGTTTGATCTCATAGAATTCCACCGGTAACTTTTTGTTCTTGCGATGTATCTCATCAATGAGCAGGGAAGCGGATTCCTTGCCTATTTGGACACTGGGCTGGTCTATTGTAGAAAGGTGGGGTTTTATATACGGGGTTATGAGCCAATTGCTGAACCCCATGACGGATACCTGGTCCGGAATGGAAATACTGGCATCGTTCAGGTAAGAAATGGCACCGAGAGCTATATGGTCCGTAATGCAAAAAACAGCATCGGTGTCCGGGTGTACCTGTAGTAATTCCTCGGCATTTTCTCTTCCTTCGGCGATACTCAGATCTTCACAGATATATACCAGCGATTCGTCCGGAGTTATTCCGTGTTTCTCCAGGGCCTTGGTATATCCTTTCAGTCGGGAATTGTAGTTGCTTGGAAACCTGGGCCCGCCAAAGAGAGCGATCTTCCGACAACCTGTTTTTATAAGATGTTCAACAGCTTTAAAAGCCGCCTTTTCATCATCTATGATCACTTTGGAACAGTTTACCTGACGTGTGATTTTATCGAATAACACCAGAGGAACCTGATTTTTGACGACCTTGTGCAGGTGATCGTAACGGTTGGTTTCGTTAGCGAGCGACATCAGAATGCCATCCACCCTTTTTTCGAGAAGCAGGTCTACCTGTTTTTCTTCCATAGTCATGGATTCATCAGAGAACAAAACGATAACCTGGTAACCGTGTATGTTAGCTTCGGAAATAATACCGGTAATGGTCTCCGCAAAAAACTGGTGGTCTACTTTGGGCAGGATCACCCCTATGGTTTTGGATTGATTGCTACGCAATGTCACAGCATGTATATTGGGCTTGTAGTTCAGCTTTTCTGCCAAAAGTTTTACCGCATGCTTGGTGTCATTGCTGATATCCGGGTAGTCTTTTAGTGCTTTGGATACCGTGGTGACCGAAACCCCCAGTATGGAAGCTATATCTTTTAAGGTAACTTGACTCATAATATTCTCATTAAAGAGAGGCTTTCTACACAAAATCTCTTACGGCATGTATAAGGAGCCATAATACAAAAGAAATACATTTTTTGGTATCAAAAAAATAGATATTCAATAAAATATATCTTCTTATATTTCAAATGTGTTATATTTTTTATTTTGAAGGTATTTCGTTTACAAACAAAAAGGACTCTTCCCATACCGTCAGAACAGGGAATTTGGCACCGGAAAAGTCCTGCTGATATGTTTTTTCGACTCCGGCTTAGTATAAAAAAGCAAATAAAGTTCCTCTTTTTAGGTCTTGTTATTGCTTAAAAATCCATTTAGTAATTCCCGGACACTATCTGTGTCATCCAGGTAATACCTTGCACTGGTTTCCTTGGCGCCTACTTTTACGGTGTAAGCTTCTTCGGGAAGTTCCTGGAACATATACTCGTCGGTCCAGTCGTCACCAATGGCAAAGATAAAATCATAATTTTTCTCTGCAAGCAGGCGTGACGAAGCCCTTCCTTTATTTACATTACTGCTTTTGATCTCTATTACCTTATTGCCTTCCAGTACGCTTAGTTCATGATTGGAAATCAGGCTGGTAAGAACAGTTTTCAGTTCCATGGCACGCGTTTGGGCCAGCTCCGGGTCGGCCTTACGGAAATGCCATGCCAGTGAAAAATTCTTTTCTTCTATAAAAGTTCCCGGGGTACGGTCTACAAAAGTTTCTATAATGGGTCTCAGGTTATTCATCCAGTCTTTTTTCAGTTTCTCAAGTGCCTGCCATTCCTTGTCGCCGGATTTTAACCATACGCCGTGCTCTACGATAAGCATATACCCCCGGTTACCGAACCATTTGGTAAAGGTTTCTTTATCCCGGCCGCTTATGATAACGAGGTCCGTATTTTTCCGGTTGTTCAGGTTGTCCAGGAGATCGTAGAGTGCATCATCCGGTTTGGCGTCTTTGGGTAAGTTGGTGAAATTGACTAGGGTGCCGTCGTAATCCACGAGAATGAGTTTTCTTTTTGCCTTATGGTAGGAGTTCAATAATTGTTCTTTGATCTCCGGGGTTATTTTTTTGGAGACGATAACATGGTGTTGTTGTTTGGTGGCCTGAAGGGCTTTCATAAATTCTTTGGCCCATTTTTCCACGCTGTACCGTTCCAGGCGATGTTGCATGAAGGCATTTCTTTCCGTCTGCTCTTCTTCGGTCATTTCCAGGGCCCTTTTTAACGTATCGGCCATCTGTTCGAAATTATTCGGATTGATGAGCAGAGCCTCATTCATTTCCTTTGCCGCTCCTGCCATTTCGCTCAAAACAAGAACACCGTCTTTGTCCACCCGCGTAGCTATATATTCTTTGGCGACCAGGTTCATACCGTCCCGGATAGGTGTTATCAGGGCGACTCCGCATGAAGTATACAGGTCGATGAGGTTTTCGAAGGGCATGGAACGGTAGAAATACCAGATCGGGGTCCAGTTTACCGTAGAGAATTTTCCGTTGATACGTCCTACCAGTTCGTCCGTATCTTTTTTCAGTAACTGGTATTGTGGTACATTGGAACGTGAAGGTACAGCCAGTAATATAAAACGTACTTTTTCCCGGAATTGTGGATATTTTTCCAGAAAATATTCGAATGCCTTCAGTCTGTTGGGGATGCCCTTGGTATAATCCAATCGGTCTATGGACAATATCATCTTGGCATCGGGGGCAGATTGTAAGTGCGCATCCAGTCGTTTCTGTAAGTCGGATTTTTGTTCCGGATCCTGTTTATTATGTGCAATGGCGGCATTGCGGAATTTGTCATAGTCGATCCCCATAGGGAAAGAGTCCACCCGAAGTGTACGCCCCTGATACGAGATCTCATTAAAATGAGTGTCCAGGCGTAATATGCGGCGCACGGAACTCAGAAAATGCCTTTCGTAATCGTAGGTGTGGAAGCCCAGAAGATCGGCTCCCAGCATGCCGTTCAACAATTCCTCCCGCCACGGGAGTGTCCGGAATACTTCGTAGGAAGGAAAAGGGATATGGAGAAAGAAACCGATGGAAACATTGGGACGTTCCCGTTTTATGAGTTCCGGAAGCAGTAATAATTGGTAGTCGTGCACCCATATGGTATCCCCGTCATTGGTGTGTTCTAATACGGTTGCAGCGAATTTCCGGTTGACCTCTTTATAGGATTCCCAGTGCTCACCTTCAAAAGTGGTATATTCCATGAAATAATGAAACATAGGCCATAATGTGTTGTTGCTGAATCCGTAATAGAAGTTGTCGAGGTCTTCCCCGGTAAGGGATACTGCGGCACAGTTCTCTTTGGCTATGGCCGCATTGACCTTTTCGGTGAGATTTTGATCGAGTTCTTCTTCTTTCAGGCCGGACCATCCTATCCACAAGCTTTCACTACCGTCATGCACGGATTTCATTCCGGTAGCCAGTCCGCCCACACTTGGGGTGACTACCAGATTGTTATTATGTAAGGATATTTGTAAAGGAAGTCTGTTAGAAACAATTATGGTTTTGTTCATTGGATTTGTAATTTTATAGCTCTTTGCGTTGTTTTCTTTTTCATATTATAAATGCGTATTTTTTTTCATTCCACGACTCGCCTCCTTTTTATTTTATTTATTTCGCAAAAGTTTAATTAACCGATCTTTTTTTCGTTAATTTAAGGATTTTATTCGAATTTTAAGGTCTTAAAAGGTATTATTAAAGGAGTACATACCTGTTTAGGGAAACACAGTTCCGAAATGTGTAACATCAAGTCGGGATGGTTCCGGAAGCGGGCGTTTACTACAAATACAAATCACTTTAACCATACTTGAATTAATGGATAATCTCGATTACGGAATCATAGGAAATTGTAAAAGTGCGGCATTAATCTCCAAAACGGGTTCCCTGGACTGGTGTTGTCTTCCCGAATTTGACTCATCATCGGTTTTTGCTAAGTTACTGGATGACGAGATCGGCGGCAGTTTTGAAATTCTCGTATCCGATAATTATAATATAGGACAAAACTATATACCGAATACTAATATATTGGTTACCAGGTTTTCGGAAGGAAAGAATATTTTTGAGGTATATGATTTTATGCCGAGGTATAAACTGGAGAGCAGTGGACATTATGCTCCGCCCGATATTATCCGGTACATACAATATGTATCCGGGCGTCCTGTATTCCGGGTGAAGTACGATCCTAAATTGGAATATGCCATAGCCGACACTTCCACAAAAATAAAACCGGATTATATTGTGAGTGTTACACAGGAAGGCAAATATGATTCCCTGTACCTGTACAGCAGCCTGGACAAGAAAAAGGTTGTGGACTGTGAGGAGATAAAGCTCAAACAGGATGAGTTCTTTCTGCTCAGTTATAACGAAAAAATATTCCGGCAGAATACCCAGCAAGCCTACCTGGACATGCAGCGTACCAAGGTATACTGGCTGAACTGGACAGACCGTACGCCTTCCTATAAGAAGTACAACCAGGAGATTACACGAAGTGCCCTGACCCTCAAATTACTGAGTCATAACAGGACCGGTGCTGTACTGGCCGCTGCAACCACCTCGCTTCCGGAAACTATTGGAGAAGTAAGAAACTGGGATTATCGCTTTTGCTGGATACGGGATGCCTCTATGGTTATAAAAGTCGTTTCTGCTCTGGGGCATGTGGATTTAGCCGGGAAATATTTACAATTTATCATAGATATCATACCGGATAAAGATGAAAAGTTGCAGATCATGTATGGTATCAACAAAGAAAAAATACTGGAGGAAAAAACGCTGGATCATCTTAAAGGTTATGGAAACTCCAAACCGGTGCGGATCGGTAATGCCGCTTACGAGCAGCGTCAGAATGATGTTTACGGCATCCTCATGGATGTAATTCACCAGCAGATCGTAAAATTTGAAACCTCACTGGATAACTGTGAGGAATTGTGGACCATTACCAAAGGTATCGTATGGGTGGTTCGCGAACACTGGGAAGAGCCGGATAAGGGGATTTGGGAATTCCGTACGGAAGAACGTCATTTTACTTTTTCCAAAGTTCTTTGCTGGGTGGCTATAGACCGTGCCATAAAGGTGGCACATGTCCTGGGGAAAGCCCAGCATGTGACCAAGTGGATAGACCTGGAACTCCAGATACGTGAAGATATACTGGAGAAGGCGTGGAATGAGAAAGTCCAGGCATTTACCCAGGCCTATAGTATTGAAGATCTCGATGCCTCCGTACTGTTGATGGAGCCTTATGGTTTTATCAAGGCCAATGACCCTAAATATATCAAAACCGTAAAGGCTATCGAAAAAGAACTGTGCTATGAAGGATTGCTGTATCGCTATAAGAACAAAGATGATTTCGGTCTCCCAACGTCTTCTTTCACCGTATGTACCTTTTGGTTTATTAACAGCCTGTATAAAATAGGGGAGCACAAAAAGGCGATAAAGATGTTTGGAAAACTACTTTCTTACAGTAACCACCTTGGGCTTTTCAGTGAAGATATCGATTTTAAAACGAAAAGGTTACTTGGGAATTTTCCACAGGCTTATTCCCACCTGGCCCTCATAGAAACAGCTATAAACCTATCTAATGTAATTACCGAAGAAGAAGAGATAAAAGTGGCCGTGCACTGATAGATGCGGACGGATAAACATAAGATTTGAAGAGCGCCGGATTTCCTGTATCCGGCGTCTCAATTTTAACGATTTCTTATGTCCCCAGTTAATTTTCCTTTTACCTTTGTATTTCCTATAAAATACTGGACATGACTAAAAAGAATAACAAGCTCAGAAGAGAGGCTTTGGTTTACCATGCAAAACCCCAGCCGGGAAAAATAAAAGTGGTTCCTACCAAACGCTACGCTACGCAAAGAGACCTCGCGCTTGCGTATTCTCCCGGTGTCGCGGAACCCTGCCTGGAAATTGAGAAGGATGTCAGCAATGCATATAAATATACTTCCAAAGGCAACCTGGTTGCCGTAATATCCAACGGAACAGCGGTCCTCGGGTTGGGGGATATAGGTCCCAGTGCGGCAAAACCCGTTATGGAAGGTAAAGGGTTGCTCTTTAAGATATTTGCGGATATCGATGTGTTTGATATAGAGGTGGATACCAAAGATGTGGACAAGTTCATCGAAACGGTAAAAAACATAGCGCCTACATTTGGAGGGATCAATCTCGAAGATATAAAAGCCCCCGAAGCCTTTGAAATAGAGAGAAGACTGAAAGAAGAACTGGACATACCGGTCATGCACGACGACCAGCACGGTACGGCCATTATATCGGCTGCCGCACTGCTCAATGCTGTGGAGATCTCCGGGAAAACCATGGAAGAGATAAGGATAGTGGTAAGCGGAGCAGGTGCGGCGGCTGTATCCTGTACCAAGTTGTACAAATCTTTCGGCGCCAGGGCAGAAAATATTGTAATGCTTGACAGTAAAGGGGTTATCCGGAAAGACCGGGAAAATCTCTCTACGGAAAAAATGGAATTTGCTTCCGACCGTAAAATAGATACCCTGGAAGAAGCCATGGTAGATGCCGATGTTTTCATAGGCCTGTCTATTGCGGATATCGTAACCCCGGAAATGCTGTTGTCCATGGCTGATAATCCTATTGTTTTTGCCATGGCAAATCCCGATCCGGAGATTTCTTATGATCTGGCGGTTGCGACTCGTAAAGATATTATCATGGCAACAGGGCGTTCCGATCATCCTAACCAGGTAAACAACGTGCTCGGTTTTCCGTTTATTTTCCGCGGAGCCCTGGATGTACGGGCAACGAAGATCAACGAAGAAATGAAAAAGGCTGCCGTATTGGCGCTTGCAGAACTGGCTAAGGAAAGCGTACCGGAGCAGGTGAATATTGCTTACGGAGAAACCAAACTCAACTTCGGAAGGGAATATATCATTCCAAAACCTTTTGACCCGAGACTAATTGCCAAGGTTCCTCCTGCGGTGGCTAAGGCTGCTATGGAAAGCGGAGTAGCTACAGAACCCATAGACGATTGGGGAAAGTATGAGGAAGAACTCATGCAGAGGTTAGGTAACGACAACAAAATAGTGCGATTGCTCCACAACAGGGCGAAGACCGACCCGAAGCGTATTGTTTTTGCAGAAGCAGACCAGCTCGATGTGCTGAAAGCTGCTCAAATTGTTTATGAAGAAGGTATAGGACATCCTATACTTTTAGGGCGGGAAGATATTATCCGGGAACTCAAGAAGGAGATCGAATTTGATGCGGATATCGCGATCATTGATCCCAAAACCGACGAACATAATGATAAGAAAAATCATTATGCAAGACGTTACTGGGAGAGCAGACAGCGAAGCGGGATCACTCTTTATGAGGCAGAAAAGAAAATGCGTGAACGCAATTATTTTGCCGCAATGATGGTTAATGAAGGAGATGCGGACGGTCTGATCACAGGATATTCCAGGAGTTATCCATCTGTCGTAAAACCCATGCTCGAACTGATCGGAAAAGCGAAAGGAACGGCCAAAGTCGCTGCCATGAACCTGATGATCACGGAAAGAGGGCCCATGTTCCTCTCGGATACTTCCATAAACATCAACCCTACCGGAAAAGAACTCGCCAAGATTGCACAAATGACGGCCCATACGGTGAAGATGTTCGGTTTTGAACCGGTTATTGCGATGCTTTCTTACGGTAACTTCGGTTCTTCCTCCTTCCCGGAAGCTTCAAAGGTACGGGAAGCAGTGACGTATCTGCACAAGTACTATCCGGATATCATCGTGGATGGAGAATTGCAATCGGATTTTGCACTCAACAAGGATATGCTCCAGGATAAATTTCCGTTCTCCAAACTGGCAGGTAAAAAAGTAAATACACTTATATTTCCCAATCTGGATGCAGCCAACATTACCTATAAGTTAATGAAAGAACTCAATAAGGCAGATTCCATAGGTCCTATATTGATGGGAATGCGAAAGCCCGTACACATATTGCAACTGGGGGCAAGTGTAGAGGAAATGGTGAACATTGCGGCTGTTGTTGTCGTGGATGCCCAGGAAAAGGAGAAAAAGGAAAAGCAAATGGCTGCGGAGATCTAACCGGGCATCAGCCCTGAATAACACGGAAGATGACCAATGTCCGTTATAGTATATACAGCCGGGAATCGAGTACGATTTCCCGGCTGTGTCATATAGGGTCGTCCGTTTTCACTTATCAAAAGCTTCTGTTAATGGAATTGAAAAATGGTATCGATAACACTTTGTAAAAAAACATTTTTGATGGTTTTTAAATGTATTTTTATATATTTGATTTAAAGCATGTTAATTCAAAAACTATGACCTTTATGCGTATTATTAGACAAACGACCCGGTTTTGTATACTAATGACATTGGTTCTTCTCTATTCCGCTTGTTCGAAAGAGGAGAAGAATGTTGAAAAAGTAGGTGTAATCCCACAACCTTTGGAGATAGAATTTCAAAATGACGTTTTTGTTCTGGATGAGGACACAAAAATTTTATTCCCGGAATCTTTTTCTCAGGTGGCCACTTTTTTCTCCGACTATGTAAACAACCGTTCGGAAATCCGGATGGAGAAGACCGATGAAGACTCCCGTAACACCGTAGTATTTCTGGAAGATGGCACCATAACCAATGAAGAAGGATACAAACTGAGTGTAGCGCCAAAGAAGATCATTATTTCCGCGGCTACTCCCAAAGGGGCCTTTTATGCTATTCAGAGTCTTCGGCAGCTTATGCCTGTGGCATTGGAAAGCGGGAACTACCGGGAGAACGGAGAAAAAGAAATAGCCATTCCTACAGTGGAAATATATGACGAACCTCGTTTTGCTTACCGGGGGCAGATGCTGGATGTAGGGCGGCATTTTTTTCCGGTGGAGTTTGTTAAGAAATATATAGACCTGATGGCGATGTTCAAATTCAATACGTTTCACTGGCATCTTACCGAAGATCAGGGATGGCGTATTGAAATAAAAAAATATCCTAAGTTAACGGAAGTAGGAGCCTATCGCGACAGTACGGTTATAGGGCATTATAAGGATGAACCGAGAAAATGGGATACCAATCGTTACGGAGGGTTTTATACGCAGGAAGAAGTAAAGGAAGTGGTGAAATATGCACAGGAACGCTTTGTGACCGTAATTCCCGAAATAGAAATGCCGGGCCATTCCGAAGCGGCGCTGGCCTCTTATCCGGAACTCGGTTGTACAGGAGGACCTTATCAGGTACAGGGCCTTTGGGGGATACATAGTAATATTTACTGTACCAAGGAAGAAACCTTTACCTTCCTGGAAGGGGTTCTGGATGAGGTTATGGAGCTTTTCCCCAGTAAATATATCCATATCGGGGGTGATGAAGCGCCTAAAGAAAAATGGGAACAATGCGATATTTGTCAGGCGCTCATACGAAGCGAAGGACTTGCCGACGAACACGAACTGCAAAGCTATTTCATTCAGCGGATCGAGAAATACCTGAACAGTAAAGGCAGGGAGATCATAGGTTGGGATGAAATACTCGAAGGAGGTCTGGCACCAAACGCTACGGTAATGTCATGGAGAGGTATTGAAGGGGCCGTAGAAGCGGCAAAACAACACCATGACGTTATAATGACCCCGACGGCTTACTGTTACCTGGATTATTATCAGTACAAAGAGGACAAAGAAAATAAAGATCCCCTGGCAATAGGTGGATACCTGCCCCTGGAAAAGGTTTACAGCTTTGAACCGATACCGGAAGAACTGACCGCTGAGGAGGCAAAGTATGTGCTCGGTAGCCAGGTGAATTTATGGACGGAATATATAGATTCCCCGGAAAAAGTGGAATATATGGAGTATCCGCGTGCCATTGCCATGGGTGAAGTGGCCTGGAGCGCAAAAGAGAATAAAGATTATAATAATTTCCTCTATCGCCTGGAACCCGTTATAAAAAGGCTGGACGCCATGGGAGTAAAATATGGGGATAAAAACGAGGATGGCGGAGATGAACTGACTGCCGAAAAGAAATAAAGCCTCGGTTTTCTTATAAAAAACTTCATTAACAGAACGATAAATCAATAAAGGGCACCTTCAGGAAGGTGCCCGCGTTCTTTTAATTGTAATAGATTATTTGTGAAAATATAATAATAAAATACCTCATGTTAATAGAAATTTGTGCCAATTCGTTTCTATCTGCCTCTAATGCTCAACTTGCCGGGGCAGATCGTATAGAACTCTGTACGGAACTCGCAGTCGGGGGAATTACCCCATCTTATGGATTGATAAAGAAAGTGACAGAAGAACTCGATATTCCGGTTTACGTGCTTATCCGCCCGAGGAGTGGTAATTTCTGCTATGATGATGCGGAGTTTGATATTATGAAACGGGATATAGAATTTTGCCGGGAAATCGGTTGTGCCGGGATTGTATCCGGGGTCCTGACCCGGGAAAATGATCTGGATGCGGAACGCACCGGGGAGTTAGTGAATATCTCCGGTTCTCTTCCCTTTACATTTCACCGCGCTTTTGACTGGGTCGACCATCCCCTGGAAACAGCAGATCGGTTACACAACCTGGGAGTAAAAAGAATACTGACTTCCGGGCAAAAAAGCACCGCCTTCGAGGGGATGGATATGCTGATAAAGTTACAGAAACATTGTCAGGGACACCCCGCTATCATGCCCGGAGGAGGGGTGAATGTGGATAACATCACGGATTTTTTAGAGAGTGGGTTTCGGGAAATTCATTTTTCAGCAACCACATTTCGGCAGGTTTTATCCGAAACCCCGAAAATCTCCATGAACAGCCTTAAATTTCAGGATGAAACTGCGATAGCTTATTCGGATATAGATAAAATAGAAGCCATTATAAGCAAACTTCAAAATAGCTGATATTATGCGGATACGGGGATTTTAAGGTAAGCTATAAAACACTGTCTTTTTATCCCCGTTTGCAGTACAAAATTGTTCTGGTATAACAGGAAAAGTCTTCGTTTTACATTTTGTATACCTATTCCACCCCTGGGTTTTATGGAATCGTCTTCGGGGTTTATGGTATTTTTGATCAGGAAGTGCAGGCTGTTGTCGCCGGGAAGCGATTTAAAAGTAATATCTATATGCATATCCTTATCAGAACTGCCACCATGCTTAAAACAGTTTTCTATAAAAGGCAGGAATAATAAAGGAGGAGCTTTTACATCTTCTATATTTCCTATAATGCTGAGTGAGAGCTCCACATTACCGCGGCGGAGTTCCTCGAGATTAACATAACTGTTGATATACCGGATCTCCTTCGTAAGAGGTATATCGGGTTCCTGTACATCATAAAGTACATATCGCATGATTTCCGAAAGTTTTACTACTACCTTCGGAGCGTTGTCCGATTTCTTCAGGGTCAATGCATATAAACTGTTGAGTGTATTAAAGAAAAAGTGTGGTTGTATCTGTGCCCTGAGATATTTGATCTCCGTTTGCAGCTGTAGTTTTTGCAGTTCATCCCGCTGATTTTTTACAGAGATCCAGTCTATAGTCAGTTTTATGGCAGATACGAAAGCTACTACATATAACTCTCCAAGAACAACCGTAATAAAATGATTGAAACTCGGGGCTGTCTGTCCCTCCGGTGCTTCCGGCCAGATTGCCTTGTCTATGAACAGATATATCATCCCTGTTTTCAGAAAGTAAAAGAAAACAGAGGAGATCACCATCCAGGAGATGTAAGGGATGATCTTTTTCCCGACGATGTATTTCGGAATCAGGAAATAGATGTGCCAGTAACAAAAAAGGATGCTAACAAAAAAACTGACAAGGTTGGACTTTGCCGAATAAAAGTAGTCATCAAAATAACCGCCCCAGCGTATAGTGTTAAACAAATAATAGATGATCCAGAAGAGAAGGTGGTACTTTAAGGGTATGGTGTAATTGTATGCAATAGTTTCGGATGTCTTTTTCATGTACCGATATGGTTAGGTTTTGTGGTATCATCGATATTACGGAATATAAGTATGCTGTGTTTTGTTTGATGAATCTTATCGTTCCGGTGCTTAAACAGTCCCTAAGTTAAAAAAAGAAACACTATAATGTTAATATGGTGTGTTGTTTTTATATACTTAATCGTTTGTCTACGAATATGTGCTGTATATTGTTTATTACGTGTTGTTGATATAAATAATTTTTAACAAAAATTTAATAATTATAGTTTAGGATCACTAACTAAAGTCAATCATTCATTGTGAAGTGTACACGAGTCCTTTCGGGTAATCTTTTCATATGTTTTCCGGGAAAATTTGTGTTATCCTAGAATTTCACAATGGGATGTTCTTTGTCAAATCAAAAAAAATAACAAATGAAGAGAATTTTAGTAATGAGCCTATGCTTTCTTTCCATGTCGGCGCTTGTCTATGGTCAGGAAAAAACAGTTACCGGAACGGTAACTTCAAAGGCGGATCAAGCTCCATTACCCGGGGTGAATATCCTGGTAGCAGGAGGGGCCACAGGTACGACCACCGATTTTGACGGAAATTATACCATAGTGATTTCTGAAGGACAACAGCTGCAGTTTTCCTATTTGGGTTTTGTAACACAAACGATTACGGTAGATGACCGGTCCGTAATAGATGTGGCCCTTGCTGAAGATGCCTCTCAACTCGACGAGGTAGTGGTTACGGCACTGGGTATTTCCCGGGAAAAGAAGGCTTTGACGTATGCCGCCCAGGAAGTTAAAGGGGATGAGCTGACCAAAGTAAAACAGACCAACCCTATTAATAGTTTGTCCGGTAAATCTGCCGGAGTTACCATCACCCGTAGTTCTTCCGGTCTTGGTGGGGCTGTAAAGGTGGTTTTGCGGGGAAATTCTTCTACCAGCAATAACGACCCTCTTTATGTCATTGATGGGGTCCCCATGTTAAATACGGGTAACGGGTCTAACGGGGAAGATCCCGGGACTAATATTTTTGGTAGTCAGACCGGGAACCGCGACGGGGGCGATGCGGTGTCCATGTTAAACCCGGATGATATAGAAAGTATGACGGTGCTTAAAGGGGCATCTGCATCTGCACTTTATGGTAGCCAGGGAGCCAATGGAGTGATCCTTATCACTACCAAAAAAGGAAAAGAAGGCGTATTGTCCGTTAATTTTAACTCCAGTTTTACAGTTGACAATGTAATGTCACTTCCGAAGCTGCAATCCGAATACCAATCCGTTTCGGTAGGACAGGACATTGCCGAGAACGGGCGTGTTGCCGATCCGAAATCCTGGGGAGAAAAGGCTGACGGAATTAGCAATGACCCCAAAGACTTCTTTGAAACCGGTTTTACTGCAATAAATTCCCTCTCCATAACCGGCGGAAATCAAAAGGCCCAAACCTATTTTTCATATGCCAATACCATAGGCAGCGGGGTAATCCCAGAAAACCGCCTGGTACGGAATAATATTACTCTAAGAGAAACCGTGAAACTTCTCGATGATAAAATAGATGTCTCCGCAAGTGTAAATCTCTCAGATCAACGTATAAGGAACCGTCCGACAAATGGCTTGTATTCCAATCCTTTGACCGGAATGTACCTGCATCCTGTGGGAATAGACAGGAATATTTATAAGGATAAATTTGAGTATTTCAATGAAGAAGACAATATGATGGATCAGTACGCTTCATCTTTTGATGAGAATATACAACAAAACCCGTATTGGCTCATTCACCGGAATCCGAGTAAAGACATAGCACAAAGGGTACTTGCGAATTTATCCGTGAAATACCAGATAACCGATGCGTTTTCCATACAGTCAAGGGGGAGTTTTGACAAGTCATTTTATACTTTCGATAAAAGAATATACGCAGGGACCGATCCTGTGAATTCCGGAACAAATGGGCGGTATATACTGGAAAAAACCGAAAACACCCAGCAATATATAGATTTTATTGCCAATTATGCTAAGGATCTGTCTGACGAATTTTCCCTGAATGTATTGTTGGGTACCAGTCTCACCAAATACAAGATAGGGGACAAGATCTATATCGATTCCGGGAGAAGTGGAACAGGGTTGAATTATCCGAATATATTTACATTGGCAAACATTTCAACTACCAATAACATGCGACAATCGGTATCGAACCGAGAAGTACAGTCCGTATTCGGATCTGCCAACCTGGATTATAAAAATATGATATATCTCGATGTAACGGGAAGGACAGACTGGTCTTCTACCCTGGCCGAGACCAATAGCTATTCCTTTTTCTATCCTTCGGTGGGAGTAACCGGCATTTTGTCTCAAATGTTTACGCTGCCGGAAGCGATTTATTTTGCCAAAGTAAGGGCTTCCTATGCCGAGGTAGGTAAAGATATTCCTCCATATGCCACAATTCCGCTGAATCATATATCGGCGTCTGATCCTAATGTAGGATCTCCGGTTTTTGCTCCCATAGAGGGAGAGACTTTAAAGCCGGAGCGGCAAAAGTCTTTTGAGTTTGGTACGGAGTGGCGTTTTTTACAAGGACGTTTGGGTATTGACTTTACATATTATGACACCCGGACAACAGATCAGATATTTTATATTCAGGCAGAACCCAATCCCTACGGGTATTCCCAGAATATTGTAAATGCAGGGGAAATAACCAATAAAGGATTTGAAATAGTCCTGGATGGTAAACCTGTTGCAAATGAAAAGTTAGTATGGAACACGGCTTTCAATTTTGCTAAAAATGATAATAAAGTAGTATCTGTGCACCCTTCGTTGCAGGACGGTGAAGCAATTATTACCGCAAGTGGAGTCAACGGATATGAATATTCACTGATAGAAGGAGAAAACTTCGGGAGTATCAAAGCGCGTTCTTTGATAAGGGATGAAAACGGGACGCCTTTGGTTAATTCTTCGGGAACTTTGATGTCAACGGATTTTGAAACCGTAGCCTATGCTCAGCCCGATTTTACGTTGGGATGGAATAACTCTTTGGAAATCGGGAATTTTACTGTAAACCTTTTGATTGATGGTAAGTTTGGCGGTGATGTGTTGAGTGTTACAGAGGCTGTAAATGATTATTACGGGGTCTCTAAAGCATCGGCCAAAGCCCGTAATACCAATGAAGGGATGATTAATGTAGTGGATGAAACCGGCGCTGCATCGCAAATAAGCGCGCAGCAATACTATGCAGCCGTTGGAGGAAGGGCCGGTATGCTTGGAGAATACGTGTATGATGCTACCAACATAAGTTTAAGGGAACTCTCCGTAGGATATACCCTGGCTTTTAAGGATAGTTTTATAGAAAAGCTCAACTTTTCCGTAATTGCCAACAATCTCTTCTTCTTTTATAAAGATGCTCCTTTCGATCCCAATATTGCTGCAAGTACAGGATTAGGGCTACAGGGGGTGGATATTTATAATCAACCTTCCACAAGAAGTATTGGGCTGAACCTTAACGTAAATTTCTAAAAAAATGAAACATATCACAATATATACTGTTATCGCTATCCTGGCTTCAAGTATAGCCGGATGCACGGGAGATTTCGAAGAGATCAATACGGACCCTCACGGTATTTCCGACGAAAGCCTGAAACAGCGTTTTAATAATATCGGAGCGAAATTCCCTCCCATGTTTTCCAACGTTATCCGTGTAGAACCAACCTGGAATTACCAGTTACAGCACAATCTGAATGCCGATGTATTTTCGGGGTATATGACCGCGCCTACCCCTTTTGAAGGGAATATCAATAATCAGACCTATCGGCTTAATAACGGCTGGAACCAGTTTATATGGACCGATGCCTATGACGCCAGTGAAGGAAACGGGGTAATGCCATATGCCAGAGGGGTGGACGAACAGGTAGCTATGACCGATTTTGACAATGCCATTATGTTTTCTTACCTCTCGGATATTATCAAGGTAATGGCCATGCACAGGGTGTCGGATGTATTTGGCCCGATCAGGTATACCAAATTCAATGATTATGAAACTACCGGAGAATATGATTCACAGGAAACGGCATATCATGCCTTTTTTGAAGATTTGGGAGGTGCAATAGACGGGTTAAAGGATTTCGTAGGCCAACCACAATTCGAACTATTTGACCAGTCCGATTTTAAAGGAGATATTGCCAAATGGCGAACTTTTGCGAATTCCTTGCGTTTACGACTGGCCATCCGGGTATCTAACGTAGATCCGGAGTTGGCAAAAATTGAAGGAGAAAAGGCCCTTTCCAGTGATGCAGGCTTGCTGGAAACCGAAGATATGTCTGTAAATATGCAGGGGTTTAAGCATCCTTTATCGGTTATTAATGACGAATGGGGAGACATCCGGATGTCCGCAGAAATGGAAGCTATATTAAAAGGTTTTAATGATAGTCGCCTGATCCGGTATTTTGAACCTGCGCTGGATGAAACCGTTGAAGGTGAGTACAAAGGAATACGAATGGGCGTAGCCATGGAAGCAAAATCAGATTATGGCGAACATTCCAGATTGGGAGGTTACCTGGAAGATTTAACTTCCAAAGACTGGATGACCGCTGCCGAGATACACTTCTTGAAAGCCGAAGCCGCATTACGTGGTTGGGTAGGGGCAGGTGATGCCCAAACCAATTATGAAAATGGTATCCGGGCTTCCTTTGCCCAACATGGTATTGGCGGCGTAGACGATTATATTGCCGATAATACCAGTACCCCGGCAGATTACGTGGATGCCGTTAATTCGGAGAATAATTATGCCTATCCGGAGGATGTTACCATAGCTTACAATGTAGGAGGTACCAAAGAAGAGCAACTGGAGCAGATTATCACACAAAAGTGGATAGCCATGTTCCCCGATGGGCAGGAAGCCTGGAGCGAGTTTCGGCGTACCGGGTATCCGAGGATTTTTCCGGTAATGATAAATAATAGTGGCGGAACTATTGATACGGACATACAAATACGCCGTATTAATTTCGTTGACAGTGAAAAAAACACCAATAATGCCAACGTGGAAATAGCGGCAGGGTATTTGTCCGGCCCGGATACTGGGGGGACAAGACTTTGGTGGGATACCGGAGGGCCTAATTTTTAAGGGGGCTTTCGTATAATTTTTTACAGAAGTCGTAGCAACTAACAATCGGCTATACTTTTTGTCATAGTGGTTCAAAGCGGGGATACTGCCATATCCCCGCTTTCTTTAACATAACCATAACAACCACAGGAACTTTAATGTGTTAATTTTATACCCTTAAAACTAACAGGTTGCCCATGTGGAATTGGATTCTCTTCGTTTTATTATATCTCTTGTTGGGATTTTATGCCTTTCAGGCGATCCGGGTTTTTACTAAAAATCCGTATGCTTTAGGTGTCTATGCGTTCTTAGCTTTGATTGTACTGGGTAATTTTATGTATCATTTTGTTTTGTCAGGCGGAGGAAAATGGACCAGCGGTGCCCGCAGTTATGCCCTGGCTTACCTGATAATTTTTATGGTATTTCAACTCGTAGTGGTTATTTTCCTGCTTGGAGAAGACCTGACTCGACTGGTTATCGGAGGATTTCGGAAGTGGAATAGTTCTGCATCCGATACTGTTATACCATCACGGAGAAAATTTTTGAGTGCTGTTGCCCTCGGTGTGGCATCCATACCTTTTGCGGGTCTTTTGTACGGAATTTACAAAGGGAAATATGATTTCCGGGTTTTAAAACACACCCTGGAATTTGAAGACCTGCCCGATGCTTTTGACGGGTATAAGATCACGCAGATATCGGATATTCACAGCGGGAGTTTCGACGATAAGGAAAAGGTAGCATATGCTGTTGACCTTATAAACCAGCAGGACGGGGATATTCTTCTTTTTACAGGAGATATTGTGAATAATAAATCCGAAGAACTGCTCCCGTGGATGGAGACTTTTTCCCGTTTAAAGGCCAGAGACGGCATGTTTTCCGTACTGGGTAATCACGATTACGGGGATTATGCACATTGGAGCAGTGAGGAAGAAAAAGAAGCCAATTTGGAGCAGCTGAAAGGATTACAGCAACAGCTGGGCTTTGATCTTTTACTCAACGAAAGCAGGCACTTGCAGAAAGGAGGGGACAGGATAGCTCTTATAGGTGTGGAAAACTGGGGGATGGGAGGCTTTAAGAAGGCGGGAGACCTGGATAAGGCCATACAGCATGTAGATAAAGGAGATTTTAAAATACTTATGAGCCACGATCCGTCGCATTGGGAACAACAGGTAATAGACCATCCTTACCATTATCATCTGACGCTTAGCGGACATACCCACGGAATGCAATTTGGGGTGGAAATTCCCGGATGGATAAAATGGAGCCCAATCAAATGGCGTTATAAGTACTGGGCTGGCATTTATAAAGAAATGGAGCAGTATATTAATGTGAACCGGGGACTGGGCTTTTTAGGTTATCCCGGAAGATTAGGAATCTGGCCTGAAATTACCGTAATAGAACTAAAAAAAGCCGGAAAAACCGCATAATTCATAGAAAATATTACATTTGTATTACTAATTCCGTGCAAAAATGTCAAAATTCGGTGAATTAATAGATATCAGTGTCCCGGTCCTCTTGGATTTCTATACTGACTGGAACGAGGCATCTACGGCAATGCACCCCGTACTCCGGGATGTGGCCGCAGCTATAGGTGATAAGGCAAAAGTGATTAAAATTGATGTGGATAAAAACCAGGAACTGGCCAATGCTCTCAGGGTTAAAGGTTTGCCTACCCTTATGATTTATAAGGGAGGGGAAATGGTCTGGCGTCAAAGCGGAGAACTCGATGCCAATACCCTTATTGGATTACTACAGGAACATATATAAAAATATATTTCCTCTCCGATTGTTTTCAGAAACCGGAGAGGAATTGTTTTTTGCTATTGGAAAGCTTCTTCTTTTTCTATTTCGGGATTAGGCAATTTTTTATATCCCATTTCATATAATGTAAATCCGAAAATATCTGCGGTTTGTTCTATTGTTTTACTGATAGGCGTTCCCGCACCATGGCCCGCATCTGTCTCTATACGTATGAGAATAGGGTTATTCCCTGTCTGTTTTTCCTGCAAAGTAGCGGCAAATTTAAAACTGTGTGCCGGCACAACACGATCATCATGGTCTGCCGTAGTGATCAATGTCGCCGGGTATTGTACGGTGTCTTTAATATTGTGCAGGGGAGAATAGTTCAACAGATACTCGAACATTTCTTCACTGTCTTCGGAAGTGCCGTAATCGTAGGCCCAACCTGCTCCCGCGGTGAATTTATGATAACGGAGCATATCCAGGACACCAACGGCGGGAAGTGCCACTTTCATAAGGTCCGGGCGTTGTGTCATGATGGCGCCGACCAGTAATCCGCCATTGGAGCCCCCTCTTACAGCGAGATAGTCCGGTGAAGTATATTGATTTTTTATAAGGTATTCCGCAGCTGCGATAAAATCGTCAAATACGTTTTGTTTTTGCGTTTTGGTACCGGCATCATGCCATTTTTTACCATATTCCCCGCCTCCGCGGATATTGGGGACGGCATAAATACCACCCTGTTCCAGCCAGATGACATTGGGAGTGCTGAAGGAAGGTTGAAGGCTTATATTAAATCCTCCGTAGCCATACAGTATGGTGGGGTTTTTTCCGTTGAATTCTATTCCCTTTTTATACGTAATGATCATGGGGATGCGCGTGCCGTCTTTGGAATTGTAGAATATCTGTTCCGAAATATAATCGTCCGGGTTGAAATCTATCTCGGAATTCCAATAAAGGGACGATATACCACTATTAACGTCATAAGAGTATATACGGGCAGGTACATTGTAATTGGTAAAGGAATAATACAGTTCTCCCTGGTTTTCTTTTCCTCCGAATCCGCTTACTGTACCGATACCTGGAAGCTCTATTTCCCTTATTTTATTCCCTTCATAGTCGTATTGGTACACTTTGGATATAGCATCGACCATGTATTTGGCAAAGAAGAAGCCTCCTCCTTTAGATATTTGAAGTACATTTTTCGTTTCCGGGATGAGGTCTTTCCAGTTTTCCCGGGAAGGATCGGAAGCATCGACGGTAACGACTTTCTGATTAGGAGCGTTGAAGTTGGTCACTATGTAAAGCAAGGAGTCTTTGTTGTCTAGGACACCCAGATCATTTTCTTCACTGTCCGTTATGGTCTTAAGTTCCGGTACGGGAGATTCAAGGTCCATGATGTACAGCTTATTTCCCGAAGTGGAATTTGCAGCAGATATGATCAGATAGTGTTGGTCTTCCGTCACATAGCCGCCTACATATCTGTTTTTTTGTTCTGGTGAGTCACCAAAAACAACAATGTCTTCCTTTTGCGGGGTTCCCAGTTTGTGGAAATACAGCTTGTGCTGGTCGGTTTTGGCGGAAAGCTCGCTGCCTTCCGGTTTGTCATAACTGGAATAATAGAAGCCTTCGTTAGCTTTCCAGGAAATTCCGCTGAACTTGATGTTGGTAAGGGTGTCCTCCTTGATTTCCTTAGAAACAGCATCCATAACTATGACTTTTCTCCAGTCACTTCCTCCCTCGGAAATGGAATACGCAAAAAGGCTGCCGTCTTTGGAAAAATCCATTTCGCCCAGAGATATCGTACCGTCTTTTGAAAACGTATTCGGATCGAGGAAAACTTCTTCTTCTCCTTCTTCATTTTTCCGGTATAAAACCGACTGGTCCTGTAAACCATCATTTTTGTAGTAATAAGTATAATTCCCCTCCCGGGTAGGAGCCGATATTTTTTCGTAGTCCCAGAGTTTTTCCAGACGTTCTTTGATCTGCTCGCGGAACGGTATCTGCTTCAGGAAATCCTGTGTAATCTTGTTTTCAGCTTTCACCCATTCGGCGGTTTCTGCAGACCTGTCATCTTCAAGCCAGCGATAAGGATCTTTTATTTCCGTGTTGAAATATAGATCCGAGACTTCTGTTTTTTTGGTTTCAGGATAAGTTATGCTCATTTCGTTATTTTCTTTTTCTTCACAGGAACACCACAGGAGTGGTGTTGCGATAGCAAGGATTACTGTTTTTCTCATTTCGTTTGTGGTTAGTGTATGTCTTTGTGTACCCAAAAATAAGGTAAAATGCAGGTAGAAAGAAGAATTGGGTTGTTTCTTTTGAAGACAACCTCTGTTAAAATCACATATTTAAGCTCGAACCCCGTGCTTTTTATAAGCACACCGGATATATCCTTCCTACTTTGTAAAAAAGTTAGTGGTCGATATAAAAAACAGTGCAGTTTAATCAGGCAGAATTGCATAAAAGCAGCTTTTTTCAGGCCGTAATACTTGTCTGGTTCTAGTCGTTGTTTTTTAACACCTTGTTCGTTTTTATTTATTTTATTATCAAGTTTTTAACTGGTTTTTGATGTAGTGATTTTCATCGGAAATGTACCCTTGATTTATAAATGCAGACTACAACTTGTTGTACGGATACCAGGGGAAGTTTACTTTTACCTCGTTGTTTAAAAATTATAGGAAGAGGATAAGATGGGAGATGGTATTTCTGATGAATTAAAACGATATGCTATTATTAATTTTTTGGATAATTGTAAATGTAATAAAAAGATTTTTAGGTTTTAGGGGGCCTTAAAGGAGTGGCGTTCCGGCTTTATAGTTTGCGCCGGCGCCCCCCTTTTTGGGTTTTGTTTTAGGTTGATCTTGTTAAGTAAAAGAGGCGATGTAACCATACACCGCCTCTTTAGCTTTTTCAATCCTTTTTCCTGGAATTTTATTCCTCTATATGTGTATGAAAGCTGATGTCCATATCTGTTTCTCCTCCCGCATCGTCAAGCCCGGTATTTGGCTTTTTAGGCTGGTGACGAAGTATGACCCTCAGGTCACCATGTCCTTCGGCGCCTGTAGTTAAGCTAAACTTAAGTCCTACCGGGTTATTCGAATCGTTAGAGAGGTAATCGGACTCCTTGTCCAGATAGTCGGAGTCAATATCCAGTTCGCCGATAGCCTGGTAGAAGAACTGGTGTTCGTCTGCCTCTTTTTCTATTTCCTCGGTTACATTTTCAGCGGGGGAAGCAGATTCGTTCCACAGCGCTATAGACCCTGTATAGGTGGTATTTGGTTTCAGGGATCCTGAAACAACACCTTCAAGTCCGTCATGGTCATGATCGTCTTCCTCTTCGCCTTCATCGTCATGGTCGTGGCCCAATCCGCTTTCGTCCGAATACTCCATTGTCACGGTTTCCAGGCCTTCGGCCTCTAGGGTTAGAGTGACTTTGGTGATCAGTTCTTCCTCGTTGACGGGGTCCGGATTATCATCGTCACCGGAGCAGGAGGTTAAAAACAGGGCTCCTGTGAATAAAAAAGCAAGTAATTTGATTGTCTTCATAGTACAAATGGTTATTAAATTAGTAATTAATCTTTATCTGCAGCTGGAAGTTTCTGCCCAGATCATCCGAGAAAAACCGGAGCCTGTTCAGGTAATCCCTGTAGCTTGTATTGAAAATATTATTGACGGAAACCCCTACGGTTATCTCCGATTTTTTAAGGAATGGAAAACCGGCGGATGCGTCCATTCCCAAAAGATGATAGGCGCCGGGAGGAGTGCTTATATCCACTTCCCGGTTTACATATTCTCCGTTCTCTACTACTCGGAGATCAAAGTTGTTGTCGGGGAATTCGTTTTGTTTGAAGAAATAGTCGCTTCTCAGCGTTAATTGCAGGTTTCTCCATTCCGGTTTGGTAAATGTTACCCGGTTTGAAGTATTGGCAGACGGGATATCGATAAGAGGCCTGTCTCTTGTTACGTCCCTGGCGTGGACGTATGCGAATTTATGTTCAAAAACCCAGTTGTCAGAGATGTGGTAGGTAGCATCGAAATCCACGCCTAAAAAACGGGCGTTCACCTGTTTATATTGCCATACGGGGAATGCTCCCCGGATGGTCAGTTCGCCCCCTGTGGGTTCCAGAAGCATAAAATCATTAATAAAATTGGCATAAGGGACCAGGGTTAAGTGTAATTTTTTTGTATCCCTGGAAAAGGAAAAAGAGAACTTGTGCGATGTTTCCTGATCCATTCTCAAATCCCCCAGTTCAATAGCAGCAGCGGAATGGTGAAGCCCGTCGCTGAATAGTTCTGCCGGGTTGGGGGCGCGGTTGGCCATGGCATAGTTAAAATGTATTTCATTAGAACCTAACTTGTATTTAAGGCCGGCCGTTGCGGAAATACTGTGGAAATCGAAAACCGGATTGGTCAGCCACTGATCTCCGTAATCTTCTATAATAATATCCTGAAAATCCTCATCATATCCTTGTTGTTCCCAACGGCTCTTCTGGTAGAATTTCTTCGCATCAAGATGAGAGAAATCATAACGCAAGCCGGCATCCAGGACCAGGACATCCGTCAGGTATTGGGAGATGGAGGCAAAAGCCCCGACATCATAACGGTCGTAATCCGGAATTAACCTGCGTACACCCGTTTCCGGGTCTGGCAGGTTCGTTTGGTAGCGGAGCATAACGCCCGTATTTATTTTACGGCCGCTGTGGGCATCGAACTGAAAGTCGGAGGTCAGGGTATGCGTGGTAAGTTCCATATCCATAGCAGGTACTCCTTTGAGGTTTCCTCTCCGGATATCGTATTCCTGCCGGTTGTTCTGCTGAAAATCGTACTGCACATTCCACTTTCCGAGTTTTTCGAATCTCTGAAAGAAACGAAGTTTTGCCAGGTGGTGAGTAACTTCCTGTTTGGGAGCATTGATGTCATAGGAAAAGGGTTCTATAACATAAGGCTGCCGACTGTTAATGGCGTTGAGCAGATCCTCCTGGCTGCCGATGTGGGAGGACCTTAATATCCCTATTTCATTGCGGTAAAAACTATAGTAAAAATCGAATCCGTATGTGAACTTGTTTAATCCGAATGAGGAGGTAAAAGCTTGTTGCGAATATCCGGTATTTGTCAGGGAATAATCCGGGGCTTTGAAATCCCCGTAACGTTTTAATGTACCCTGAACGGACCAATACCACCCGCTCTTGTAACTTTTGGTAAGGGACGAAACTAATGCTCCCCCCCGGCCATTTGTGGCTCCGGAAAGGAGGGTTTTGCCGTATAAGGTATCTTTTACCGGGATTTTCTGCGGATCGGCAATGATCACTCCTCCTATGGCATCGCCACCGTATTGCAGGGCTGCCGCACCTTTAACGACGGTCAGGCTGCCGGCCGCGTTCAGGTCGAGGTTTGGAGCATGTTCCATTCCCCATTCCTGGTCCTGTAACCGTACCCCGTTGTTCATAGTGATAACGCGGCTGCTGTGCAATCCCTGTATTACCGGTTTTACGATGGAACTTCCCGTATTCAGGGATGACACACCGCTTATTTCCTTTAAGGCATCTCCCAATGAGGCACTACTGAACTTTTCAATGACTTCCTGGTGTAGTACCTGCTCCGTACCCGAGTTGGTAATCGGATGGTCTCTGTTGCCTTCTACTACGACCTCTTTGAGTTCTTCAAGGTGATGTTCCAGAGTAATACGCTGTTTGGTATTTCCGGAGATCTCAATACTCATAATACGGGTGGTACATGATTCGTGTGATATTTCCATTTCATAGCTACCCGGACATATTCCTGTAATAGTGAATTTACCATCGATATCGGTGACTGTGGCCTTTTTGGTATCAAGAATCTGTACTACCGCATTCATTAGCGGAGTACCATCGTGAAAGTCTACTACTTCACCCTGAAGCACAGCGCTGCAATTTTGAGATAGAACGACTTCCGGATTTCCAAACAAGGAAATGAACAGAAATAAAGGAAATACTAATTTCATAAGCCTTCAACTGGTTTTTGATTAGGATCGACAAGGAATTCTGAGAATAATTCCCTGTTGTGGAATGCAGTTAGTCTTCCCTGTAATGGAAAGAAAGTATTTTCATGCCGGTTACAGCCCTGTTTTGGAAAAATATGTAATTCGGAAAGTATCGGAAAAAGATACTATACCCGTAAAAACACACGATAGGATAGTAACAATTATCTGGTCAGAAAATACTGTTTATGCATAAGGAGGAGCCCTGAGGGCCTTTATACCCTCACCCGATGCAGAAAGTGCAGGAGGAATATAGGAGTTGATGTAAATTGTAAACTCCATAGCCCCTTGCGGAGTGAAATTTATAATTTCTGGAGTATTAAAGATTGAGAATTTGAAATCACAAACGAGACATTTGGACACCGATTGGTTGATCGTACTTTGCTTCTCCTTAAGTAAGAGCGGTGTTTCGGAAGCGTGATCAATGACATGATAGGCCTGGAACAGTATGGAAAATAATACTGCGGCCACAAGGGAAAAACTGATATGCGCCCTAAATGCCTTCATTGCATGCAAAAATATGAAAAACAAAACGGAACGGAGCAGGTTTTTAACAAAACCTTAGGAGGGTATTGTAGATTCCTTCGTTATCGGGAAGGAAATAATGTAAGCTGTCTTCTTGTGTTGAAAAGCAAAAAGTGCACTGAATTCAGAACTCAGTACACTTTTTATCGTGGCCGGAAATCTTACTCTGCCAGTTTATTGGCAACAAGATATTCCGCGATCTGAACGGTGTTGGTGGCGGCACCTTTTCGAAGGTTGTCTGCCACGATCCACATGTTAAGACTATTGGGCTGCGAATGATCCCGTCTTATCCTTCCTACAAAGACATCATCCTTGCCCCGTGCGTATATCGGCATCGGGTAGGTATTGGTGTCCGTATTGTCCTGTACGGTAACTCCGGGAGTCTCGTTTAGGATTCTGCGGATGTCTTCTACTTCAAAGTCATTTTCAAACTGCAGGTTTACCGATTCGCTGTGACCGCCCACTACGGGAATCCGGATGGCGGTAGCGGTAACGGCAATGGTATTGTCGTCCAATATTTTTTGAGTTTCCCTTACGAGTTTCATTTCCTCTTTAGTATAGCCGTTTTCTTCAAATACGTCACAGTGCGGTAATGCATTTCGGTGTATGGGATAAGGATAGGCCATTTCTCCCTGTATTCCTTTGTATTCGTTTTCCAGCTGGCGTACGGCTTTTACACCGGTGCCTGTAATGGATTGGTAGGTAGAGACCACTACCCTTTTTATGGTATATTTATTATGTAACGGAGCCAGGGCCATAACCATTTGTATGGTGGAACAGTTAGGGTTAGCGATGATCCGGTCTTCTTTTGTGATTGTTGTGGCATTGATCTCCGGAACTACCAGTTTTTTCTCCGGGTCCATACGCCATGCAGAGGAATTGTCTACAACAATAGTCCCTGCTTCTGCAAATTTAGGAGCCCATTCAAGAGAAGTAGCGCCGCCTGCTGAGAACAACGCGATTGCCGGTCTGGCAACTACCGCATCGGCTAGACTAATAACCTTATGGGGCTTGCCCTGGAAAAGAATCTCTTTTCCCAGGGATCTTTCCGAAGCCACGGGTAATAATTCTGTTATGGGAAAACGGCGTTCTTCAAGCACCTGTAACATAACTTCGCCAACCATTCCGGTGGCGCCTACAACTGCAATTTTCATCTGTTAATATTTATTTGTTTTTAAATGGTCAGACCTGCCGGCAGGCAGGTGAAATGCCCCGATTACCGTATAGGTAGATGTCCAAAAAATTGGTTACGGGCATTTCATATGTTTATATCAGCAAAAATCGGTTAAACAATTTTGAGCTAGCAAAAGTAGGTATAAAAACCAGACGGGCAAGTTATTTGGGAAAGAAATATAATTTTAAAACAAAATGTTCTATTTAAAACAATTCATTTTTTTTAAAGTTGGAGATCCGGTAGCTCTGCAGTGTTTTTCCCGGTTATTTTTTATCTGATAATCAGCCCTCTATTTTGGTGTGCTGTCCGGAGCGGGGTCGAAACCTTTTTTGAATTAAGCATACCTCCGGGTGAGCAAAAAAAGACCCTCCTTTTTTGGGGAGGGTTTAGATTAGAATATGTAGTGAAGCGGTTTATTTCTTCAATAAGTCTCTTATTTCCGTAAGTAATTCTTCCTGTGTAGGTCCTTTTGGTGCTACAGGGGCGGGCTCTTCTTTTTTCTTGCTTTTTTCATATGCTTTGAGCAATACAAAGATGCACAACCCTATGATAACGAAGTCAATAATAAATTGAATAAAGTTACCGTAATTAATGGTCACGGCTGCCTGGGTAATTTCTCCGGAAGCATTTGTTACTGCTTCTTTTAATTCGTATTTCAACTCGGAAAAATCCATATTTCCCAGTAATAATCCAACGGGGGGCATCAGTATGTCGTTGGTGAAGGAGGAAACGATCTTACCGAATGCTCCGGCTACGATAACGGCGGTGGCCAGGTTAACAATGTCTCCTTTTAATAAAAACGATTTAAAGTCTTTGAAGAAACCCATAGCTGTTTTAATATAAATTATAAAATTCTAAAAAGATATAATGGTACTAATATACAAAATTGTCTTTTTTCTTTTTGAAAAAATGTTAAAATACACGGAATTATTTATTCCACAGGTTGTTCTTCCATTGGTTGTTCGATGGGCTGTTTTACCGGTGGTTCCTCCATAATTTCTATGGAATCACTTGCCGGTCCGTTATAGGATTGTTCCAGGCGGTCCAGGTAGCTGTTGAAGGTGTCGGTTTGTTTTTTTCCGAAACTTTCTTCATCATTTTCTACGACTACATCCAGTACACTTCTGTAACGCTGTATGTCATAGATAATACTTTCCTGGGATGTAAATGCGCTTCTGGAGGAGAGATAATAAGACAGGTTTTCCTGATATTTTCCGGCTATTTTCAGGAACAGTTCCCTTGCTTTTTCGGTCTGCCCGGTTTTGTAATAGCCATTTACATAAGGCTCCAGGAAAACATAGTACCCATAATATTCGAATGGAAATTTTTCCATGGTGAGGTCAATAATCTCCCTGGCTTTTTCTTTTTCGCCTTCCTTCAGGAGGGTGTCGGTGAGCCTGGCCATGTTGCTTCGGTACGAAATACTGTTTTTACGGGTCTCCGGATCGTGATATATGTCCGGGGAACCGGAATTCCCCCAAGCCCATTTCTGAACGATATTATACATAAGGTCACTATCAATTCTTCCCATTTCAAAATTTCCCTGTTCTCCAGGAGTTTTGATAGGAACCAGTTTGTAAACCATGCCATCCAGCTGGAGGTAATCTTTCATCCAGATGTATTCTGCGGCGGCGAAGCTTCCTCCGGTAAAGTATATAGGACGTTTCCAGTCGTTATTTGCAAGGATGTCCAGCATCATCATCCTGTTCTTGCCGATAGCGTTTTTCGGGAGATCTATATCTATATAATCCACAATAAGAGCGCTATCTTTCTCTTTCACCAGCCCGCTTTTGAGAACGTTTTCCTTGTTGACGGGTATTCTTATTTTATTGGTAGGGTAGAATATGGTACTCTTGGTGTTTTCCGGATACTGCCGTACATCCCCCCCCTGCCTTTTTATGAGGTTTCCTATGGTGTTGTCATCATTGGCTACCCAATCCATGAATCTTTTTATGTCCCAGCGTTCATCCGTAAGATTCTGGTAGTAAATGGCATCCCGTACTCCATAAGCATACTGTGCATGGGTGAGTTGTGAAGGTATGGGTTCGCTTTCGTATGCCTTTCGTTTCATCTGGTCAATATACCAGTCGGTAGCAAAGAGACTGGAATTTATCACCCTTACATCGGTACGGTGCCCTTCGATTTCCTGGATATACCACAGGCCGAAAGTATCGTTGTCCCCGATAGAGAAAATAATGGAGCCGGCATCTTCCTGGATAGAATTCAAATAATTCCTCGCTATAGCTTCGGCCGTATATCTTCCGGAGCGATCGTGGTCATCCCAGTTCTGGTATGCCATAACTGCCGGAACGGCAAGGAGACATGCAGCCGTAACAGCGGGGGCCAGTATTTTAGGAGAGAGCCGTTTTTTAAATTCTTCGTACAGGGCAAAGACACCGATGCCTATCCATATCGCAAAAATATAGAAAGAACCTACCAGCGAATAATCCCTTTCCCGTGGTTCGAAAGGCCTGACGTTGGTATAGAACTGAATGGCTATACCCGTAAACATGAAAAACACGAAGAGTGCCCAGAATTGTTTCGGATTTCTCCGGATCTGGAAAATAAGTCCTATAATACCAAGGATCATGGGTAGGAAGAAATAAGTATTCCTGCCTTTATTGTTCAGTTCATCTGAAGGCAGGTTATCCTGCGGGCCGAGGTGCCATTCGTCAATAAATTTAATACCGCTCAGCCAGTTGCCGTGATTGTCCATTTTTCCCTGGATATCATCCTGGCGTCCCACAAAATTCCACATAAAATAGCGCCAGTACATATATCCGAACTGATACCGGAACATAAAGCCTATATTGTCGGACAATGCGGGCGGGTCTACATTGATATACTGACCGAATTGCTGAAGAAAATTCACATAGCCGTCTTCGTCTATCCTGCCGTTCGCATAATCGGTCCGGAACTGGTTAATGGCATTTTTCAGGTCGGTATTGGAAATGTATTCCGATTTTATTCTGAAATCCAGGGGCCTGGTAAATCTCATGTAATTGGCTGCGTGTTCTGAACTCCACATCCGGGGAAGCAGGCCTACGTGTTTACTGTTGGAATTAGGAATGGAGTTCTCGTAATGATTTACGACAACATATTTTCCTGTTTTTTTGTCCTGCTCGTATTTGGGCGTATCATCTTTATAAGGCTCTGCTTCATCCTGTCCTGCAAACATATCCGAATACATGGCCCCGTAAACCGGACTGTCCACACCGGGATATTGTTCCCTGTTGTAGTAAGCCAGGAGCGCACGGGCATCAGCCGGATCGTTTTCGTTAATTGGCGTATGTGCATTTGCCCGGATAGGCAGCATCAGCCAGGAAGAGAAGCCGATAAACATGAACATAAAACAGAGGGTGATGGTATTGGCCAGGTAAAGTCTGTGCTTCCGGGTATATCGAAGGGCAAAATAGAATATCAGTATAAAGATGGTTACCATAATAATGGTACCCGAATTAAATGGCAAGCCTATGGTGTTTACGAAGAATATCTCGCTCCATCCGAAAAAATTCAGGACATAGGTCAGTGAAAATTTATATATGAGAAGCAGGATTACCACCACGGCAATATTGGCAAGTAAAAAATTCTTTACCGTGACGGTCTTGTAATTTTTAAAATAATATAATAACCCTATGGTGGGAATAGCCAGGAACCCCATAAACTGTACACCGAAGGTAAGGCCGGTTACAAGGGCTATGAGAACCAGCCATCGGTTACCCCGGGGAGAATGGAGCTCGTCAACCCACTTGATACCCAGCCATAGCAGGAGGGACATCAGTAAACTAGCCATGGCATAAACTTCTGCTTCCACGGCATTGAACCAGAAACTGTCGGAAAAAGTATAGGCCAGGGCCCCTACTGCGCCACTACCCAGAATAGCGATGGTTGCCGGACGGGATATTTCGCCTTCGCTGGCAGCCATTTTTCCGGCCAGGTTAGTAATGATCCAGAACAAAAAGAGTATGGTGAAGGCACTGGAAAGTACAGACATACAGTTGACCATCAGGGCTACGTATTCCGTACTTGGGGCGAACATGGCGAAGAAAGCGCCCAGCATCTGAAAGAGTGGCGCCCCCGGAGGGTGCCCTACTTCAAGTCTTGCCGAAGTTGATATGTATTCTCCACAATCCCAGAAACTTACCGTGGGTTCAACGGTGAGCGCGTAAGTCAGTAAAGCGATGGCAAATATGATCCATCCGGTAATAGTATCCCATCGTTTAAATATGTCTGTCGTCATAAACCTGGTTTTCTCTGAAAAGGCGAATTTAATAATTATTCGGTATATAAGGCGGGTTTTTATCTATTTAACGGTTCTTACAGTTTTGCGGATTGCCTTGACAGATAATCGTTTTCCATACGGTCAAGGTAGCGGTTAAACCTTGTGGTTTCTTCTTTTCCGAATGCTTCTTCATCGTTTTTCACCACAATATCTACCAGTGACCTGTAACGCTGTATATCGAACACTATGTCTTCTGCCGTAATGAACGGATGGTTGCACGAAGTCAGGTAGTAATCCAGGTTCTCCTGATATTTTTTACTGGTTTTCCGAAAGAGGTCCCGGGCCTTTCCGGTATCTCCGGCCTGGTAGTAACCTTCTATAAATGGTTCCAGAAAGGTGTAATACCCGTAATGGTCCGGTGGCATCTTCTGTATGGCCAGATCCATGACTTTAATAGCTCTATCCTTTTTGTTTTCCCGTAATAGTGTTTCCGCAAGGCGTGCCATATTTATGCGATATGAAATACTTCTCCTGCGTATAATGGAGTCGTGATAAACGCCCTCTTTATCGGAATTCCCCCAATCCCACTTCATAACCTTATCATACATGAGGTCACTGTCGATCCTGCCCATTTCATAAGGATTTTCTTTGGACACGGGAGTTTTTATGGGAACCAGTTTGTATACCAACCCGTCCAGTTGCATATATTCCCGGAGCCATAAATAATCTGCCGGGTCAAAACTTCCCCCGGTGAAATAAATGGGACGTTTCCAGTCGTTATTCGCAAGGATATCCAGCAGCATCATCTGGCTTTTGGTCATACCGCCTTGGGGTAGGTCTATGTCTATATAGTCCGTTATTAGATGTTCATCTTTATTTTTAACCAGTCCGCTGCGCAGTACATTTTCTTTATTTACGGGAACCCGGATTTTATTGGTAGGATAGAAGACAGTATTCCGAAAGGCTTCCGGGTATTGTTCCGGGGAGCCACCTTGTCGGCGGATGAGGTTTTCTACCGTATTTTCATCATTGGCAATCCAGTTCATAAAGCGTTTAATGTCCCACCTTTCTTCCGTAAGCGGTTGATGATACAAGATATCTCTTGTTCCGTATACATACTGTTTGTGTATCAGTTGAGAAGGGACGGGGTTGCTTTTATGAGCTTTTTGTTTCATCTGGTCGATATACCAGTCTGTAGCCAGGTAACCCGGGTAAACCACCCGCACATCGGTACGGTGTTTTTCCACCTCCTGGGCATACCACATACCGAAAATATCGTTTTCCCCCAGGGTAAATACGATGGCATCAGCATCCTTTTGAATGGAATCGAGCGTGTTTCTGGCCATAGCCCGGGCAATATAACGATCGGACCTGTCATGGTCATCCCAGTTTTGATAAGCCATAATCACAGGTACGGCAAGCAGGCAGATTATTTTAACAGCCGGTGCCAATATTTTCGGCGACAGTAATTTCCGAAGGCCGTTGTACAGGGCAAAAACTCCCATGCCGATCCAGATAGCGAAAATATAAAAGGAGCCAACAAGGGAATAATCCCTTTCTCGGGGTTCGAAGGGGCGTACATTGGTATAAAATTGTATGGCAATACCAGTAAAGATAAAAAACACAAAAAGCACCCAAAAGCGTTTCGGGTCTTTTCGTACCTGGAAAAGAAGTCCTACCAGTCCTAAGAGGAGAGGAAGAAAGAAATATGTATTCCTCGCCTTATTGTTCAAAACATCCGATGGCAGGTTATCCTGAGAACCTATGAATTTTTCATCTACGGCCTTTACACCGCTTATCCAGTTACCGTTATTATCCATTTGTCCCTGGATATCGTTCTGGCGTCCTGCAAAATTCCACATAAAATAGCGCCAGTACATATAGCCGAACTGGTATTGGAACATGAATTTAAGATTGTCCCACAGAGCGGGAGGGGCTACGTTTATATAGGGTGCCAGTTGTTGCAGGAAATCCACATAACCTTCTTCGTTGATCTTGCCCGAAGTATAATCTGCTTTAAACCGGTTTATGGTGTCTTTTAATTCTTTGTTGGAGATATATTCGGATTTAATGCTGAACTGTAACGGGCGGGAGAGTTTCATGTAGTTAGCTGCATGTTCCCTGCTCCACATTCGTGGCAAAATACCTACATGCCTACTGTTGGGGGCTTGGAGAACGTTTTTATACTTGTTGACAACCACATAATTTCCTGTTTTCTCATCCTGTTCGTATTTTGGTTTATCGTCCTTGAACGGCTGGTCCGCATCTTTTTCGGCAAACATATCAGAATACATGGTGCCGTAGAGTGGAGAATTGGCATCTCCGTATTGTTCCCGGTTGTAGTAAGAGAGGAGGAGGCGGGCATCCGACGGGTCGTTTTCGTTAATAGGCGTATGGGCATTGGCCCGTATTGGCAGCATCAGCCAGGAAGAGAAACCAATATACATTAGCAACAGGCAAAGTACTAAAGTATTGGCCTGGTATAGTTTTCTCCGCCTGGTGTACCGGAGCGCAAAACCGAATAATGTGATTATTGCAAGTGCCGTGATAATACTACCGGAATGAAACGGTAATCCGGTGTGGTTGACAATAAACAGCTCACCCCATGCGAATAACTTCAAAATATATGTGAGTGAGAATTGATATACAAGAATGAGAATAACGATTGCTAAGAAATGAGCTGCTATGAAATTTTTAACCGTTGTGGAGCGGTATTTTTTAAAATAGTACAGAAGAACAACAGAAGGGATGGCGAGAAATCCCATGAAGTGCAGTCCGAATGCCATACCGGTAATGAGGGCTATAAGTAGTAACCACCGGTTTCCCCGGGGAGAATGCAGATTGTCGGTCCACTTTAGTCCCAGCCATAACAGAAGGGACATCAGAAGACTGGCCATGGCATAAACTTCGGCTTCTACGGCGCTAAACCAGAAAGAATCGGAAAAAGTAAAGGCCAGGGAACCAACAACTCCACTACCTAAAATGGCAATGGCAGTTTCTGCGGACATTTCTCCGTTTCTTATAGCGATCTTTTTCACCAGGTTGGTGATGACCCAGAACATAAATAAAATGGTAAACGCACTGGATAGTACCGAAATACAATTGACAGCCAGGGCAATATCCCCGGGCCCCGTTGCGAATATGGAAAAAACGGCACCGAGCATTTGAAAAAGAGGGGCCCCCGGAGGATGTCCTACCTCCAGTCCGGAGGAAGTAGCAATATACTCCCCGCAATCCCAGAAACTTACCGTAGGCTCGACTGTAAGCCCGTATGTCGTTAAAGCAATGAGGAATACAACCCATCCGAGAAGTGTATTCCAGCGGTTAAAAACAGTTGTAATCATGGATATTTTGGTGTTTAGAAAGTGAAAATAAGAATAAAACCATCTTATTTTCTTAAATAAAGGTTAAAGCCCTCCAATCATCGTAGCCGGGAGGAACTATGAGGGGAAATAAAAAAGGTGAAAAATATTTGTGCAAATCAAACTTTGTTATAAATTTGCATCCGCAATAAAGCACTGGCCTATGGTGTAATTGGTAACACAGCTGATTTTGGTTCAGTCGTTCAAGGTTCGAGTCCTTGTAGGCCAACTGCCAGCAGAGATCCCGGTTCAAATACGAATCGGGATTTTTTTGTGGTTTTAGTAGTCTTAAGTCTGGATTTTTTGTTTAAGTGTGCTTTTCTCATTATTGAAAGTTCTGGACAGGAAAAAAAGGAACAGTTCCTCGTCTTTAAATGCCTCCCGGATTTTTTGAAATGCTATCCGCATTTGCGATTCCACCGTTTTGACCGATATACCCAGTATTTCCGATATTTCACGATATTTGAGACCTTCGATCTTGTTCATTTCCAGAATTCTTTTACAACGATAGGGTAATATGTCTATAGTTTCTTTCAGCCTTTGCAGGCGCCTTTCGGTGAGTTCCTTGTTTTCCCTTTCGTTTTCTTCAATGGCTTTTGCCTTAAGCTGATCGAAAACAGAATACTGCATTTTTTCTTTTCTGTAATAATCGACATAGAGGTTGTACGCAGTGGTGTATAAATAACTTTTCGGGGAATCGTTTTCGTTTATCTTTTTCCGGTTTATCCAAAAATTGACAAAAGCTTGTTGTGTTATGTCTTCTGCAATGTCTTTATCTACCACATGAGACATAGTATAGGCAAAAAGCTTGCTGTAGTATTCCGTAAAAAAAATATAAAAGGCTTTTTCGTCATCTTCTTTAATAGATTTAACTATGCTTTTATCCATTCTGAGTTAGTTTAGTTTTAGAAAAAATTCCCTTAAACAGATAAATATTGAAAAAAAAATTAAATTATTGTTAAGGGTTTTGTTGAAATCAACGTAATAGGTTAAAAATGATGTTAATTTGGAAGTGCTAATAGTTAAATTTTTATCGGATTCCCTGACGCCGGAAGAACTGCAAGAACTCCGGGATTGGTTAGCTATTCCGGACAATCAAAAGGTGTTTGAGGGCTATGTGAAATCAAACCAGGACCTGTTACAGCTACTTCATAATGGCGATGCGGACGAAACCTATCCAAAAATATGGAATAAAATCAATGAAAAAGAAAAACCGGTTAGAAAATTAAGTACCAGGGTTTTTACTTATTCCATGGCAGCCGCCATTTTAATCCTGGTTTTAGGGTCTGTTTTTTTTATTCGGGAGTACCTTTCATCTAAGGTCAATCCAGACGATCTGGTGGATACCAATACATCGGTAGTCCTGAAATTGGGTGACGGAAAGACCCGGGTTTTGAACCTGGCAGATACACTGGTAGATGTTACGAGCAATGGAAGGGTCAAAAGTCACTACAAGTCCAACCAGCTCAATTACTACAATATTTTGTCAAAAGCAAAAAATAGCGGTGATCCGGAGTACAATACCATCGAAGTACCTAACGGCAACCGGTTTAAGCTGGTACTGGCAGATAGTACTATAGTGCATCTGAATGCCGGGACAACTCTGAAATATCCGGTGTATTTCCGCAATACGGGAAACAGGGAAGTATATCTGCAAGGAGAAGCATTTTTTGAGGTTTCGAAGGATAAAGAACATCCTTTTGTGATTAGTTCGGATGATCTGCAGATTGAAGTGTTGGGAACGAAGTTCAATATTTCCAGCTATCGGGACAAAGACCTTTCGGAAGTAGTGCTGGTAGAAGGTTCCGTAAAAATGCAACCCAATACGCCTGATAAACAGCACAAAACCGGGGTGGTGTTAAAACCCGGTTTCAGGGGAGAACTGAAAAGTAATTCCGAGACGATAGATGTGGAAGAAGTAGATACGTACCTGTATACCGCATGGATGAATGGTAAACTTATATTCAGGAACAAAACCTTTAATGAGATTCTCGAAACCCTGGAAAGACATTATAACGTAAAAATTATCAATGATAACCAGGAACTGGGAAAATCAAAATTCAATACCAGTTTCGGAAGCGATGTCAAGCTTGAACGTATTCTTTTTTACTTTGAAAAGATGTACGGTATAAGCTATACTATTAAAGAAGATACTATTATAATAAAATAAAAAAATGCCTATGTAACATTTTGAAACGAAAAAAGACGTGCATCGGAGATAAAAAAAATCGGAAAATGTTGGCCCATTTCCCGATTACATACGATGCGATTAATCCTTAGTCATTAACCACTCATAAACAGTACAAAAGTATGAAAAAACTTCTTAAGCGTAAAAGTAATTTTCAGCTATTAAAATTTGACCTTAAGATGAAGCTAAGTGCACTCTTCCTATTTATGGCACTTTTTGCTATGCATGCGAATAATTCCTATTCGCAGCATAATAAGGTCTCTTTGGACATCAGTCAAAAATCTGTCCGGCAGGTTCTGGAGCAGATAGAGCGCAAAACAGATTACCAGTTTGTGTACAAACTGGAAGATGTGGATCTGAACAGGAAGATAACCTTAAAAGTATCTAATGAATTAATTACCAAAGTACTCGATGTAATGTTCAATAGTTCGGAGACGGAATACGCGATTCTGGACAAGCAGGTCTTTCTTTTAAAGAGAAAAAAGCAAAGCCTGGCCAATCCGCCTTCTGCCAAACCTGATGTACGGGGACCGGTACAGCTTCAGGTTACCGGAGTTGTTGCAGACGATCAGGGGATACCCTTACCTGCCGTAAACATTGTAGAAAAGGGGACCGATAACGGTACGTCCACCGATTTTGACGGAAATTATGCCATTGCCGTAAATGAAGGCGCGGTACTCACATTTTCGGCAATGGGTTTTAAACCTCAGGAAATAACAGTGGGCGGTGAAACTGTGATAAATGTGAAATTAATGCCCAATACGGAGCAGTTAGGTGAAGTTGTGGTAACAGCATTGGGTATTAAAAAGGAAAAACGCTCCCTGACCTATGCCGTTACCGAAGTGGGCGGCGACCAGTTTACCCAGGCCAAAGAAACAAACCTGGCAAACGCGCTGTCCGGGAGAATAGCAGGTGTGAATGTTTCCAGTCTTGCTACCGGGGCCGGGGGGTCCAGCAGGGTTGTCATCCGCGGTAATACCTCGCTGTCCGGAGATAATCAACCGCTGTACGTTATCAATGGGATGCCTATGGACAATACCACTATGGGAGGTAGCGCTTCTACAAGCGGAGGAGGTTTTAACATTGACCATGGCGATGGTACGGGAGGCATTAACCCTGATGATATCGAATCTATAAGTGTATTGAAGGGAGCCACGGCAGCCGCTCTTTACGGTTCACGGGCATCCAACGGGGCCATAATTATCACCACCAAAAAAGGCGCTTTACAAACAGGTATAGGCATAGAAGTGAACTCCAGTTTTACCCTCGATTCCCCTATGGATTTTACCGACTGGCAATACGTATACGGGCAGGGGAACGGCGGGCAAAAACCCGGCAATCAATCCGAGGCCGTTACCTGGGGCAGGAGAAACTGGGGAGCCCTCATCGATGGTTCTGATTATATTGCCTTTGACGGACAGCTACATCCTTATACGGCTAAGAAGAACAACGTCAAAAACTTTTATAATACCGGTACTACTTTTACCAACACAGTGGCGATCAGTGGAGGAGGAGAAAAGACCAGTTACAGGTTTTCGGCATCGGATACGGATAATAAAGGTTTAGTGCCTAACAACAGCTTTAACCGACGGATATTTAGCCTGAACTTCAATTCTAAAATAGGAGAAAAACTGACTCTGGAAGGAATGGTCCAGTTCAATAAATCCAAGGCGTATAACAAATCGAGTGCAGGAGATGCAACCGGAAATCCCAACTGGCTAAATATGCTGGCCAATACCGTGGATGCCAGATGGCTGGACCCCGGTTATGACGAAAATGGTACAGAAATAGAATGGAACGAAACGCCTTACGCTTCAAACCCCTATTTCGTAGCGAACAAGTTTAAAAATAATGAAGTCAGGGACCGTTTTATAGGACAGTTTTCATTAAATTATCAGGTTACCGAAGAGTTGTCCGTTAAAGGATCGGTAAGTAAGGATTACAGCAATTTTAATTTTACCGCGATACTCCCTACAGGAACCCTTTATACCAATAATGCCGCAGGTGAATATCACGGTTTTGATCTTATCGTCAGTGAAACCAACAGCATGTTGAACATTAACTACAACAAGGACATATCGGAGGATATTAACCTCGGGGCCATGGTAGGCGGCAATATCCGGAAGTACAAGAACGAACAGACGTCTTTTGACGGTACCCAGTTTATTATCCCGTTCTTCTACAGCTTTACCAACCTGGCCACGAGTACTACCATCCCTACGAATAAACACCTGACCACAAATTCTGTTTTTGCTTCTTTGGATCTGAGTTATAAGGACTTCCTGTACTTTAACGCAACGGCCCGGGAAGACTGGTTCTCTACCTTAACAGCTTCTGACGGCAGTAACAGCAATAACAATATATTTTATCCGTCCGTAGGTGCCGGGTTCATATTTTCGCAGGTACTGAAATTGCCGGAATGGGTGAACTACGGAAAACTCAGGGGTTCCTGGGCACAGGTAGGCGGAGGTTTGCCTGACCCTTATACCCTTAGCGAAAGCTATACCATGGTGCCGAGTAGCGGAGAACCGTTACAACAGGTTACCCAGGTTTCCGGACAGCGCCTGCTGGCTAATTCCGATTTGCGCCCTTATACTTCCACCACCTATGAATTCGGTCTTGAATCCAAAATGTTCGGTAATCGTTTTGGTTTTGATGTAGCTTACTACAACAAAACGACAACCGATGATATCGTAAATGCACAATTACCCGTTACCACAGGATATGAATATACCTATTTCAACGTAGGTAAAGTGGTCAATAAAGGTATTGAAGTTACTCTCGACGGAACCCCGGTGAGAAACGATAATTTCACCTGGAATGTCGGTTATAATTTTGCCTATAACAATAGCGAAGTAGTACAACTGGCTGAAGGGTTGAATACGATTTCCGTGGCAAGCTCCGTAGGGGCCTGGGCAGAAATCCACCATGAAGTCGGACAGCCTTTTGGTATTATCAAGGGATATTCCATGTTAAGGGACGACAACGGGAACATCGTTTTCGATTCCTCCTCCGGTTTCCCCGTAAAAAGCGAACTGAAAAAAATAGGGAATTCCGTAGCTCCGCTTTCCATGGGGCTTAATAATCATTTTAAATACAAGAACTTTTCTTTGGATGTGCTGGTTGACGGAAGATTTGGTAACGATGTATTCTCCGTGTTAAACGTGTATGCCACACGCTTTGGCCTGTCCAAAAGAACCCTGGAAGGACGTGAAGAAGGCCTGGCATTAACCGGTGTTGATGAAAGCGGAAACCCCTATACCAATAATATTCCTTCTTCCGAAATCCGGTCCTATTATGAGAATATGAAAAACTATTCGGACCAGTTTATATACGACGGGAGTTTTGTAAAGCTGAGACAGGTCGTATTGAGTTACAATATCCCGGTGGATAAACTGAAGTTGTTCAAACTGCAATCCGCATCCGTATCGTTCATAGCCAGGAACCTGGCCCTGCTCTATAGTAAAACGGACAATTTTGATCCCGAATCCGCATTTACCAACGGTAATGCCCAGGGATTCGAATCTTTTGCACTTCCGAGAACAAGGAGTTACGGCCTGAACCTAATGCTAAAATTTTAATGGAAATCATCATGAAGAAACTAAACATAAAATACCTCGTCGCTTTATGGATATGGGCACCGTTGTTCATGGTGTCATGTGACAAAGGCTTTGAAGAAGAGAACACGAACCCGGATGCTTCAACCCAGGTGGAGCCCGAATATATGTTTACCAAATCGCTTTACGATGCATTGAACAATAGTACCGGAACAGTATATGAGTTTTCTGCGGGAGGGTTTGTACAACATTTTGCCACCTATCTCGAAGTTCCGGGATTGGGAGATAAATATGTTTATACCTCCGGAACATATCCTTATGCCTATTTTTCCGGAGCCTATGTAGATGGGATCAATGAGATCGGAAAAGTCGTAAATGTTCTGGAAGGCGATGAAGATAAAGCGAATATGCATGCCATCGCTTCCATATGGAAAGTGTACATCTTTCACCGGGTAACCGATTTGTACGGGATGATCCCATACACGGAAGCTGTTACCGCGTATGGCGAAGGAAACTACAGTCCGGCTTACGATACCCAGGAAGATATCTATAAAGGTATGCTTTCCACATTACAAACGTCTATTGATGCTTTCGACAGCGGCAAAGAAACCTTTGGTAGTGGCGATCTTATCTACGGAGGAGATATCGGGAAATGGAGAAAATTCGCATATTCCCTCATGCTTCGTCTGGCCATGCGAATGACCAAGGTCGATGCTTCTTCGGCGCAAACATGGGCTCAGACCGCTATTGCCGGAGGAGTTATAGAAAATACAGCGGATGAGGCGATCATGCCTTATGTAGGCGGCCAGGAAATCAATTCAAATCCTATTTCCTTTCAGTTGCGCAATAATAATTATAGTGTATCCAACGGAGGGTCAAGCAATACCGAAGGCGGAAAGTTTTCAGCTACTTTTATAAATCATCTCAGGGAAAATGACGATCCTCGTTTAACCTCCATAGCAGCCGTTTGGGTAAACGGATTACAGGATACTACTACTACTATTCAGCAGGGGATGCCAAACGGACTGGTAAACAAACCGGCTGACTTCGGGGCGTTATCCGAACCTAACCTGGGGACTTTCCTTTCTCTTACCGCATCATTGACCGTAATGGGAAGCGCAGAAATGAACCTGCTCCTGGCCGAAAGCGCCGTACGGGGATGGACTTCCGGAGATCCGTCTGCCTATTATGAGAAAGCAATTGGTAACGCTATGAATAATATGGGAAGCCTTTATGGGAATGGTGCGGCTATTCCAAGTGACAAGATACAGGATTATATTGACAGCCATCCTCTGCCATCTTCTTTTGAAGAGCAGATGGAAGCTATTCATACCCAGTTCTGGGTGTCCGTTTTCCCGGATGAAATAGAAGTATATTCCAACTGGAGAAGAACGGGATACCCCGAACTGACCCCGGTGGATGTCACCGGAAACCTGACCAACGGGACTATACCAAGGAGATTAACTTATCCGCCAAGTGAAATAAGCGTGAATACGGAAAGCTACCAGGAAGCGATTAAGATCCAGGGAGCGGACACGTTTGTAACACGGGTTTGGTGGGATGTCGAACAATAAAAACAGAGATTATTATGGAAACACAAAGAAGAGGCGCTTTGCGCAAAATTGCTACCTCGGTTTTAGGTTTGGTCGGAGTAGCTGCTTTCGGAAGAACTTTGAATTCGGGAAGCCCCGGAAATGCATCAGCTTCACCGATTACCAGGTTTAAAAGAGAAGAAGATGAGGACCAGGAGGTCCCCCTGTTCTCCAGCTCGGTGGTGCATAACGGGCTGGTGTATATTGCCGGGAAGGGAGCTCATTTCGAAGGAGATATCAAAGACCATACGGAGCACGTCCTGGAAGAACTGAAAAAAGAACTGGAAAAGGCAGGTTCTTCTATGGAGCATGTATTGAAAGTGAATGTATATCTGGCCGATCTGCACGATTACAAAGCCATGAACGAAGTGTACCACGGCAAGTTCGGAAAGAAACCTCCGGTACGTACTACCGTAGCGGTATATGGAGGTGTTCCCGGGGATTCGCTGGTGGAAATAGACTGTATTGCTACGTTAAAATCATAAGCTATGATCAGCAGACGCAGGTTAATACAACAATTATCAGCCCTCCCGCTTATGGGAGGTCTGATGTCTTTTGATCTCGCAACAGCCTCTAGGTTAATACAGCCTGAAGTGACAATGCCAATTGCCCGTAATTATTTGCAGGAACTGGGTGTCAGGACTTTTATCAATGCGGCCGGCACCTATACTTCCATGACCGGATCTTTGATGGCAGATGAGGTAAAACAGGCCTATATGGGAACTTCCGAAGACTTTGTCAATATCGATGAACTTCAGGATAAAGTAGGTGAACGTATAGCTGCTTTACTTGGCTGTGAGGCAGCTACGGTCACTTCGGGAGCGGCTTCGGCAATTACCCTTGGCACTGCCGGGGTGTTGACCGGTACCGATCCGGAAAAGGCGGCAAAACTTCCGCACCTGGCAGGGACCGGTATGAAAACCGAAGTGATCATGCAGCGTAAGCATTACATAGAATATGCTCATGCTATTGAGAACTGTGGGGTGAAGATCGTATATGTAGATACAAAGGACGAACTGAAAAAAGCGATCAATAAGAACACGGCCATGTATTACTTCGTGAATTTTCTGAATTATGAAGGACAAATACAGTGGGACGGCGTCCTCGAAGTTTGCCAAGAGCACAAGATACCTACAATGATAGACTGTGCAGCCGATGTACCACCGGTGGAAAGCCTTTCGAAATATACCGATATGGGATTCGATATGGTGTGTTTTTCCGGAGGCAAAGGTCTTCGTGGTCCGCAAAGCGCGGGAGTACTTCTCGGCAAGAAGAAATATATAGATGCCGCCAGGGTAAGCGCCCCGCCACGGGGAAACACTATCGGCAGGGGAATGAAAGTAAACAAGGAAGAGATCGTAGCCATGATGGTAGCGATTGAAAGCTATCTGAAACGCGATCATGAAAAGGATTGGGCTTTGTGGGAAAGCCAGGTCAATCTTATAAAAAGTGGTATTGATGATATTTCCGGATTAAAAGCGAAAATAGATGTGCCCGTTTTGGCCAACGTGGTACCCACTTTAAACCTTTCATGGGACACAAGGCAATTAAGAATTTCCGGGGACCAGTTGAAAGAGGAAATGCGAAAAGGGCATCCCTCTATAGAAATTGCAGGTGGCGGTAAAAACTCGGTAAGCATTACCACCTGGATGCTAAAACCCGGCCAGGAGCGCATAGTCGCTTCCAGACTATCAGAGATCTTACACCAAAAAAGTATATGATGCAAAACAGAAGAATAATCCTTAGTACTATTATATGTGTTTTATTTCCGCTATTACATGCTGTAGCCCAGAAATACGACTTGTTGATCCAGGGGGGGACAGTAATAGACCCTAAAAATAAAATACACGAAAAAATAATGGATATAGCCGTTAGTAACGATACTATAGTGGCCGTATCCAACCGTTTGAATGTCAAAGATGCCAAAATGGTGGTTAATGTAAAAGGGTTATATGTAACCCCGGGTCTTATAGACCTGCACAGTCACCATTTTATAGGTACAGAAGAAAATCACTATCTCTGTAACGGGTATTATGCCGTACAGCCCGATGCGTTTACCTTTCGTTCGGGAGTGACCACGGCCGTTGATGCCGGAAGTCCGGGCTGGAAGAGTTTCGAAAAGTACAAGAAACAGACGATAGCACATTCCAAAACAAGAATTTTGTCCTTTTTGAATATTGTAGGCGAAGGAATGCGTGGCGGCGTATGGGAGCAGGACCTGGAAGACATGAATGCAAAAATGACGGCTATGACCATAGCGCAGAATCCAGAGCTGGTAGGTATAAAAGTAGCACATTATTCCGGTGCCGAATGGACACCTATTGAGCGTGCCGTTGAAGCAGGAAGACTGGCGAATGTTCCCGTAATGATAGATTTCGGTGGACATGAGCCTCCCTTGTCCCTCACCAAATTGCTATTGGAAGAGCTCCGTCCCGGAGATATTTTTACCCATATGTACGCCAACCTTGCCGATGTCCGTATGACCATACTAAATCCTGAAACCGGAGAGTTGTATGACTATGCCACCAAGGCGAGGGAAAGAGGCATCGTTTTCGACGTCGGTCATGGTGGTGGTAGCTTCGCATTTGCCCAGGCCATACCGGCCATTAAAAAGGGTTTTTTTCCGGATGCCATCAGTACCGATATACATACGGAAAGTATGAACGGGGGAATGAAAGACCAGCTCAACGTCATGTCCAAATTCCTGAACCTGGGCATGCCCCTTGCTGATGTTATCGAAGCTTCAAGCTGGAAACCTGCCCGGGTAATTCACCATGAGGAATTGGGAAACCTGAGTGTAGGTAGCGTGGCGGACATTGCTGTTTTATCCGTGTTAAAAGGAGATTTTGGCTTTGTGGACAGTGCGGGAAACAAAATGAAAGGCGATCAAAAGCTGCAATGTGAAATGACCGTCAGGGCCGGGGAAATAGTGTATGATCTCAACGGGTTGTCCAGCCCTCTCTGGGATGCTCCCGATGCCCGATAAATAATCTAAAAAAGACGCTACCTATGTATAAACCCAATAAGACATTCTTGTTTTTGGCCCTGTTTTGTTCTTGCTTCATACAATCATACGGCCAGGAAATCAGTAAAGAAGAACTCGTGTATTTAACCGGGGCCTGGAAAGGTGAACGGTTTGATAACGGTCGCCCCAAAATACCGGACGACCTTATCGAACGGGCAAGTAATATCTCTATAGATGAAGCCTGGCAGATATTAAATAACGAAGGATATAATTCCCAGTATGAAGGCGATTGGAAAATATTGGATAAAGACATAACCATAACAGGCCGTGCCGTAACGGCAATGTTCCTGCCCAGTCGCCCGGATGTAGAAGACCGGATCAAAGAAAGAGGAAAAGAAGAAGGCCGTGCAGGAAATACCAATTCATGGCCTATCGAAACACTCACCAAAGGCGATGTATATGTTGCCGATTCTTTCGGGAAGACTATGGGAGGGACTTTGATAGGCGATAACCTGGGAAATGCCATTTATGCAAAAAGCGGTAATGGAGTTGTTTTCTACGGTTCTTCCCGGGATATGGAGGGATTGTCCCGTATAAATGGCTTTAATGCCTTTGTGAAAAACTGGAATCCTACCTATTTAAAGGATGTGATGCTTGCCGGGTTAAATACGCCTATACGAATGGGACAAGCCCTGGTGATGCCGGGCGATCTGGTCCTGGCCAAACCGGAAGGAGTTATTTTTATTCCTGCCCATCTGGCTGAAAAGGTTGTTATTACTGCCGAGTTTATAACGCTCCGGGACAAGTTCGGTCAGCAAATGTTGAGAGAGGGAAGGTATACCTCCGGACAGATAGACAGTGAATGGACAGGTAAGATCAGAGAGCATTTTCTTCAGTGGCTGAGCCAGCATGAAGATGAACTACCGATGAGCCGGGAAGAACTGGAAGAATTTATGAAGCAAAGGACCTGGTAATACAATATAACCACTAAAAACGAAATACATGAAACGAAGAGATATCGTCAAGGGATTACCATTACTCCCCTTGATGGGAAGTATTACGGGAGGATTGTTCTCTTCCGGTTCCCTTTTTGCAGAAAATATTGCTCCCCGGCCGAACGTTCCCGATTATTTTGAGGAACTGGGCGTTACCAGGGTTATCAATGCCGCGGCAACCATGACCTATTTGTCAGGTTCCCTGATGCTGCCGGAAGTATTGGAAGCCATTAACGCTACGGCACATGATTTTGCCGACATGCATGAATTGCAGGATAAAGTAGGGGTAAAAATTGCCGAAATGTTGCATTGCGAAGCGGCGATGGTTACTTCCGGTGCCGCATGCGCCCTGGTTCTGGGAACGGCCGCTGCCATAACAGGGATGGATGAAGACAAGCGCAAGCAAATTCCCAATCTCCCCGGACCACGGCCGGAGGTAATTATGCAGAAGAAGCACCGCTACGTTTTTGACCAGGCCATTACCACTACCGGTGCAAAGATCGTAGAGGTGGAAAATGCCGTGGCCATGGAAAAAGCCATAAATGAAAGGACGGTCATGGCCTTGTTTTTTAATGCGGCTACATCCTGGTATGGCGGAGAAGACAGTATTAACCATGAAGACTTCATAGCGATTTGCAAGCAGCATGATATCCCAACTTTTATCGATGCGGCGGCAGACGTTCCCCCGGTTGAGAATTTGTTCAAGTACCAGGAAATGGGATTTGACATGGTTACTTTTTCCGGGGGTAAAATGATCCGGGGACCGCAAAGTGCGGGCTTGCTTTTCGGCAGGAAAGACCTGATTGAAGCTGCAAAACTGAATCACAGTCCTTACGAAGCCCCCATCGGAAGACCGATGAAAGTGAACAAGGAAGAAATTTTTGGCATGTATGCTGCCCTGAAAGCGTATTTACAAAAAGATCATAAAAAAGAATGGCAGGAGTGGCTTAAGAGAATCTCATCCGTAAAGAATATTCTAACGGAAGTTTCGGGTGTCAGGACAAAGGTTTATGTTCCGGAAGGGCGTGCCAACGTATTTCCGACTTTAGATGTTTTTTGGGACAGGAAAGATATTTCCATAGGCCCTAAGGAGGTTTATGAAAAACTGAAAAACGGTAATCCGAGTATAGTTGCCAGTCTGGCTACCAGAAATTCCAGGGAAGTATTGAATGTCGGCGTGGTTTTATTAAAACCGGAACAGGTAGATATTGTGGCCAACAGGGTAAAAGAGATATTAAAACAAGGTTGATACATAGACCGGACCCACCAAAACACCAAAAAATGAATTATGAAAACAATAAAAAAGGTTTCTCTTCTGCTCTTATTTTTAGGATCGTTTATATCTTGTAGCGAAGGCAAAAAAGAACAACAGAAAAGTGGGATAGCACAAGGGGAAATGATAATTAGCGTTGCCCAGGAACAGAACGCGGTGAAAGCTGTGGTGGAGTTGCTCCGTGGCGTTATTATAGAGCCGGATGAAATCCTATTGAGCAATCTGACTTCCGATGAGCTGACCTATGGTCATTCGAGCGGTGTTATCCAGGACAAGGATAAATTTATAGACGATCTTGTTCATGGTGCTTTCGATTTTACAGAGGTAGATTTTACAGACCAGCGGATTGTGGTCTCGGGCAGTACCGCCATTGTACGCCATATATTCGAAGCAAAGGCGACCAATGCCGGGGAGCCTGTGGATATCCGTATCGGCAATGTACTGGTTTATGTAAAGCAGGAAGGGGAGTGGAAACTCCTGGCCCGGCAGGCGTATAAACTGTAATCATCTTACCAATTATTAAAAACCCATATTTTGGAGAAAAAGAAAGTATTTTTCACTGTTCTGGGCCTCGCAGCCTTGTTGTTACTGGTATATGTCGTTATGGCCCTGATGGGATTTATCCCGGAGGCAGGCCCTGTCCTGGTGTTGTTTTTTGTTGCTCTGGCCATAGGCTTTTCCGGTTTTGCCCATTTACGGGGCTATGTATATACCATTATGATCTTTGCCGCGGTATCCATGGCGATGTATTACCCGCATTACTTTATCCGTATCGGTGATTTTAAACTGACAGGTTTGATCACCCCTTTGATCCAGGTGATTATGTTCGGCATGGGCACTTCGATGAGTGCGCGGGACTTTGAGTCCGTGATCAAATCGCCCAAAGGGGTATTTATCGGGGTAACGGCGCAGTTTATCATCATGCCCCTGTCAGGTTTTGCCCTGGCTACGGTGAGTGATTTTCCCCCGGAGATCGCTGCGGGAATTGTGCTTATCGGTTGCTCTCCCAGTGGTATGGCTTCCAATGTAATGGCTTACCTGGCCAAAGCCAATCTGGCGTTGTCCCTGACCATTACGTCTATAGCCACCCTTTTAGCCCCTTTCCTGACCCCGGTGTTGATGAAGTTGCTGGCGGGAGAGTTTATAGAGATCGATGTGATGGCGATGATGTGGGACATTGTTAAAATGATCATTATTCCCATAGGCGCCGGGTTGCTTTTCAACAAGCTGTTGCACGGCAGGGCGAAATGGCTGGACCAGGCGATGCCTGTGGTGTCCATGCTGGGCATAGCCCTGATTATCGTGGTGATCACAGCCGCGGGGCGTGACAGCCTGCTGGA